>CAILVY010000363.1 GCA_903837785.1 Candidatus Hydrogenedentota bacterium
CCCGCGCCGGCACCGGCCCCCGCACCGGCCCCGGCCGCTCCCGCACCCGCTCCCCCGGCGGATGCGGCCGCCGCAGCCGCACCCGCTGCCCCCGCCCCGCCCCCGCCGCCCGCGGACATCCGCCAGGTGCTCGTGCAAGTGTGGATCAGCGAAACCGATGAAGCGGGTATGCGAAAACTCGGCACGAACCTGGCCTATCAGCGCTTCACGCCCGCGCAGCTCGCGGCCCAGCCGTGGCTCGAGCAGGGAGGTTCGCTGCGCGAGGCCAGCACGCGCATGTACAAGGGAACCGAGGACTTCGGGTCCGTCACCCGTCCCGCGCCGCTGGCCGCGCCGGGCGGTGCCACCGCTTCGCCGCCCTTGAGGACCGGTGCGCAACCCGCAGGCTTCGGCCTCGAATCCACGATTATCGCCACCGGTTCGGGCACCCTCGACGGGATGTTCCGCGCCATCGAGACAAAGACCGACCTGGATTTGGTTTCGAAACCCGAAGTGCTTGTGGTCAATGCTTCCTGGGCAACGATCAAAGCGGGTACCCAGGTCCCGTTCCAGTCAGTTTCAGGACCGAAGATCGCGCCCACCCCGGCCGTTGAATGGCGCGACGTGGGCGTGAACATGCAGCTTGCGCCGACAATCATGCCGAATGACTGCGTCCAATTGCAGTTGAACCAGTTGGAAGTGAGCGAGAATACCACCGTCAAAGTGAAGAACCTCGATTTCCCGATCTTCTCCAAACGCTCGCAGACCGGCTTCGTCCTGGTTCCCAGCGGACAGACCCTCGTGATCGGCGGCTTGTCCAGCCGGATCGTGTCGCGGGACGAACGCCGAGTGCCGGTCCTGGGCAAGATCCCCCTGCTCGGCATGGCCTTCCGCAAACGCGCTTCAAACGCGGACGTGCGCACCCTCCTCGTCTTCGTTTCACCGACGATTATCGACCTTCGCAATCTCACAAACGAAGCCTCCAGCGCCCTCGAGTTCTGGCATGACAAGGGCCATGACTGGAAGCACAAGGAAGAGATCGAGAAGGAAGTGAAGAACATGTCGGACGGGCTCTAGCCCCGTCTCCCCCACACCCTCTCCCCCACTGCGTTTCCGCATTCATATTGCATTCCAGGCAGAGACGGCGTATACTCGAACTGACGTTGGTTCGCTGGTTCCACGCGGTGACGTGGGACAGCGCGAAGAGGGAATCCGGTGGGAAACCGGGACTGCCCCGCAGCGGTGAGCAGGAACGAACGGCGCAACACACGCACTGGTTCTTCGCAAGGGAACTGGGAAGCAGCGCTCAGTAGGTGGTGCCTGCGAGTCCGAAGACCTGCCAACGATGTGGCGTTTCGTGCGCCGAAGGACTCGGGCTCTCGCGGGAGGGCGGGTGGTCATGTGCGTCTCTCCTTCCCCCGTCCGGTCCATCCGTCGCGCGAACGCATTCCAACGAGGGCTTGGAGTGATGCGTAGAACGGTTTTCGCCATCTGCCTTGGGCTCGGGGTACTGCTTCCCGGGCTATGTGTGGCTGTGGACGATCCGTGGGCGGACGTGGTGCTTGACTATCACGCCATTTCGCCCGTGCCCGGATTCGAGTATCCGGCGAGATCGCTCGGCCCCCCCGTGGGCGGAAACACCGCGATGCCCAACAATGCCTCCATCACCTCCATCGGCACGGCGGGCAGCTACATAGTGCTGGGCTTTGACACGCCCGTCACGGACGATCCCGGCAATCCCCTGGGCCTGGATTTCATCGTGTTTGGCAATGCGTTTTACGTGGGCGGCAATCCGCTGCGGCGCTTCGCGGAACCCGGCCTCATCGAGATCAGCGCGGACGCCAACGGAAATGGGATTCCGGACGACCCGTGGTATGTGCTGCCGGGCAGCCGGCAAATCGGGCAGAGCGCCCTTCCTGCCGGCATTCCGCAACCGGCGCCCCCGCTGGCCGGCAATATCGTCAATCCCAACTCGACCGACTCCAGTTCCGCGAACGACAATGAGGAGTACGACTGGGGCTACTCGGACTGCACCCCCGCGCAACAGCCGTATCTTGACAACTATGTCCGGCCGGACGA
This sequence comes from Candidatus Hydrogenedentota bacterium, assembly GCA_903837785.1. Taxonomy (GTDB): domain Bacteria; phylum Hydrogenedentota; class Hydrogenedentia; order Hydrogenedentales; family CAILVY01; genus CAILVY01. The sequence continues at coordinate 2,059 of CAILVY010000363.1, forward strand.
TCCCCGCCATGTGGGCCTCTCCCCCAGGAGCGGCGGCGGCGATGCGTTCGACATCCGCTGGGCGCTGGACGCACCTCCCGGTTTCGACCACTTCGATTTCCTCCGGGTCTGGTCCTTCGTGAACGGCGGCGGCGGCGAAATCGGCCCCGTATCCACGGAAGTGGACGCCGTGTCGGATATCGCCCCGGAGGTGGACAGTGACGGGGACGGCATCCTCGATGAATATGAGGTCCGGGTGTCCGGCACGGATCCCGCGCGCCCGGAAAGCACCCTGATTGCGCTCGAGGTCCCCAAGGAAGACGGAGGCAGTCCCCTGGACACGGTGCTGGGCGCTGCCTCCGACGCGCAAGGCAATGCCATCCTCCTGCGCTCGAACGGAACGCGGGCCGGGGCACGCAGCTACAACTGCACCGTCGATATCCTTCACCCGGCCGATCCCGGCGGCGGCATCGCCGAAAAAATCAAGAGCGGCGCGGTGCGGAATTTCGTGAGCAGCGTGGTGGACTTCTCCGAGGCGCAGGTGCAGCCCGCCGAAATCACGATAGCCTACACGGCCGCTGAGATCGCGGGATTGGATGAACCGGGCCTGACCCCCTATCGTTTCGAGGGCGGGACCTATTCCCTGGCCGACATTACGAATGTGACGGTGAACACTTCTTCCAACGCGGTGAGTTTCCTGACAAACCGCCCCGGCCTGTTCGTGCTCGCGTCCACCGCCGGCGCTGGCGATGACAACACGCCGCCCGGGCCGCCTGTGGGGCCGGTGGCGATACTCCCGGTCGATCCGTCGGCCACCGCGCCCGGCCCGATCATGTTCAAAACGGATCTTGTCCGGGACGTGGCCGGCAACCTTATCGCGAATGGAACCCTGCTGACGCTGGTGATTCAAGGGGGGAGCTGCGTTACCCCCGACGCGGCGCCCGGCCAACCCGGCATCCAGGTGAGTGTGATCAGCGGAATTGCGTATTTCCGGGTGCGCGTCGATAGTTCGAAAGCCCAGGCACAACTCACGCTCAGCCTGTACGCGGACACGGCGCTTGCAGAACTCCTCGGGGAAGAAGGCTTCTTCTTCGAGATCGTACAGCCGCAGGCCCTGCCGCTCGGCGGAATCCTGCCCCTCGGCGCGTTGTTGGCGGCCGGCGGGGCTTGGGCGCTCAGGCAAACGCGGCGCTCGAAGACCCGCCTTGGCCAGGACCGGAGGCGCGCGGACCGGGCAGCGGGTTTCACGCTGATTGAATTGCTCGTGGTCATCGCCATCATCAGTATTCTGGCGGCGCTGCTGCTGCCCGCGCTGGCCCGGTCCCGCGCGCAGGCCCGCTCTACGCAATGCGTGAACAACCTCCGGCAAATTTACCTGGCAAATGTGATGTACGCGGGGGAACATGACGGGCACTATTGCCCTGCGGCGCCGGACATCAACGACTTCATGCTTCCGAACGCGCCCCCGGATCATTTCGGGGGCTGTCTGCGCTGGCACGGCGCGCGCAAGACCCCCAATCCTGAGAGCGATTTCGATCCGGACCGGGGACCGCTGGCGGAGTACTTGACGGACCGCCGGGTGAAGGAGTGCCCGGAATTCTTTGAACTGCGCAAGCGCGGCGAAGTGCCCAACGCGTTCGAGTCGGGCACGGGCGGGTACGGCTACAACATGGCCTATATCGGTTCGAAGAGCACGCTCATCCGGGACCCCGTGGAGGCGGTGCGCTCCGGCATCCGCGACGTGCTCATCAAGGATCCGGCCCACACGATCATGTTTGCCGATGCGGCCATTCCCCAGGAGGGATACATCGTCGAGTACAGCTTTGTCGAACCGCCACTCTTCCCGTCCTATGAACATCCCCGGGGCGATCCCGATCCCGGATTCACCCCCTCCCCCACCCTCCACTTCCGGCATTACGGCCGCGCGAATGTGTGCTGGGCCGACGGACATATCACGAGCGAGCGATGGGAGTGGGCGCCCGAGTCCAACGTATACGGCGCTCGAAACAGCCGCTGGGCGGTGGGCTGGTTCGGACCGCGCGACAATTCCTATTTCGACTACGCGCCGGAGCAAATGACTCAGGCAAAATGACCGGACCAGCCCCCGGGCGGGGCGGCGGCCTGACGCACAAAGCGGGGCGAATGGACAGCCGGGCACGCCGGCGTGGGGAACGGGGCTTAACGCTTCTTCAAGGCCTGCAGCAGGTGCTGATATTCGGGGATTCTCATGAGGTGGCAGAGTCCGGCGTAAGTGACGGCGGCCGCGGCGAGGGC
>CAILVY010000364.1 GCA_903837785.1 Candidatus Hydrogenedentota bacterium
CTTCGCCTTCGCCTTCGCCTTCACCTTCGCCTTCGCCTTCGCCTTCGCCTTCGCCTTCACCTTCACCTTCGCCTTCGCCTTCGCCTTCGCCCTCGCCCTCGCCCTCGCCCTCACCCTCACCCTCACCCTCACCCTCACCCTCACCCTCACCCTCACCCTCACCCTCACCCTCACCCTCACCCTCACCTTCGCCCTCACCCTCACCCTCGCCCTCACCTTCGCCTTCGCCTTCACCCTCGCCTTCGCCCTCTGCGGAAACTTCGTTGCCCTTTACAGTCATGAGCAGATGCATGTTGGGGAAACCAAGCGAGGCCATGCTGGTGGGTTCGACCGCGCCGCACGGGGCGGTGACGAGGTACGTGTTCCCCGTTTCGCCGAGTGCGTTGGAGCCGAGGAGCAAGAGATGGCCGCTGGCCGAGCCGTCGGGAGTCAAGATACCCACCACGAGGTCGTTGTCGGCCGGGTTGCTGAGGATAGCCGAGACAGGCACGTCGACAAAGCTGAGCACCTGATCGGGGAGATCAGGGATGGTTACGCTGCCCAGGGGCGACAGATTCGACAAGAGGAGTTCGGCCGGCTTGGCGATACTGTAGAGGTTCACAGTAAACGGCTGTGGACCACCGCTCGCCGTTTCAATACCCAGGCGGACGCACGTCACATCGAACGCGCTGCCGGATGCGACGGATGCGCTCAGATCAAAGCGCCGCATGTATTCGTTGTCCGTATGGGCAGTGCCGCCGTAGGTGCATGCCACCGAGTTCATCGGGGTGAAGGTTGTGGGGTCCGCGTTCTGCGTGAAGAGAAGGCTGCCCTCACATCCGCTGGCGCTGCTGACAAGACAGAGGCTCAAGTCGGTGCCGGCCGGCCACAGGCCGGAGCCGTCGTCCTGAAAAGCGTTTCCGTCGCCGCTTGTCGAACTCGCCCAAGCGAAGGAGCAGGCGGTATCTCCCGTCTGCACGATGCTGATCCATCCGTTGAGCAGGGCGACAGGATTGGGAAGGGTGGCCGTGTATCGATACACGGGCGTGCTTGCAGACAACGGGTAGGCGGTGCCGGAGTCTCGCCGTGCGGCGGTTACGGCGAATGCGGCCGTGATGGGGCCCGGCGTTCCGGCATTGTCCGGGCAGAATCGAATGAGGTACGTTTCGTCCGCCCGGACGCAGGGCAGACCGCCGCTGTCCAACTCGACACCCCACCACGTGACGGTCTCGATCCGGCCGGCCGGCACGGCAAAATTCTCGTACATGCAGGGATAGGGCACGACGCTCCCGTAGGCGAAGACCGGGGGGGCGACGTTGACCGGCTGGGAGAACGCCGAGAACGCCGGACACAGAATCTCAGGATTCTCGCCTTCGCCCTCGCCTTCCCCTTCGCCCTCACCCTCGCCCTCGCCCTCGCCTTCGCCTTCGCCTTCGCCTTCGCCTTCACCACTGGGGATAAGCGTGACAAGGAGGTTGTAGTACCCCGTGCTTCCGCCATAGCCCGCGATTCGAACGAAGTAGTCGGCGCCCAGGACTACCGGCAGATCGAGCTGAGACTGGACCCCGCAGAAATCGTCGTTGCAGGCGAGTTGTGTGCCCTCACAGGCATCGAAGACGGCCAGGGACGTGTCAAAGGTGGAGCCGGCACAGAGACTTATTGTCGCGGTGCCGGAAGCGGTCGGATGATAGCGAAACCATACGTCCAGCGTGTCGTTTGTGGTGCACGAGGTGATATCGGTGCCCGTGGCGGACTCTGTGCTGCCGCTCCGGGGGTCGCCTTCCCAGAGGTAGGGGGGATCTGCGCAGGCGTCGGTTCCTGTCATCCGCAGGCTGAAGTCCTGCGTGGTGGTCAAGCCGTCCCCAATCATCACGTCGTTCGCTACGGCAGGCGTGTGCCAGGGCGCGGTGCAACGGATGTCATAGGTGCCGGGGGCAACGAAGGCAAACTCGTATTCCCCATTCAAGGTGGTGACGCTGTCGACGATTGTCGAGCCAACCAGCATCTCCACGCTTGCGCCAGAAATCGGCGAAGGACTCCCATCGTCCGTCCCCAGGGACGCGACGGCGCCTCTCAGAATGCCTGCGCCAGTGTCCAGGGTGGCCAGGAGCGAGTAGTCGCCGGTGCTTCCCGCATAGCCCGCCACGCGGACCGCGTAGGTGGTTCCGGCCCCCAGGGTCGCGTGGATCAGGGAACGGGTGCTGCTGGGGCAATTCGGCGAATCGTCGTTGCAGGCGAGTTCGGTGCCGCCGCAGGCGTCGAAGACGGCCAGAGTGGTGTCGAAGTTGCTTCCGCACAAGTTCAGGGTTGTGACGCCGGGCACGGGCGGCGTGTAGGAGAACCAGACGTCGTTGACGTCATTGCTGGCACAGGTGGTGACGTCGGTACCGGTGGCGCCGACGGTCGTGCCTTCGGCGGGATAGAAGAGATAGAGGGGCGTCATGCCGACGCACAGGTCGGTTCCCTGGCCGGAAGGCGGCGCGAAGCAATAGGCCAAGTCGAAGGCGCCGATGGCATATCTCGACTCTGCCGAAATCCAGGTCAACATGTTGCCGTCGCCTATCGGAGAGGTGAGCCAGCAAAACCAGCATCCTGAAGCGCCGGTGCCCACGATCTTCATCCAGCCCTCGCTCAATTGGACGGCCGGCGTGATTTCGGCGCTGTATCTGTAGAGTCTATAGGTTCCGTAGAAGACGCCCGTGTCCTCCACGGTGGGAGTAACAGCCCAGGAGTACATCAGCGTCCCCGGCTCGCCGGCGTTGTTCTCGTAGAAGTTGAGCGTGAAGGTATTGGGGCTTCGCGTGCAGTTGTCCCACGAGTCATACGGATCCAGGGAGAAGCCCCACCAGTACACTTTGCCTACCGGAGTGCTCAGGCCGGAGAACTGCTCGAATGCCGCGAGGCCGGCGTCGTCATCGCTGATCAGCGCGTTGAATGGTTCGGAGGACGAAATCGGGGGCTGTCCGCTCGCACTGCCACTCGGGCAGGATTCGAGAACGGGCGGGGCCGAAGCAACACACAAGTTGTCCAGCGCCCACGTCGAGACGGTGCCGCTGACGCTGATCACGACATGATCAATGTCGTACCCGGCCAGCGATACGGACTGCATCGTGTTGGAGAGGACGACCGTCCGCGAAGAGACAGCGGTGCCGATGTTGTCGTAGGCCGTGAGCGTGAGGGTCATGTCGGGGGTTGGCGAACCGTCGCCGGTGGCCACGTTCATCCGGACGTAGCCTGCCAGGGAGGAGAAGTAGATGGTTTCCGGGCCCGTGGGAATGCCGCCGTCCGACAGTGCGGAGGCCGTGTTGAAGGCAAGGGCGTTGGGCAGTGAAATGCCGGTGATGTTCCATCCGGAGCTCATGTCGAGCATGGCGCCGCCGTCATTGCCGCCGGGTCCCGCGAAAGTGAATCCGTTCGGCGTGTAGGCCATGGTCAGATGGACCGTTTCGCCGAAGAGCAGCGGCGCCGGCGCGTCGTCGAAACTGAGCATCTCCTCACAGACCACGGCGCCGGCCGGCCACTCCAGCGCCATGAGAACGCCAAGGAACAAGAAGAGGCTGCGCGTGAATGAAAGCCCCCGGGCGCCGGAACGTGAAGAGCGAGTAAACATGGTTCTAACCCCTTATTGAACTGCTCTCTTGTGAATGACCCCACTTCACCAGCCAGTATAACACAAGGCCGGGGGAATCGCGTGGGGAAATGCAGCCATGCCCCCCATGGATCCCATGGACGGGGGACAATGCGCCAGGGGAGAGCACCCGGGGGTGACGAGGGTTTCTTCGCTAGAAGGTTATCGCGTCGACGCTCGGGATGCAGGAATCGAGCGGGACGGTTTCGATGCCGGTGGCGCCGATCTTGGCAAGTTCATAGCGGACCCGTGCGATGGGCAGGGCGGGATCGTCCACATCCAGTTGCACGCTGAACTCCGTGTAGGCGGCCCCTTCGTTCATTGTGGGCTCGGCGGCGACGAGGTGGTTCGTCATGTGGTACTCGAGTACCCCCGGGACCTGCTCCTTCTTCGCGTTGAAGAACATGAGCACCTTATTCTCGGCGAACATGGCGCCGTAGAGGTTGAGCAGGAACATCTGGGCGAGATCGCGCTTTGCCGGGTTCTCGGCAATGCGCGGATTGATGTAGATGGCCGTTTCGGACTGGAGGATCTCGTCGCTGATTTGGAGTCCGTAATTGCGGATGGCGCTGCCGGTCTGTGTGATCTCGAGGCCGAAGTCCACGGCGCCGTTGACCACTTTGGCTTCGGTTTTCCCCCACGTCTCGTAGATGACGAGGCCGTTTTCGATTTTCGGGGGCATGTGGTATTTCTGGACGGCCCAGCGGCCATGGCTGCCTTCGAATCCGAGGGCGGCGATCTTGTTCTGAAACCACTCGAGGGCGATGTAGGGCATTTCCGAAACCATCGTGACGAGCGGCTTGGCGGCGAGCAGTTTCCGGAGCCATTCATCAAAGGAGAGGCCGCCCTCGATGGGCCGGTTGATGATCACGATGCGGACATTGCCTCGCCCGAGGGAGAGGACGCGCTTGAGCTGGACGTCCCGCCCGTATTCGTATTTGAATTCGAGGCTGCGTTCGCGGATCCAGTCGTCGCCGCCGATCGCGAGGTCGAGTTCGCCGATGGCCAGCTGGGAGCCGAATTCCTGCGGGCGCCCGTCCCATCCGAGGAGGACGGCATTGAGCGGGAACTTGGTGGGGCCGCCCTGATCGTAGCCTTTTGTGGGAAAACCCGCGGCCTTGAGCAGCGTGACGAGATTGCCGCCGCGTTGGGGGTCCGCGAGCGACCCGGCGGGCATGCCGATAATCAGTTTGTCCGAATCCATAGCGTCCATCCTATGCCGCGTTCAGCGTCTTTTGCTGAGCATCCAATATCCGAGGGAAAAGGGGAGTACGCCCAAAGTGAGCAGGATGCGCCACCCGTCCCATGGCAGTTCAAACCAGGGGTAGTTGAAGAAGGCCAGGGCGATCACGCTCAAGGGTACGCTCGATAGTATAGCAATTGCGCTGATTGTTTTCATCTTGCCGGGCCAGGGGGTGAGGCCCGGTCGGGGACGCCGCTCGAGGAAATAGCCGAGGCCGAACATGAGCAGGCCCACGAAGAAGATGCCGACTTCGCCGCGCGAGAACCAGTAGCCCCAGTTGGTGATTCCGAGCCGGTCGGGGCCGAAGTTGAGGTCGTACACAATCCATTTCGAGACGCTTCCCGCCATGGCCAGCACCGCGCCCTCGGTCTGGAAGCGGCGCAGGCGTCCGCCCCGCTCCCGCATGCGGCGCACCGCTCCGACGAGCAGGAGCGCCCATGGCGCGAGCAGGATGAGCACGCACCCGTAATAAGTGATCAGTATCATTGCGTAGGCCATGAACCCTCCGCCTAGAGCGCCTGTCTAAACAGCATATATCCTTCCGCGGCTTCCACGGAAATCTCGCTGCCGCGCAAGCGCGCCATGTGTTCCACGTTTTGGAGGCTCGAATGATGCACGGCCTCGCGCATCTGCGAATGATGCATCGAGAGCGCATGCAGCTTCTTGTCGAGATATCCCGTGATGTCCACGTAGAAATTGGGATGGAACTTCTCGCGTTCCAGGCTCCAGAACAGCGAGGTGTTGTTGTAACCGATGACCACCGGCTGAAAGGGTTTGTGCTCGGGGACGCCCGGGCGGGCCGCGGTGAACGCGGCCCGGAACACGGCCTCGTGGTCCTGATTGTAGGAGGATACCGGAATGGCGAGCATGGTGGGTTTCAGGCGGTTCAGGGCGAGCCGGCTGTCCTCCTCGATCTTGTGAACGAGGTCGCGCCGGGGCATCATGTCCAGGCGCAGATGGGTTTCCGCGTCCCGGAAGAGGATGTCCCAATCGTCCACGCCGAGATAGTTCATCACGGCGAGGAATTCGCTTTCGCGCCGGCTTCCGGTGACTAGGTCCGGGGTGCCGTCGAAGTGTTTGAGCGTGCCCACGGAAACGCACATGACGTAGGCCTCGCCGCCCAGGTCCTTGATACGCGCGATTGTGCCCGCGCAGCCGAAGCTCTCGTCATCCGCGTGCGGCGAAATCACGAGCAGGCGCTGTTTCGCCAGAAACTCATCGCCGGGGGTCAACGCCTTTTTCATGGGCCAGTTCCTCGTACAACGCTTCGATTCGTTCAACCATCGTTCGCAGGCTGAAGTGCGGCACAATCTTCGCCCGCGCGGTCTCACCCATCCAGCGGCGCCGTTCCGGCGACCGCGCCAATGCGAGCACTGCCTCCGCAATCGCCCCCGCATCCCGCGGCCGAACCAGCAATCCGGTTTCGCCGTCGTCGACAATGTCGGGAATGCCGCCCACGCGGCTCGCCACCGCCGCCACGCCCGCCGCGCCCGCTTCGAGCAAGACCCGGCCCATGCCTTCGTTCACGGACGGCACGACGAGCACGTCCATCGCGGCCATGAGCCCGGGAATGTCCCCGCGCCAGCCGAGCCAACGGAATCGGTCTCCCAGGGGCCGCGCCTGCTCGCGCAACGCCTGTGCCAGTGCCCCGTCGCCCGCGAGGGCGAACTGCGCCCGCGGCTCCACCTCGGCAATCGCGCGCGCAGCCTCCACAAAATACGTGAAACCCTTGATCGGTTCAAGACGGCCGGCCGCGCCGATCAGCACATCGTCCGGGGCGACGCCCAGGGCCGCGCGGGTTTCGGGCCGGCGCGCGATGGCCGCACCGAAAGGTTCCGTGTCGATGCCGCTGAAGATCACCCGATACTGGTCGTGCTGGCCGATCCCCTCGGCGAGATGTTCGTCCACGCCGCCGGAAGTCAGTTCGATGATGCGGTCCGTGCGCCGGGCGCAGTGCCGCTCCATCCAGACGAAGAGCCGGGTCAGCGCGGGATGGAAGTAGCCCTGGAAGATGTTTCCGTGGGGCGTGTGCACGATGATCGGCACGCCGGCGCGCGCCGCGGCGAGCCGGCCGAGCACCCCGGCCTTCGAGGTGTGCGTGTGCACGATGTGATATTGCCGCGCGCGAAAGCGGCGTTCGAGCCGTTTCAACGTGATCCAATCGCGAAGCGGGGCGGGTTCGCGGACGAGAAACGGCTCCCGATGAATAGCGACGCCTCCGGCCATCACGGCAGCCTCGATGCTATCTTCGCGCCCCCGGACCGACCCGCAAATCAGGTCGACGTCAAAGCGGTCCCGGTTCGCCAGCCGCGCCGTATGAAAAGTGTTTTCCTGCGCCCCGCCCTGGCACAGGCGCGTGATCACGTGGGCCACCCTTAATCTCGGAGACTCCATGCCGAACTTAGTAATCCCGGGTTCCGGACACTTGCGACGCGGGAACGGCTTGTCCGCTGCCCGGGTGCTACCTTACCTCAGGCGGCGTGGCGGGCGCTACTTGTGCGGGACGGGAAGGCGGGTTCAGTCTTCGAGTTCGAGGCTCGCGATCAGGAATTCGTCGCCCTGAAGGGCGGTACCCCCGTGCCCCTGGCACGCGGGGCAGACCCAGATGGGTCCCTCGGGTTCGTAGAGCCGGCCGCAATGTTCACATTCGACCCGGGCGGGAATCTCCATCCACTCGAGTTGGGCGTTCTGGGCGAGCGTGTCCGTTTTCGAGGCATCAAAGGCAAACAGGAGGGCTTCGACGGCGACTTCCTGGAGTGCGCCAATCTCGAGCGTGACGCGCCGTATCGGCTTGTCGCCGTGTTCATGGGCGATGGCGAGCGCGCGCTCGAGGATGTTCGAGGCCAGACTGAATTCGTGCACGGGGCACTTCCTTACTTCGTGCTTCCACTCTATCAGCCCCGCCTGCGGGCGTCAAACCCCGGTGGCCTGGGCGAAGTGCCTGTTGACAGCCAAGGGAAGCCGGCCTAAGATGATCTTGTCCCATGAAAATGGTTTGACGAAAGGGTGCGTACAGCGATCCGGGGCGCCGTCCTGCCCGGGCAGTTCGGGGAAGGGAGCGGCACCGGATCGAGGGAGGACACGTCAAGATGTCGAAGCATTGCCGCGCCATTTCTGTTTGCCGGCCGATTTCTGCCAGCTCGGATTTCGAGAATTTCCTGGCCCGATTCATGGACTCGCTCTCGCAGTATCCGGCCTTTCTCCGGCCGGTGATCCTGAGCATCATGCTGCCGTTCCTATTGCTGGGCAAGGGGCTGCCCATGAAGTGACGCGGGGTTCCCGCGATACGGGGATCCCGAACAGGGACGGAGCCAAGCGCGCCGCAGCGGGTCCGGGCGGGCTCATGCCGTCATTTCCGCGAGCGCATGCCCGTACCGGCTGGATGCGGCATGGCGCGGAATCTGCTAAAGTGTGTCCGGCCGTGGCGTGCGCGGCCGAGGCGGCCATTGCGGAAGGAGTCAGCTATGTTGGCGGGATCGCAATCCGGGTGCATCAATCATCCAGGCATCGAGGCGAGCTACCGGTGCAAGCAGTGCGGCATTGGCGTGTGCGGCGGCTGTGTCCAGATGACGCCGAGCGGCCACTTCTGTTCACAGGTCTGCCGCGAGAAATTCGAGCAGTTTTCCGCCCGGGCGAAGGCGCTCGACGACAAGATGAAGAAGCCGGTCGAGCCGGGCTTGTTCGTCAAGTTGAAGAACCTGGCCGTTGGCGGCGTGCTCCTCCTGCTTGTGCTCGGGGGCTTGGGTGTCGCGGGAAGCCTGTGGCAAGTGCCGGTGCTCACGGATGTGGTTTGGAAAGTCCGGGGAATCATCGGCCTGTAGCACCGCGCTGGGAAGGTTCTGCGCACTTTGAAACGCCTTCAACACTGCGTCATTGGACGCATCCCTGTACTGGAAACGTTGCGCGCGGGCAAGCGCCCGGTGCGGCGCCTCTATTTGTTGCGCGGCGCGAAGGATCTGGATGCGCTTCGCGCGGCCGCGGGCAGCCTGCCCATCGAGGAGTGCACGCGCGAGGAATTGGACGGGCTTGCCGGGGAAACGGCGCATCAGGGCGCCGTATTGGATGCGGCACCGCTCATGATTTGGGCCCTGGCGGATTGGCTGAGGAATCCCCCGCCCGCCGACGCGATCGTGGTGGTGCTGGACGGCATCGAGGACCCGCACAACTTTGGCGCGATCGTCCGGACTGCTGCGGCCTGCGGCGCCGCGGCCGTCGTGTTTGGCAAGGATCGGGCCGCGCCGCTCTCTGCCGTGGCCTCGAAAGCGGCCGCGGGCGGCATGGAACACGTCGCGCTGATTCAAGTCACGAACATAACGCGTGCGCTTGAAGGCTTGAAGGAGGCGGGTTTCTGGACCGCGGCCCTGGCCGAAGACGCCGAGCAGGTCTTGTGGCAGGCGGACTTGAAGGGCCGGATCGCGCTCGTGCTCGGGAACGAGGGGTATGGCATTCGCCGGCTCGTGCGCGAGCATTGCGATTTCCTCCTCCGCATTCCGTTGCCCGGCGTCATCTCCACGTTGAACGTCTCCGTGAGCGCGGCGGTCGCGCTGGCGGAGTGCATCCGGCAACGCGCGGCGGCGCGGTGAGCGCCGCGGATGCCGCGTTGTATAGAATGCACGAACAGGCAATCGGAAACAGGTTGAGAGATACGGCCCGTGAATATTCTCGGCATAGGCGGCTATTCGCACGATTCCGCGGCGGCGCTCGTCGTGGACGGGCGGCTGGTTGCGGCGGTGGCCGAGGAGCGCCTGACGCGCGTGAAGCATCAGGGCGGCGTGCCGCTCCAGGCCGCGCGCTTCTGCCTCGAGAGCGCCGGACTCTCCCTGGACGATGTGGATCACATCGGCTGTTACATGCGGCCGTTGCTGCGCGTGGGCCGGCGCCTGCCGTACCGCTTCACGCAGATGTTGCGCAGTCCCGCGTATTCCGCGGGCTTCATGGCCTACGAGCTCGCGCACAACGCGCTCTATGTCCTCAACATGCGCGGTCTGCGCGGGCGCAAGGCGCGGCTGCATTTCATGGAGCATCACCCCGCGCACGCCGCGAGCGCGTTCCTTGTCAGTCCTTTCGAGCAGGCCGCGCTGCTGACGCTCGACTATATCGGCGAGTTCGCGGTCACCTGGATGGGTGTGGGGGAGGGGACGCGCATCCGGCGCCTGCGGCAGATGCGCTATCCGAATTCGCTTGGCGTGTTTTACTCCGCGATCACGGATTATCTCGGATTTCTACGCGCGAGCGACGAATACAAAGTGATGGGGCTTGCGTCGTACGGGGAACCCGAGTACCTCGATGAGTTCCGCCGCATCATTCGCCTCCGGAAGGACGGGCGCTATGCCATCGACCTCTCGTGGGCGGCCTGGCACTATCTTCCCGGATCCCGCTGCGGGTATCTCTCACAGAAGTTCATCCAACGCTTCGGCGCGCCGCGGAAGAAGGGCGAGCCCATCGAGCAGCGGCACATGAACCTCGCCGCAAGCGCTCAGCGCGTGCTGGAGGAGGCCGTCCTGCACCTCGCGCGGCATCTCCACGAGCAGACCGGGATGAAACGGCTGTGCATGGCGGGCGGGGTGGCCCTGAACTGCTCGATGAACGGACGCTTGCGCCGCGAGGGGCCGTTTGACGAGATCTTCGTGCAGCCGGCCGCAGGGGACGACGGCATCGCGATTGGCGCGGCGTTTCAACTTCATCACGCGTTGACTGGCGCGCCCCGCGCGTTCGAGATGCGCGATGCGTGCCTCGGCCCGGAATTCAGCAACGAGGAGATCCGGCACGAGCTTGAAATGGCGAAACTGCCATACGAGACGCCGCCCTCCGTCGAGGCGCGCGTCGCGGATCTGCTCGCAGAGGGCAAAATTGTCGGCTGGTTCCAGGGGCGGATGGAATTCGGCCCCCGCGCGTTGGGCGCGCGGAGCATTCTCGCCGATCCCACCCGGCCCGACATGAAGGATCTGCTGAACCGCTACGTGAAGCACCGCGAAGAATTCCGGCCCTTTGCCCCGAGCGTGCTCGAGGAACGCGCGTCCGAATTCTTCCCCGGCTGCACGCGGTCGCCCTTCATGCTCTTTGTCTATCCGGTCGCGAAGGAGAAGCAGGCGCTTGTGCCCGGCATCACGCACGTGGACGGCACCGCGCGCGTGCAAACCGTGTCGCGGGCGGCGCAGCCGCGTTATTACCGGCTCATCGAGGAGTTCGAGCGCCGCCGCGGCGTGCCCATGGTGATCAACACCAGCTTCAACGTCATGGGCGAACCGATTGTGAACACTCCCGGGGATGCGATCCGCTGCTTCTTCAGCACCGGCATGGACGCGCTCGCGCTCGGGGACTACGTCCTCGTCAAGAGGTAGCGGCCATGCGGATTCTGATTCCCACGGTGGATTACCCGCCCATCGAAGGCGGCATTGCCACCGTCGCGCTTCAAGTGTCCCGGCAACTGGCCAGCCTGGGGCATGAGGTGACGGTGGTCGCGCCCGAACTGCCCCGCGGCTTCGACGATGCCGGGGAACCCGCCACGATCGTCCGGTTCAAGGGCTATGGCCTCGGCTGGCTGCGTCTCATTCCGTTCCTGTGCCGGGCGTGGCCGCTCGCGAAGGAGACGGACCTGATCCTGGCCATTAACATCGCCTACGGCGGCGTGCTGGGCTGGCTGGCGCGGCGTGCGCACGGCATCCCCTATGTCACATTCGCCTATGCCTATGAGTTCCTCAAGTTCCGGCGTGTGCCCGTGCTCCGCACGCTCCTGCGCGGACTCTACCGGCGCGCGACGTTCACAGTCGCCATCAGCCGCTATACCCGCCGCCGCCTGAAGGAATTCGGCGTGCCCGAGGAACGCATCGTCACGATCTTTCCCGGCGCGAATCCAGCGAGGCCGCTGGACGCGGAGCGCGTGGAGGCGGTGCGCCAGCGCTTTGAATTGAGCGGCGGGCAGATGATTCTCGCGGTCGGCCGCTTCATCCCGCGCAAGGGACACTTGAAACTTGTGGCCGCCATGCCGGAAGTGCTCGAACATTGCCCGAACACGCATCTCATGCTCGTGGGCCGCGGGCCATGCCTGGACGAATGCATCGAGAAGGCCCGCGCCCTCGATATTGAAGGCCAGGTGCACTGTCCGGGCTACGTGGACGACGTTACGCTTGCCGCGCTCTATCAGGCCTGCGATGTCTTTGCCCTGCCGGCCGGCGAGGATGAACGCGGCCAGGTGGAAGGCTTCGGCATCGTGTTCAGCGAGGCGCATGCCTATGGAAAGCCCGTAGTCGCCGGGCATTCGGGAGGCGTCCCGGATGCGGTAGTGGATGGCCTGACCGGCTTTCTGGTGGATCCCCATGACCCCCACGCGTTGGCGGAGGCCCTTCGGAAAGTGCTCCAGGACCCGAAACTGGCCCGTCGTTTCGGCGAAGCCGGCCGCCTGCGCATCGCCCAGGAATTGAATTGGGCCACGTTCACGCAGCGGCTCCTCGATACGCTCGCCGCGAACCTTTGAACCCTTCGTACCGGTGCTGTGTGCCTCCAAGCTTGTGGGAATCCGTTGCTCCGAACTGTGTAATTCACGTTTTCCTGGCGCCGTGAAGGGAGGAGGAATGCAGGACGCGGGACAGGACGTTTACCCCAATGTGTCTTTGCGCGGACGGAGCGGAGCAGCGCAGCCTGTATTCCAAATCGGGGTCTTGCCGGGATGGGCAACCTCGAAGTTAAGAATCTCTTGCCATTCCCGCAGAGCCTTGCGATACTATTCCGGCTTCATATTCCGTGCCTTTTGAAGTGCATAGCATTCGAGGGAATCGGCATCATGCGTCCTGTCCGTCTTCTTCCATGGCTCGTCCTTCTGGCAGCGGCGTCAGCGCATGCGGCGGTGTTCCATTCCGCCGACACGGATCGCGACCGCCACATCTCCCTTTCGGAAGTGCTCCGTGTGATGCAGTTTCACAATTCGTCCGGGCTGCACTGTGAGCCGGCGACGGAAGATGGCTATGGGCCGGGGCAGGGAGAACAGAGCTGCCTGAAACACGACAGCGACTATGCGCCCCGGGACTGGGTCATTTCCTTCTCCGAACTGCTCCGGCTGATCCAGTTGCACAACATGGGGGAGTACACGTCCAGGCCCAAGTCGGAGGACGGCTTCGCCCCGCTGACAGGATCGGGCGTGGGAGGCGGCGAGGGCGAGGAGCCGCCGGAGACTTGCGGGCTTGAACTCTCCACGGAGAAACGGGTGCTCCGCGCCGGCGAGTCCACGCAGATCCAGGCGCTGTTCGAGGACAACTGCGATGGCGCATCCTATGCGTGGAGCGTCAATGCCGGCGTGCTTGTGCCGCATGATCTGTCGGCCACGTTCTTTGCGCCGGGCCAGTCGGGCTGGTCGATCGTCTCGCTGCGCGTGACTTCGGCGCAGGGCGGAGTATCCGAGTGTTCCGTGCCGATCTTCGTGTACAAACAGTTTGTGATCCTCAAGGCCGATGATGTTTTCCCATCCGCCGGAGGCACTATCAACCACCGGTGGGTGGACTACTTCTCCTATTTGCTCTCGAAACGGGTGAAGACGAGCGCGGGCCTTGTCAACCTGTATCTTGCCTCGTATTCCGGGGACACGCTGAAGTATCTGCGCTCGCTCGCGGAGAGCGGCATGGTGGAGTTCTTCCATCACGGATGGGACCACAGTTCGAGCGAGGTGGCGCCCGGGGCCGGCGCAAAGAAGAAGTCCAAAGAGAAGGAGGACGCCGAACTGCGGCTGCTGCTGGACAAAGCCTTCTTCGGCAAGGCCGAGAACGAGAAGCGGATCTTCGAATTCCAAGGCACATCGTATGCGTATCAGAAGGCGCATCTGGAGTCCGGGGTCCAGGCCGCCAAGCAGTATCTCGGAATTACGTTGCATACATTTGGCCCGCCTTTTGGCAAGACCGATGCCAATACCATCCAGGTGGTTGACGAACATCCGGACATTCGGATCGTGTTCGCCGCGTGCCCGGGAACGAAGAAGCTCGTGCTCGAACGCTTTGTGGACGCGGAAACCGGCACGGGCGAGGTGAGCTTTGATCTGTTTCGCCGGCAGCACGAGGCCAATCGTGGCAGGGAGTACCTCTCCTATCAATTGCATCCGCAGGAAACGGTCTTCCATGACCGCTTCGAGTCCGACTTCAAGCGCATGATCGAGTACTTGATTGCCGACGGGGTGACTATTGTGACGCCCATGGAGTATCTCGCCGTATTGGAGCGTGACGAAGCCCCGGTGAACCCCTTCGAGGACAGCGACGGCGACGGCCTCCTGAACCGGGACGAAAGCCGGGACGATCCCGACGGCGACGGCTTGCCGGACTTCCTGGATCAGGACTCGAACGAGGATGGCATCGCGGACGGCCAGCCGGGCCTGCGCGGGAAGTAGGCGCGGTTCAGAGCACCTCGAAGAGGCATCCCGCGCCCGCGCGAGCAAATTCCCGAAGCCAAGGCAGCGCGCGCAACTGTTCCAGGATGGCGGGCTCGAGCGGACACGTGTCCGGACAGTAGATGTGCTTCACGCACCACTCGCGCACGAATTCACGCCGGAACTCGTCATCGGCGTCCGCCGCGAAGAAACGGGCGAGGGCGGATTCAAGGCGGCCGAACGGTTGATCCCCAATGTTCAGGGCGCCCGGTCCGCCCAGCACCCGCACGCCCTTCTTCAGGGCAACGATCTCGCCAAATGCGATGGGGGACCACAAGGGCACGGCAACGGTTCCGTCGGGAAGTTCTTCGAGCAACTGCGCGTCATGCGCGGTCATGAGTTCATAATGCAGATACGCGAACGGGCCCTTGCCGGGCGTTGCGCCGAGCGGCCCCTGGAAACACAGCGAGGCCACGCCCAGCGAGAGCATGCCGCAGACGAGCAGCGTGGCGTACAGGAAACGTGCCCGCCGTGGCGCCATCGCCGCGAGGCCGCGCGCCGCCAGCAGTGAAAGCGGCAGCCCGACGAGCACGATGCAGCGTTCCGGAGAGAAGCGCAGCAACGCCCCGCCGCCATTCGCGGATAGTCCCGCCGCCAGGAACGCCAGCAGCCAGAGCGTGAGCCACGCGCTCGAGGCCTCCTGATACCCGGCCCAGCAGGGCACGGCACAATGGGTGCCGGAGCCGCAGGCGGGCATGGCTGCACGGCGCTTCTTGCGCAGCAGGAAGGCCGCTGCAAGTCCCGGCACGGCGCCCAACAGCGCGGGGTCCGAGACGCGCGCCGCCGCGATGGTGTCGCCGCCGTGGAGCCAATTGCCGTAGTACGCTTGATAGGCCGCGTAAAGCGCGGCATAGGCGAGCAGGTATCCGCCCAGCGCACAGGCCGGATAACGCAACAGCGGGCGCAGTTCCCCCAGGTCCTTGCGCAGGGCTGGCCACGCCCCCGGCCAGAAGAACAAGGTTGCGTACAACAACGGCAGGAGGCGGATAACCTGTTGGGTGACTTGCGACACGTTCGCCGTGTACACGGGATGCCAGCGCAGGACCGCCCACGCCGCCGCTCCTCCCGCGCCCACGGCCACTGCGAGCGCCGCGGCCTCGCGGATCTTCGTGCGGAGATCGCGCGGGGAGGCGTCCGCCAGATAGAGGACCGCGATGAATCCGAGCATGGGGCCGAGGCGCGCATTGATGAAGGTTGCCAGCATCATCAGGAGGCACGGGAGCATCCATCGCACGCGCCCTCCGGCGCGGTCGGTGTCGATCAAGGCGGTCAAGGCGCTCAGGCCGAGCGCAAGGGGGAACGTGTAGTAGAAGCGCGGCATGAGCAAGAGGGGGGAGAGGTGCTGCCCTTCGATGAGTTCGTACCACGCGAAGCGGAGGAAGTCCTGCTCGAAACGCGGGTGCGTGTGCCATCCGAGGAGGCCCGTCGCGACGTATAGCACGCCGCCCAGCCCTCCGCCCAGCGCGAAGAGCAGGAAGGCATTTTCGCCGTGCCGCGGCGAGATGCGGCGGAGCAGGCGGTACGCCGCGATGAGATAGAGCAGGCCGCCGAGGCCGTTGAGGAGGCCGAGATAGAGGAACTCGTCCAGATGCAGCACGCGCCCGATTTCGCCCGCCACGCCGTAGAGCAGGAAGATCGGCACGGCGAAATAACCGAAATAATGATCGCCGTGAACGGCGCGGCACGTGGCGAAGGGCGAGAAGAAGCCATTGTCGAAACTGCGCATGCTCAACAGGTGATGGCCGCTGTCGCCTATGTGCATGCCGGTGGGGACGGTTCCCTCCGGCGGACAGTGGTGGACCCAGAGATGCGTCAGCGGCTCGACGGAGGCCAGCATCACGATGACGAGCGCGACCAGCGGCTTCTTGTCCACGCCCACGTTACTCATGCGCTGCCTCCGCGCGGTTCACGCGGAAGAGCGCTGCCCGGCTTTCCCGTGCCACGAGTTGCAGGCCGGCCGCGGCCGCAAGCTGATCGAGCACGACCGGGTCCACCGGCCGGGTCTCGGGACAGTACACGTAGTCCACGCACCACTGCTCCAGGAACGTGCGCCGGAAGGCGGATTCGGCGTCCGCGCGGAAGAACCGCTGGAGTTCCCGGCTCATGGCGAGCATGTTGATGCCGCCGAATTCGAGGCTGGGTTGTCCGAAGATCGTGCGCGTCCGTGGATTCCGCCGCACGATGATGTCGCCGAAGAGCGGCGGCTGCGATGCGGGCGCCGCCACGACCCCCGCCTCGATTTTCCCGATGAGCCGCTCATCGACCGGCGACATGATCTCGCTGTGCGTCCATTGGAACGGCCCCGCGCCGGGAACCTGTCCAAGCGGTCCCTGAAGACACAGCGCGCCCACCGCAATCGAACAGAGGCCGCAGCCAATCATCAGCGAGAGCAGGACAGATGCCGCGGCGGGACGACATGTCCGGATGCGCGCCAGCCCTTCCGCCGACACGGCCGCCAGTGGCAATCCCAGCACGGCGATCACGCGCTCGGGCATGAATCGCAGAAACCACCCTTGGCCGAAGGCGGAGACGGCCACGGCCAGGGACAACAACAGCCACAGGCCGAGCCAGGCCACGCCGGACGGGGCTCTCTGCGCGCCGCGGCGCCAAAGGCCCGCCAGAAATCCTGCGGCCGCCCCGGGCAGCGCCCAATCCGAAATGCGGATCGCAGCCGCGGTGTCGCCTCCGGCAAGGAGATTCCCATAATAGAATTGATGCGCCCCGTAGAGCAGGGCGAACGCCGCGAGATAGCCGGCCGCGGCTCCTGCCAGGCCGCGGCTCCAGCGGGAGAGCCCGTCGAAGGCCTTGTGGAGCCCCGCGGGCACGGCGAAGAGGTGCCAGCAGCAAAGGCTCAGCAGCGAGCCGAACCAGGCGCAGCGGCGCAGCAACTCCGAGACGTTCTCGCCCGCGCTGGGATTGAGCCGGAGTTGAAGGGCCGCCGCGGCACAACCCACGAAGACCGGTACGGCGGCGAGGGCCAGCATACGCACGCGTGCGGCCGGGGGGATGTCCTCGCGGAGCAGCAGGAAGCAGCCTGCGGCCATCCAGAACAAGGGCCCCAGGCGCGCATTGAACCACGCGGTCAGGAGCAGCAGGATCAGCGCCGCCGGGCGCACCCGCCCTTGTCCCTGCCCGGCGGAGTGAATGACGGAGGCCAAGGCCAGGAACCCGAGGGTCAACGGCAGCGTGTAGTAGAGGCGCGGCGCAACGAGCCAGGGCGAGAGGAAGGGGCCCTCGATCAGTTCATAACGCGCATAGCGATGAAACCAGGTTTCGAAGCCCGGCGCCTCGTGGAGCCCAAACAGCGCGGATCCGCAATAGAGCAGCCCGCCGAGCCCGCCGTAGAACACAAAGAGGAGAAAGGCTTTTCCCGCGCGTTGTGGCAGCGCCGCATGCAGGAATACATATCCCGCCAACAAGTAGCAGGCCACGCCCAGTCCATTCGCCAGGCTGAGAAAGAAGAGCGGATCGAGATGCAGCAGCGCCGCAACAAGGCCCAGCGCGCCGTAGAGCCAATGATGCGGCAACGCGAAATAGAGGAGGCTGTGAGCGCCCGCGGGACTCTGGCACGTGGCGTACGGCGAGAAGAAATCATTGAGGAAGATCTGCATGGCCGTCAGGAAGAACGGATCGTCCCCAATGTGAAACCCGGTGGGCGCTGCCGCCTTTGGCAGGCCGTGCGCAATCCAGAGATGCGCCAACGGCTCGGCGGCGCCCACTAAGAGGGCGGCGCAGCAGACTCCCGCGGGAATCTTCCGTAGCGACCTGATCATACCCGTGGTGTTTCTCCCGTCCCGCCGCCATCGTAACGGGCGTGGGATACAAGTGCAAACAGTCTCTGAGGCCCGGGCTCCACTAGTTCCGCTTGCCGGGGCTATGTTAACATCGGCGCCCGAAGGCCCGATGAAACACCCTTTTCCGCAACGGAGGACGCGCATTCGTGGACATTTTGAAAGCCGTATGTTTGGCGATCGTGGAGGGATTCACGGAATTCCTTCCCATCAGCAGCACGGGCCACATGATTCTTGTCGAGGATTATCTGCAACTGAGCGGCGGCAAGTCCTTCGTGGACACGTTCATGGTTGTGATCCAGTTGCCGGCCATCCTGGCGGTCGTGGCCTACTTCTGGCACGCGATCTGGCCCTTTGGCCGGAACACGGATTCGCGGAAGGTGATCCTGATGTGGTGCAAAGTGGTGGCCGCCTTCCTGCCCGCGGCGGTGCTCGGGAAACTCCTCGATGACCCCATCGAGTACTACTTGTTCAATCCCCTCACTGTGGCGCTCGCGCTGATTGTCGGCGGCGCGGTGCTGATCCTGCTCGAGCGGCGGAAGCATCGCGAACACATCCTGTCCGTGCACGATTTCGGCTACATGACGGCGGTTGGCGTGGGTTTCTTCCAGTGCCTCGCCATGATTCCCGGCACATCGCGGTCCGCCGCCACGATCATTGGCGCAATGCTGCTGGGGGGGGCGCGCGCGGCGGCGGCCGAGTTCTCGTTCTTCCTGGCCATTCCAACGATGCTGGGCGCGACTGCGCTAAAGCTGGCCAAGCACGGCCTCGGCTTCACAGGCCATCAGTGGATGCTGCTGGCCGTGGGTTCCGTTGTGTCCTTCCTCGTGGCCTACGTCGTGATCGCAGGATTCATGCGTTACATCCAGCGGCGGAGCTTCGCGGTGTTCGGATACTATCGGATTGTGCTGGGCGCGGCAGTCCTTCTGCTGCTCGGACTGCTGCCGATGCTGCGCTGAGCCTTCGGGCCGTGTCCGGATCCATGCTAGAATCCCCGCCATGTTTGGATTCTTTCGAGAACGCCGCCGTGCCCGGTTGCGCGCCGCAACTTTCCCCGATACGTGGGAAGAGGCACTGCGTCGGCATGTCCCCTACTTCCGCAAGCTCCCCGAAGTCCTGCAGCAGCGGCTGCGGGGCCATATCCAGGTTTTTCTTGCGGAGAAGCATTTCGAGGGGTGCGGCGGCCTCGTCCTGACGGACCACATGCGCCTGAGCATCGCCGCGCACGCGTGCATCCTCCTGCTCGGCGAAGACTTCGGATTCTATCGCGGCCTTGTCAGCATCTTGCTGTATCCGGCGGCCTTTGTCCCGCTGCCCAAGCAACACGCGCCTTCAGGCGTCGTGGACGATGAACCGGAGGAACAGGAGGGGGAGTCCTGGGACCGGGGGGCCGTGGTTCTCTCCTGGGAAGATGTGCAGCGGGATGTGAAGGCCTTTGACGGGCGCAATGTGCTCTTTCACGAATTTTCTCATCAACTCTATGACTGCGCGGAAGACGCCTTCGAGACCGCGGAGGGTTTCGAGAACTGGATCACTGTTTTCCAGAATCACTACGAACGGCATCTGCGCGACGTGGAGCGGGGCCGCGAGACGTTCCTCGACGAGTACGGGGCGGAGGATCCCGCCGAGTTCTTTGCCGTGGCCACGGAGGACTTCTTCGAGCGTCCGCTGGGATTCCGGCGGCGGCATCCTGATCTCTATGCGCAGTTCAGCGCATATTATCGACAAGATCCCGCGTCGTATTTCCTCGGGGACGCGCCCTGAGCGCGGGCGCCGCCCGGGTTTGTATCCGCCGGGGGGATAAGGCATGATGGCGCGAGTATGGGAGTAGGCTATAGTGCGGAGCAAGGTTGCGATCCTGCTGCTGGCGCTGGCCGCGACAGCGGGCGGCGCTGAGGCGCAACGCATCCTGGCGGTGAGCACCGCGTTCTCCGCCACGCATGAGGCCGCCCGCATCTACTTGCACAGCGTCGACCTGCAGTGGGGCGGTCCGCTGCCCGGTATCCAGAGCCTGCGCGGCGTGGCCGCGGGGCCGCTTCTCTTGAGCCCCAACGGCAAGAGCGCCCTGATCAGTTCGGATGAATCGCCGCTGCCCGGTTCGCCGGGTAACTCGGCTACCGCCTGGCTCGCCGGCGTTCAAAGCACCCCCTTTGCCCTGAAAACGGAAACCCGGATCGCCAAACCCGGGGCCCGGGCCGTCTGCCTGTTGGAGATGCCGGGGCAACAGCTCGTCCGCGTCTTGATGCTGGCATCCGGCGGCAACGGCCATGCTACGGCCTATGCCGTGCCTTGGGATGCCCGGAAGCATGGTGCCTTTGGCGCACCCGGACACGAATGGGAACTCCCCGGTCCGGCCGTGGCTGTGAAGCGGTTGCCTTCCGGCGCGCAGGCTGCGGCACTCTGTGCGCGGCGAGAAGGGGGAACTGCCCTCGCCATACTGGACTTGGCTTCGAATGCGCCCCCCCTGACAGTTCCGATCGGGGACAAGGGCGAAGAGGCTGATGCGCGGCCCGCGGGATTGGCCGTGACGCCGGATGAGCGGTACGTGCTGGCCCTCGTCTCCGGATTTGGCCCGAACGCGCCCGCGGGCGAACCCGTATCCTGGTTGCATGTCTACGATGCGGCGAACTTCACGCCGGTTTGCGCCCCGCTCGAAATCACCGGTTCCGCACGGCCCGAAGACAACCCGATTCATCCCGAAGGCGGGCAAGGGTGGTGGGTGGCCTCTGTCCTGCCGGGCACCGGCTTCGCCTATGCGACGTGTGTGCGCTTCGAAGGCGGAGTCTTGGCGAAGGCGGCCGAGTACGCCCTCAACGGGGTGCCGGGGTCCTTTGAATTGGCCGTGTCCCCCGGCGGGGCCGCGGTGGCCGTGGCGGTGGAACGCCGCCTCGAGATCTGGCCGAACGGCGAACGAGCGCAACTCGCGGTGCAATACGAAGATGCGATTCGCGTGCTGCACTGGGACAACGAGCACCTGCTGCTGGCCGAAGGGCCGTGCCTGCATGCCGTCAACCCGGCGACCGGCGAACCCGTCAAGACAGCGCAACTCGAGGATGGCCAAGTCACGGACTTCGTCGTGGTCCCGGAACGGGCCGTGCCTCAGGACGACGAGGATGCGGACGGGCTTTCGGCCGAGGACGAGCGGCGTCTGGGCAGTTCCCCAGCCTCGCCGGACAGCGACGGCGACGGCCTGCCCGACGGCAGTGATCCCGCGCCCCGCACGCCCACGCCGTGGCTGGAAACGCGGCCTCTTGTGACTTTTCGTGGCGAGGCGGTCGGGCGCGAAGTCCAATGCCTTCCGATCGCGATCCATCAAGGAGAAGACGCTGTCTGGCGCGTGTCGTACGATGCGGCGGCACTGCCCTGGCTCCGGCTGCATCCCACCTCAGGAAAGGGCCCGGGATTTGTCTATATGGGCGTGGATCCCGCCCATGCCTCCGAATCGCCCTCTTCAAGCGGCGCGTTGCGTGTTGACCTGATGCCGTCGGCGCCGGCCGAACGCATGGGGCCGGCCCGGGAATCGTGGGTGCGCGTGGCGCCGGGCCGGTCGCTGCCGCCCAAAGTGCTGTGGATTTGGCCGGACGAACAGCACGCGGGCATCCGTGACGACAGCGATCCCCGCCGGATGAAAGCGCTGGCGGACCTGCTCTCGGCCCCGCCTCACTTCTTCGCCCATCAAGAAGTCACGGGCCCGTACAACGACTCGCTCGAACCCTACACGATTGTCGTGATCGGGGCGGAGGCGGCCGCCCTGGGTGCGGTCACCCGCCAGGCCGTGCTGGACTATGTGAAGAACGGCGGCGCGCTGCTTTTCATCGGAAAGTATCTCGAAGCGGAGAGCAGCCGCGCCCTCACGGACTGGCTGAGCCCCCTGGCCATCCGCATTAATACGGCCGTTCAGGTCAATGGCCGCTTCGCCGTGGCCGGCGATCAGCGTGTCCTGCGTTACTGGCGGGATTTCGAGGTGAAGGATGGATGCGCCATCGGCGCCGAGAAGGGCTACGTCCTGGAGCAGGGCGGGGCCAAAGGCGTCGGCGCGGTGTGTGTCGCGCGGGAGTACGGCTTGGGCCGCATCGTGCTGCTCGCCGCGTCCACGCCCCTTGAAACCGCGGCCCTGGCCAAAGCGCCGGAGCGCGTGTTCGCCGACGAACTCTTCACGTGGCTGGCGCGCGCGCGCGTGGACTTCGAGGACAGCGACGGCGACGCATTGCCCGACTCCCTCGAGGATGCCAACGGCAACGGCGCATGGGACGCGGGCGAAACGGACTATCGGGACCCGGACACGGACGGCGACGGCCTGTCCGACGGCGTCGAGGACGTTAACAGCAATGCCCGGGTCGACGATGGGGAAACCGACCCGCGCAATCCCGATTCGGACGATGACGGCGTCTTTGACGGGGCGGACAGCACGCCCTGCCCCGTTTTCGGCTCGCCGGTGCTCCTCAGCATGCTGCCCCAGACGCCCGCCGAAGGGGGGCGGATTGTGATTGCCACTGGCGAGAATTTCACCCCGGACAGCGTGTTCTGGTTCGGGGAACGCCGCGCGCCGTCCGTGCGCGTCGTGAGCGGGTCGCAAGCCCTGGTGCTCACGCCCGATTTCGGAGAGGACGAAGGCGGAGAGACGCCCGTGAGCGTGATGACGAATCAGGGACAGCTCGAAGGCGTGTTGCCGGGGGGCTATCAATACAGCCCGCGCAGCCGTGTGCGCATCACCTTGATTCCGGCAATCACGGCTCAAACGGAAGCGGAGCGCAGCGGCGAATTGCTGATTCGGGCAGAGGTTCCGGCCGGCGTTGTCCTGGGCAGAGTCGTGCTCATCCTGAGGGCCGATCCCGAGGCGGGCTTCGTATGGGGTGAAATCACTCCGGGCGACGCTGCCCGCGCTGCGGGCGCGAAAGTCTACGGCCGATCCCTTGGCGGCGCGCTGCTCGTGGTGGCCGAGTCCGCCCCGAGGCTCTTCGGCAAGACCGGCGACCTGGTCCGAATCACATGGCGCCACAGCGCGGCGTCTCCGCCCCTCGCGCCGGTCCACGTCAGCGCGGCCGTGGCACGCGCCTTCACGCGCAAGGATGCCCGTCTCGCCGTGGATGTAGAGTCCGTCAGCCTCACTGGAGACAACGCACCACCCGAGCCGGCCAAGAAACCCTCACGCGAGAGGGGGAGCATCACGTCAACCACCGAATGACATTCCCCAGGCGAGTTCTGTGGAAGCGGCGTCCTCGCCGCTTCCAAGGCCAAGCGTTGCGGCAACAAGCGGTGTTAGCGGCGAGCGCTTTGGGCGCCGCGGAATGAGTTGCTATCGGGAAACCGCGGAGTGCCCGCTTAGGACCTCGATGTGAGCGGCCATGGGGTATCACCGGTCTGGCTGGGCGGACACGTCAGACTCAACTGAAGTCTCCTACAGGCCTTTCCAGGCGTTGCAGCAGGCCTGATAATTCTCTTCGCTCATGCCCATGCAGCCGTATTCCTCGACATAGCCGATGAAACCGCCCTGCGGGGTGCCGAGGGCATGGTGGAGGCGTTGCGCTTCGGCGTGAATCTCGGCGGGGGTGCCGGTGATCGAGACGGTTTGATAGCTGATGGGGAGCATGAATGCCTGCTTGCCGCGGAAGTCCCGCCCGACCGCCTCGATGTCCACGACGTTCGGCTGCGAGATGTTGATGACGTCCATCCCGATTTCGTGCATGTCGGGGATGATCGAGAGGATGTTGCCGCAGCAGTGGAACCACACGTGGAGGCCGTTTTCACGGGCGCATTCGCATTGCGCGCGATAGCGCGGCTTGAAGAGATCGCGCCAGAGCTCGGGATCAATGATGAGCCCGTCCTGCCGCCCCCAGTCGTCGGCGAAATGCACGCCGTGCAGTCCCGCCTTCGCCGCCAGCCGCATGAGGTCCATCTCGAAACCGAAGATGCGGTCGAGCAGATCCTCGGCGCGCTCGCGTTCGGCAAGGAAATCGATCATGGCGTTCGAGAATCCCCGCAGGAACATGTACAGCGTGAAGCCCGTGAGGCCGAGCCCGCCGAGGAGGTAACGCCCGCCGGCCTGCTCCTTGAACGACGCGACGGACGCCATGCGGCGTTCCGCGTCGGGCTGCGGAAAGGCGAAGGTTTCGAGCGCCTCCCACGTGGGGAGCACGGGCTCGTCCGGCTGGCCCATCGTGCCGTCGTCCAGATTGATGAAATGATAGCCCCATTCGTTGTTCGGGCCGTTGGATAACGGCATGTTGTAGAGGAGGATATCGCCGTCCATTTGATCGCGGTTTATGTAGAGCACCGGAATCCGGTCCGGCCCGCCGAATTCGATGGCCGCGCGCACCCGCTCTTCGCCTGTCATGATCTGGACCTCCACGGGGCGTATCGTAGCGCATGCGCTTGCGTCAATGCCATGTGAAGTGTATCGTTTGGGGAGTCTTTTGCGATATTGGGAGGAGCAATCATGAAGAAGAGCGTGAACGGCTGGATGGTGGGCGGTTTTGGGGGGGAAGTGCCGCTGGCCGAGGCGGCGAAGACAGCCAAGGACCTGGGTTATGATGCAATTGAGCCATGTTTCGGGGCGGGCGAGCTGGCACCTGACGCGAGTGACGCCGCTTTGGCGAAACTGAGGACCGGTATAGAGAAGGCGGGCATCGAGATTGCCTCGCTGGCCACGGGGTATTACTGGGGCAAGTCGTTGTCCAGCACGGACGAATCGGAGCGCGGTGAGGCGGTGGCCTTTACTGAGGCGTATCTCAAGGCGGCGCGGGTTTTGGGCGTCGATGCGGTCCTGGTGGTGCCGGGTTCCGTGGATGTGGCGTGGGATCCCGCGCGGCCGGTGGTGCCCGTGAAGCAGGCCTACGCGCAGTCCCAACGCTCGATTCAGGCGTTGATGCCGTTGGCGGAGCAGCTCGGGGTGACGATCTCCGTGGAGAATGTCTGGAGCAAGTTTCTCACGGGCCCGTTCGAGTATGCGGCGTTCATCGATTCGTTTCAATCGCCCTATGTGAAGGCGTATTTCGACGTTGGAAACTGCCTCATCAACGGCTACTCCGAACACTGGATCGAGGTGCTGGGCAGCCGGATCAAGCGGGTGCACGTGAAGAATTTCCGGCGGCGCGAGGGCGGCGGCACACTCGCGGATTTCACGACGAGCTTGCTGGACGGCGACGCGAACTGGCCGGCGATCTTCAGCGCGCTGAAGACGATTGGCTACGACGGGTATCTCACGGCGGAGGTCATTGTGGGCGAGACGGGCATGCCCAACGCCGAGCAGTCGGGCCGGGTGTGCGGGGAAATGAAGCAACTGATAGCGCAATACGGCTGAGCGCGGAGGTTCCGGAATGATTGTCCTGACGGTTCTGGTGGGCGCGGCGCTGCTGGCGCAGACCCCGCTGCATTTCGAGCGCGAGAAGATCGGCAATGTCACGTATGAGGCGGCGTCCGTGTTCGACGTCAACAACGACGGCAAGCTCGATATCGTGTGGGGCGAGTACTGGTTCGAGGGGCCGGCTTTCCAGGCCGCTCACAAGATTGGCGCGTACATGCCGGTGGACGACTACTTCGACGATTTCTCCGACTACCCGATGGACGTGAACGGAGACGGGTATCAGGACGTGGTCACGGGCGGCTTCTGGGGGCTGATCCTGCGCTGGCGCGAGAATCCGAAGGGCCGGGACATCGAGTGGCCGATGCACGACGTGGCGAAAGTGGGGAACATCGAACGGAACTGCTTCTACGACATCGACAAGGATGGCGTGATGGAAGTCTTCCCGGTCACTTCGCCCGTGTACATCTTCAAGCTCAAGCGGGATGCCCAGGGCAAGGGCACAGGCGCGTTCGAGCAGTTCACAATCAACGCCAAGGGCGGCGCCGGGGGCCACGGTTTTGGCTGCGGCGACATCAATGGCGACGGGCACGACGATCTCCTGTTCAGCGGCGGTTGGCTCGAGTCTCCCGCGAATCCGTACGACGTCGAGCACTGGACCTGGCACAAGGAGTGGGACCTCGGATCCGCGAGCGTGCCGATACTGGTTTTCGATGTGAACAAGGACGGATTGAATGACATTATCGTCGGCATGGCGCACGGTTACGGCCTGAACTGGCACGAGCAGCAGAAGACGGGAGACGCGCGGAGTTGGGTGAAGCACGAGATCGATCCCGGCCGCTCCCAGTATCACGATCTGCAGCTCGTGGATATTGACAACGACGGGCAAGTGGAGTTGCTCACGGGCAAGCGTTACCGCGCGCATGCTTTCCATGATCCCGGTTCGAAAGACCCGGTCGGCGTTTACTACTTCAAGATCCAGGACGGCCAATTCAAGCGCTTCACGATTGACTACGGCCCCGCGGACCGCGCCAGCGGCGTCGGCATCTACTTCTGGGTGACCGATATCGACGCAAATGGCTGGAAAGACATCGTGGCGCCGGGGAAGGAAGGCTTGTACCTGTTCCGGAATTTCGGCCCGGCCAAATAGAGGGCCGATTTACCGGCGCGTCCGGGACGTGGCGGGGATGAGTCCGGATTTTTCGATGAATTCTGCAAGGAGTTGTGCTTTGAGCGCGGCTCCTTGTTCGTTATTGTGAATGTAGTCCGCCCACAGATCGCTCTTCTCGGGAATCTGGGACGCGAAATCGAAAACGGGCGCCGCCTGTTCCACGCCCACGCGCCGGATGGCCGCGTTCATTTCCTCCATGCCGTCGAGGAACTGGACGACCTCCGGGCCAAGTTCGTGGCGCATCCAGCCGGCATTCACCGGCGACGTGGCCAGCAGCGGTTGCACCTGTTTCCCGCGGGTCAGCGTGAGCAGGCTTCGCAGGTTATTCTCGAAGTACGTAGGCGGATTCTTCGCGAGAATCTCGCGCAGGCTCACTTCCTTGAAAACTCCGTCCGGGTATGTGCCGTTCTGATGCTGCACCAGGAAGAGAATGACGTTGACGCCCCACGTGTCCGGGTCTCTTCCGTTATCGAGCATTTGTGCAGGGAGAACTGCCCCGAGTTTCGTTCTCAGGATGCGCGGGAAAGTGAAGTAGTCCAAGAGGCGGGGCGTGAGAAACGCCGGGAACGGCCCCTCGGTCACGATGTAGTCGCTCCGGAACTTCTCGGGCGGCCAGACGCCTCGGAACAGAAAGTCGTTGATGCCATCGGCCAGCACGGCCAGATCCACGTCGAGATACCCGACCCGCAGGGCAAAATTCAACAGGGTTTCGCGGCTGCTCCAGCCCGGTGTGCCCGCATTCACCACACTGACGTTGTAGCCCCGGCGGCGCAATTCCTGTTCAAGGACGTACGGATACGCCTGGTGATAGTCCTTGATCTCCTCATCGTAGGTGGTCGAACCGCCTAGGCAGGCGATCCGGAATTCGCCCGCCGGTTTCGGCAGCACGATTTCATCGCCGCGGAATCCCAGGCTGTTGTGACGATTGGGCGCCTTCTGGTACCGGGGATTCGGGTAAAGGCCGAATGTCAGCCGAAGCAGATAGGCCAACTTGTCCGGATTCGCCCGTTGCAGTTGATCCAGGCTGGCATACCGTTCGAAAGACTTCTCGCCGGCGGCGTGCCACAGCCAAAAATTCGCCCCGGCTTCCAGGAAAACGCACCCAAGCAGGCACGCAACCAGGATGGAAGCGAATTTACCGAACAGTCGTTTCATGCGGTGGCTCTTGCGAATGTCTCGTCGGGGCAAATCAAATCGTATTCTCTCCCCAAGCGAGCGCATTATAGGGGCCGCCCCTGCTCGAAACAAGTCCATTCCTTGTGTCTACTCTGTCCTGTAATTTCTTTACGGATTCTGGAATATCGCGGTATTTAGCAAAAATCGGGGAAATCAACACTTGACAGGACCCTTTCCATATGGTAGAAGTCCCGTATGGCTTCATAGGAATTAATTGAATTAGAGGAATCTCCGTGCGATGAAACCCACAAACACGGAGTCCTTGGGGGGAGGCCGGAGAATAAGAGGGGGGCGGCAAAGGTTTCATAAGAGGTGAAGCGTGGTGGATAGCAGAACGAACAGAACGGAGTTGGCCCAAATAGAGCTTCATCGGCAGGCGTTGTCGCGGGAGCGCGGCCACGAAATCGCATTCGAGGAGGCGCTTTCGGACTGGAAGGCGCACTACGCCGAGCAGTGGCGTTTTGAGCGTCAGGCGGCGATGTTGCGCATGCAGCGGGAAGAGATCGAGCGGTACAAATGGATTGAATCGGAGAAGAGCGGCCGGGATTTGGGCCGGCAGGCCGCGCTGGATTGGATCAGCAAATACGCGGCGAAGTGGCGGGAGTGGTATGAGACGGAATTTGAAACGGCCGAGGAGCCGGTGGGCAAGTAGCCCTCGCGATTGGTCCTTCTTTTGAGCGCAGCCTTCGGGTTGCGCCTTTCCTTTTGACGGGGTTTGCTCCGGGAGGCATGAGGAGACGATAATGGCCGGGAACCGGGAGGGTGGGGAGACCGCATCCCGGTGGAGGAGGGGACCAGGTGCAATTGCATGTGTCAGCCGAGGTGAACGCGGTGCTGGAGAAGGCGTTGACGTTGAGCGTTCGCCAGGGCCAGTTTTACGTGGGTGTCGAGCATGTTTTCCTGGCGTTGCTGGACAACCCCGACCTGTTGCCGCCTATCATCCGGGAACATCATCTGAACGCATTGTTCTCCTCGGCGCGGGAACTCAACCGCATCGCCTGGCGGGGCACGGTCCCGTCCGCCCGCTCCGAGATCTTTCACACGCCCCGTTGCATCGATGCCGCCAACGAGGCCAATCGCTTCTCCTCCCTGCACGGGCGGGCCTCGGCGACCGCCGGCCATCTGCTCCTGGCCATACTGAGCGATGGCTTCTCCGCGCCGAGCCGCGCCATGGACCGGCTCAACCTGAATCGGGGGCGCCTCCTCGAGGTGCTTCGTGCAGCGCTGGCCGATGCGCCTTCCCCCGTGACGCCGCCCGAGCGGCTTCCCGCGCCCGCGCCGGAGGCCGATGCGTTCGAGGCGCCGGAGCGGCCGGAGGCCGGGGCACGAGATCACAACGGTCTGCTGGATACCGCGGAGTCCGCCCGTCCGCATGCGCCGGAGCGGCACGGCCTCACCCGGGACCTGACGGATGCGGCGCTGCGCGGCCGCCTGGAACCGGCGATTGGCCGCGAACAGGAAATCTTCGAGATCATGCAGGTGCTTACCCGGAAGACGAAGAACAACGTGATGCTCGTCGGGGATGCCGGCGTGGGGAAGACGCAGACTGTCGAGGGGCTGGTGCTGCAACTGGCGCGGAGCACGAAGAAGCCCGAGTCGCCGAACTTCCACTTTCTCGAGTTGAACATGGCGGCGCTGATGGCAGGGACGCAATATCGCGGGGCCTTCGAGGAGAAGGTGATCGCGCTGCTCGATCGCTTGAAGGAAAGTAGCGACACAGTGTTGTTCATCGATGAAGCGCACCTGATCATGGGCGCGGGATCGACGGATGGCGACTCGATCGATTTGGCCAACCTGCTCAAGCCCGCGCTGGCCCGCGGGGAGATTCGCTGTATTGCCGCCACGACGCTGCAGGAGTACCGGAAGTTTGTCGAGAAGGATCCGGCCATTGAGCGCCGATTCCAGATGGTTCGCCTGGAGGAACTGTCGGGCGAGGCCACGCTGCATGTCCTGCAGCGGCTGAAGCCGTCCCTGGAGAAGCATCATGGGGTGCCCATCAGCCAGCGCGCCATGAATGCCGCGATCGCGCTGACCCAGCGCTACATGCCCAACCGGCGCCTGCCGGACAAGGCGATCGACGTGCTCGATCAGGCCTGCGCACGGTACCGCATGAAGCGGCTCGTGGCGAAAAGCGATCCGGCCTTTCTCGAGCGGACGGTGCTGCCCAGGGCGGAAGACAAAGTGACGCCGCACGACATCCGGAAAGTCGTCAGCCAGATGACCGCGATTCCCATCGAGGAAATCACGTCCGAAGAGCGGATGCATCTCACCGGATTGGACAGCGCGCTGCGCGCCCAGCTCATCGGACAGGACGAGGCCGTGGCGCGGGTGGTGGCAGCGGCCAAAAAGGCGCGCGTCGGCCTCGCGGATCCGCACCGGCCCGAGGCGGTCATGCTCTTCCTTGGCCCGAGCGGCGTGGGCAAGACGCAACTGGCGAAGCTGCTGGCGCGGCATTTGTTCGGGTCGCGAAACCACCTCATTACGCTCGACATGTCCGAGTATGTCGAGGAGCATTCCGTGGCGCGGCTCATCGGCGCGCCGCCGGGTTATGTCGGGAGCGAGGAGGAGGGCCAGCTTACCGGGGCGGTGCGCAACACGCCCTTCTCGATAGTGCTCTTCGATGAAATCGAGAAGGCGCATCCGCGGGTATTTGACGTACTGCTGCCGGTGTTTGAAGAAGGGCGTTTGCGCGATGCGAAGGGCCGCGAGGCCAGTTTCAAGAACTGCATTATCATTCTCACGTCGAACCTGGGCGCGGACTTGCTGTATCGCTCCGGGGCCGGGGCCGCCGATGCCACGCTGATCCAGGAATTGCGGCGGCATCTCCGGCCGGAGTTCATCAACCGGATCGATGAGATTGTGCCGTTTTACCGCCTGCTCGCCGAGGATGTCCGGAGCATCCTGCGCCTCGAAATCAACAAGGTGCGCGAACGGCTCGCGGAGAAGCACATCGGCATTCGCATGTATCAGCGCGCGTATGAACACCTCGCGGCCCGGGGCTACAGTCCGGAATACGGCGCGCGCGAATTGCGCCGCGTGGTCGACCGCATGATCACGACGCCGATCAGCGAACTGCTGCTGCAACAGGCATTTCAGGCGGGCGATATGATCGACGTGCTCATGGAGGACGGCCAGATCGAGTTCCGCAAAGGAAAGCCGCATCACGCGGAGCTGGAGAGACAGCCGTGAGATCGCAGAGTTTTGGCGCCCCCGACACGTTCGAGGCCGTGAATGGCCCGGAGGATGGCACCGAGTTTCCCGTCACGCGCAGCCCCGTGGACATCGGTGCGGACCCCGGATGCGGGATCGTGCTTCAGTGCGACCGCGACGTGCAGCGGATTCACGCCCGGGTCACGGTTGTGTCCGAGGGTTATCGCATCCGCAAGCGGCAGGGGGGCGGCGCGGTGTATGTGGATGGACGGCGCGCCGGCGCCATCCGGTCGCGCATCGTGCGGCATGGCGGCATCGTGCAGGTGGGCAATACGGAACTGGCGCTGCAATGCGCGCCCGACGGCCTCGCGAGCCGCAGTCATGGACTGCCTCAGGAAAGCGACATTGGCTGGGCCGTGCGCCTCTTCGCGCAATACGCCGCCGTTTTTCTCAGCATGCCGGTGCGTTTCCTGCGCGGATTCCTCGGCCCCTTCTTCTGGTTCCTGATCGTGATCGCAGCGTTCGTCGCGCTGGCGGCCTACAGCAAGCCCTGGCTCGTGGACTGGCTCGTGAGTTGGATCCGTTATTTCATGCTGTGGACCTGGAGCCGCACCACCGGGGGCATACACCGTCCGCCCGAATGATCCGTGGCGGGCGCCGCCGAAATCCCGACACTCATCCAGGGCATTCTGGGAAGCGGTGGCTTCCGTTGCACTGTACCCGCGCCGCTTCGTTGGGAGAGCAGTCAGGCGCCGAGGAAGCCGCCGGACCAGAAGACGGGTTCGTAGCCGTGGTCACATGCCCAGCGGAGGGCGGTGCGGACTTTTTGCTGGACGTCGGGCTGGAAGTAGTGCAGTTCGCTCCGGAAGTACTGCTCGTGGATGAGGAGTTCGAGCATTTCGGCGGTGTGCGGCGTGGCGGTGCGGGCGTCGAGATAGCGCGGCACCTCGTCGAGCGCGATGGCGTTGACGACGGCGGTGCAGCGGATGAACGTCATGCCGGTTTCGGGGTCGTGCCAGGCGCCGCGCGTGTCGCAATACGCGCACTGTTCCTTCGAGAGATAGTAGCCGGTGGTGCATTCGCCGGTGTAGCCCTGCACGTTGAACAGGGCCACGAGGTTCTCGATGCCGCGATCGCGCAGGGCGCGGACGCCGTCCGCGGGGCATTCCGCCCAATGGAGCGTGGTGGTGTTGCTGAGGACTTCCTCGCCCGCGAAGCGGCGGATGTGTCCGCACACGAGGTCGAAGTCGTGCGCGATCTGGGGGTAGCCCGCGTTGCGGTAGGGCCGATCGGGCTGATCCTGCAGTCCATGGAAGCTGAGGTGGAGCCACGGCGCGTTCGCGCGCCATTCGTCGCGCCAGCGGCCGGGCAGCTCGGAGAGGTCGAAGCCGTCGGTTTGATAGTAGATGTTGAGATGGACTTTCGTGCCGAATTCCCGGTGCATTTCGCGCCAGAAGCCGAGATAGGGGTGGTCGAAGAGCGAGGGATAGGCGCCGGGCTGCGTGCCGAGGTCTTTCAGGAAGCAGATGTTGTCGTCGACGGAGAAGCGATAGCGCTTCCGGCTCTGTTGCACCCGGGCCACCCGGATGCGGCATTCGCCTGACGCCGCGCTCGCAGTGATGCCGCTCCAGCGTTCGTGGAGGGCAATCTCGGCAGA
The DNA here is from genome assembly GCA_903837785.1 of Candidatus Hydrogenedentota bacterium. Classification (GTDB taxonomy): domain Bacteria; phylum Hydrogenedentota; class Hydrogenedentia; order Hydrogenedentales; family CAILVY01; genus CAILVY01. The sequence goes on from CAILVY010000364.1 coordinate 32,502, forward strand.
GAACTCGTTTCCTTCGCGCGCCGCCGGAACGCCATTGACGAGGACGGGTTCACCGGCGGGCGCGGTGCCGCGCACGCGCACGCGGAGCGCGCCGGACGTTTCGCATCCGTCGTGATGCGTGAGGACGTCGCCATCCCTCGGATACAGGATCTCGATCATGAGTTCCTCTTTCTTCCTTTCACGTCCGGGCGCGCGTTAGCCGTGCTGATTCATCACCAGGCGGCGTGGGAACGGCCTGTCAGATGGACCAGCAAGGCGATAATGAACGCGGGAATCAAACCCAGTCCAAGGATGCTGAGGATGGAAAAGATGAGGGTTCTCCAGTCCTCGGGAAAGGGACTGTATCCGATTCCGGGACGATGGACGGACTGTGCATCTGCATCAGGATAGCGCGCGTCGGCATAGCGGATGATTTGCATGAGCGGAACAATCGCCGCGGATAGCAAGGCCACCAGCGTCAGAATCAACGGCGCGAAGAGGCCCAGCACGAGACCGAAACGTTCAAACGGAATCAGCAGGCAGGCCACGCCGAGGGCCACGAGCAAGAGTGACCAGCGGATCATCCTTCGTGCGGCGTACTCATTAATGTCGTACCACGCCTCATCAGAAAGGTACGCCTGGCGGATGCGGGCGCCGTACCAGATATTCATGGGCACCTTGCGGTACGCCATTGGCAGGGTCATTGCGATGAACAGTGTGCCGCACCCGAGGTTGATGATCGCGTAAAGAATGCCCATCTTGTCTTACCTCTCCTCCCGGAGTAACCCACGCAGTATCGTATAGTCGCCCGCTGCGCTTCAAGCGGGGGAAGCATGGAGCGCCTCTCCTGATTGGAAATACTCCCCATCCCCCTGCTTCATGCGCGGGCGGGCGGATTCTCACTTGGCGCGCCTTCTCATTTGTCCATTTCGTCTCATTTTCCACGCTTTGCCCATTTTCAATATGTTGTGGTGTCTTTCAGAAATCCTACCATATGTGGTGTTTTCTGTAACTCCTTGAAAACACAGGGGAAAGGGGTGCTTGGAGGGCAAAAAGATCAGTTGACATCTGGCCCCATCTGTGGTAATTTGTGGAGTGCTGAGGGAGACTCAGTGGAGAAATAGTGGGGTTTTGGGCCATGTACTACGGCGAGTCAAGTACCTCTCTTGATGACAAGGGACGGATGAATCTGCCGCTGCAGTTCCGTTCGGTCATGGACGCCCTCGATCACGACACGTGGTTTATGACGCGCGGTTTTGACGGCGCGGTCTTCTTGTTTGAGAAGGAACAGTGGGCCAAGTTGCAGCAGGAAACGAAGGGGTTTTCGACGCTGGACCCGCGGATGCTCGATTTTCGCCGTTTTTTCTTGGGTAGTGTTGCGAAAGTCAAGCGGGATGGCCAGGGGCGCCTGCCGGTGCCGGGGCATCTCCGGGAGTATGCGGGGATCGACCGGGAAGCGGTGCTGATCGGCGTGGAAGACCATCTGGAATTGTGGGGCAAGGAGACTTGGCGCGCGTTCCAGCAAGAGCAGGCGCAACAGTACAAGGCAATGGCCGCCGAGTTGTTTGGACGCAAGCACGGCGGGGCTGCCGCAACCGAGGGAGATGTGCAGGGTGCTTAAGATTGAACGTTTGGAAACTGGGGCGGTGACGGTTCTCCGCCTGGACGGCGACATAGACGAGGAAGGGATGAACCACCTTCGGCTGAGCCTGGCGCATTGCATCCAGGATCAGCGGTGCAATCTGGTGGTGAATCTGGAGGCGGTGAAATTTGTAAGTTACATGGGCGTGGGCGTGCTCGTGGAGCGGCTGCGTCAGGTGCGGGCCTACCGCGGCGACATGAAGCTCACGGGCGTGAACCTGTACACCGAGCGCCTCTTCCGCATGGTTGGGGTGACGAAGGTGTTCGAGACGTTCCGGAACGAGCAGCAGGCGGTGCAGGCTTACTGCGCACGCGAACGCGCGGCCTAGGCGGCCGGACGTGGGCGGCGGCGGCGAAGACCATGTGCCGGTGCTTGCCGAGGCGGCGGTGGCGTGGCTCGCGATACGGCCGGAGGGCGTCTACGTGGACGGCACGGCGGGGGCCGGAGGCCATGCCTCTTTGATCGCGGCGCGATTGACCACGGGACGCCTGGTGGCCCTGGACCGGGACGCCTCGGCGGTGGAGAAGGCGGCGGCCCGTTTGCGGCCGTACCCGTGCGCGATGGTGCGGCAAGCCAATTACGGGGAGATGACGTCGGTGCTTGCCGCGCTGGGCCTTGGCCCGGTGGACGGCGTGCTGATAGACGCTGGATGTTCCAGCATGCAGTTGAATGATCCCGAACGCGGTTTCTCGTTCCAGGAGGACGGCCCGCTGGACATGCGCATGGACCCGTCCGCGGGCGTTTCCGCTGCGGAGTACCTGGCGGAGGTGCCGGAGGTGGAATTGGCGGAGGCGCTGAAGCGCTACGCGGATATCCGTCTTGCCCGGCGCATTGCCCGGGCCATCGTGCGACGCCGCATGGAGCGGCCCCTCACGCGAACCTCGGAACTGGCCGAGGCGGTGCACGATGCGCTGGATTTTGTGAGCGACATGCCGGACGAGGTGCGGACGGTGTTTCAGGCGGTGCGCATCGCCGTGAACGAAGAACTGCGCTGGCTCGAAGCGGGTGTTCGCGAAGGCATTGCCGCGTTGAAGCCCGGCGGGCGGCTCGTGGTGATCGCGTTTCACTCCGGCGAGGACCGCGTGGTGAAAGAAGCGTTGAAACAGTCCTCGCGGCCGCGGCGGGAGTTGTATCCGGACGGGCGCGTGCGCGCGGTGACCCCCGCGCAGGTGCGTGTGCTGACGCCGAAGCCGGTGACGCCGGATGCGGCGGAAATGCGGATGAACCCGCGGTCCAAGAGTGCGAAGTTGCGGGCGGCCGAACGGCTGCCGGAATTGGGAGGGTAGGTCGATGCAGCGGTTGAGCACGCGTTCACGGCGGCAGGCACTCTATGGATGGCTGAAATGGATGCCCATCCTGGCGCTGTTGTTCTCAGTGATGTTCTTTGACGCCTGGCTGAATATCCGGACGCGCAACAACGACTACCGCTTCGCGCGCTTGAGCAAGCAGATCCGGGAGCTCTGCGCGGACTTGGGCAACGTCCGCGTGCAGCGCGCGGACAAGGAGTCCTATCCCGAGCTGGCCTCGCTGGCGCCGGACATGGGGCTCGTGAAGCCCGAACCGAAGCAGGTGACCGCGGTATATCACGACGGCGCTTTCCGTGAGCGGGTGGCCCAGGCCCCCATCGTGATGGCGCGGACGGTGGTGAAGGAGATGGCGCCAGCGTCCACCGCGGATCACGCGGCGGTGCCAGAGCTTCCCGTGCAATTGGCGGCGCAGCCCCCCGCGTCTCCGGCGCCCGTATCGGATGCGCTTTCGAGCGAGGCGAATGAAGAGGCAAAACTGATGGGTTCGATCTCGGTTGATTCACCGGCTTCGCTGTAAGCGGGAGAAAAGAAGGTGGAGTAGATGGAATGGCGTCGTTTAGAGACAGACGAAGAGACCCGCAAACGTTACGGTGAAGCGCCGGACAAGGCTATGCACGCCCGCATGAGATGGGTCATGTGGGCGTTTCTTGTCTTGTTCGGGGCGGTCGGGATCCGACTGGGTTTCCTGCACCTCAACCCCCGCCTCGAATTGACCCAGGAAGAGAAGCTTCACATCGGGAAACGGGTGCTTCGCGAGACCCGCGGTGAGATTTTCGACCGGAACGGCCTTTTCCTGGCCATGGACCGGCAGGTGCCGTCGTTGTGGGTGGACCCGCGCGAGGTAAAGGATCCACAGGGACTGGCCGGAAAGCTGCAGGCCAAACTCGGCATCGACCCGAAAGAACTCACCGAGCGCATGACGCAGCGGGACCAGAAGGGCAACCTGCAGAAATTCGTGTGGGTGAAGCGGTGGCTGGAGGACGCGCCCGAGTCGTTCCTCCGCGAGATTGAGGATTTCAGCGAAGGGGCGGTTTCCGTTCAGTACGAGTCGGTGCGTTTCTACCCGCAACGCGACACGGCGGCCCACCTGCTCGGCTTTGTGAATCGCGCCGGCGAGGCCTCGGAAGGCCTGGAACTCACGTTCAACGACTATCTCAAGAGCGAGCCCGGCAACTATACCGCGCGCAAAGACAGCGGCCGACGCCTGCTCGACTCGCTGACGCTCGAGTACACCCCGCCCAAGGGCGGCGATTCGGTGCAGCTCACGCTGGACACGGACATCCAGCACACGCTGGAGCGCGCGCTGGACACGCGGATGGAGGAAACGAAGGCGCTGGGGGCCATGGGCGTCGTGATGAACCCGAACACCGGCGCGGTGCTGGCGCTCGCGACGCGGCCCGCGTTCGACCCGAACAAGTATGATGATTTTCCGCCGGAACTTCGCAAGAATGCCGCGTTGATTGACGTCTTCGAACCAGGTTCGTCCTTCAAGATCGTGACCGCGTCCGCCGCCCTCGAAAACGGGCTGGTCACGCCGGATACGATGATCAACTGCGAGGGCGGCACGTTCAATCCCTACGGCCACACGGTCCGGGACTTTCACAAGATGGGCGTCGAGCCGTTCCGGAAGTGCTTTGAAGAGTCGAGTAACATCGCGATGATCAAGGTGGGCGCCATGCTCGGCCCGGAGCGGCTGAACGACTGGATCCAGCGCTACGGCTTTGGCAAGCGCACGAGCCGCGATTTCCAACTCGAGAGTCCCGGCATCTTCCCCAAACGCGAGAAGTGGTCCCGCCTCACAATGGGTTCTCTTCCCATGGGCCAGGAAATTGCGGTGACGATGATCCAGCTCGGGCGCGCGTTCTCCGTGATCGCCAACGGGGGCTACCTGGTCGAACCGTATTTCGTGGAACGCGCCCTGTCCCGCAACGGAGACGCCACCTATCAGCATCAGCGCCCGGAACGCGTCCGCATCCTATCGCCGAACACCGTCAAGACCATGCAGGAACTCTGTCATCTCGTCATTCTGCATGGCACGGGAAAGGACGCCCTCATCCCGGAATACCGGGCGGGCGGCAAGACCGGAACGGCACAGATTGCCAATCCCAATGGCGGCGGCTACAAGGAAGGCGCCTTCACCGCGGTCTTCGCCGGTTTCGCCCCTGTCGCGAATCCGCAGCTCGTGGTGGTGATTGTGGTGAAGGAACCGGCCATCCGGCTGCATTTCGGCGGCTACGTGTGCGGTCCGGTATTCAAGGAAGTCATGCGGGATTCCCTGGTTCGGCTCAATGTGCCTGAAGACCCCGTGCTCGATGAGAACGGCCAGCGCATTGACGAGAAGGGCAAGAAGAAAGAAAAAGAGCCGGAAAAAATCGCAAGCACAGACAAAAAGACAAAAACGGCCCCAGCAAAGCCGGTGGAAGCGGACGCGGAGTCCGAAGATGTGGACACGGTCAGCGAACGCTCCGTGGAAGACAAATTTGCCGCGTCCCTCGACCAGATGGTGGTGCCGCTGGCCGGGGCGAAACTCGCGGCGCATTCTGTGGATGGTATAGACCGTGCCACGCCGCTGCCCGACTTCACGGGCATGACCAAGCGCCAAGCCCTGGAGAAGCTGCGGACGCTTGGCTTGCCTTGGGATCAGCATGGCGTGGGATGGGTGGTGTCTCAAGACCCGCCAGCGGGCACGCCGGTCGGAGATGTGGTCCTGTGCTCGCTGGAATTCTCTAATCGGAAGACTGCGCCAGAAGCGCAGGAACAGAAACATGACGAGAAGCGAACTATGTGAATGCCTTCGGGCCTGCGGCTGGGTGGAACAAGCCTCGCAGGCCGCGCCCGGGTTCGAGGTCGGCTCGGTGACGGAAGATTCCCGCCGGGTTCGGCCCGGGACGGTCTTTGTGGCGGTTCAGGGCGAACACACGGACGGCCATGATTTCGCGACCCAGGCGGCGGCGGGGGCGGCGGCGTTTGTCGGAGGCCGTGAAGGCCTGGTGGAGCTGGAAGGCCGGCCGTACTTTTCGGTGCGGGAGCCCAGACGTGCGGCCGCCCTGATTGCGCACGCGCTCGCGGGCCATCCCTCACGGGGCCAGATTGTCATCGGCGTGACCGGCACGAACGGCAAATCGAGCACGGTGTTCATGACGCAGTCGATTCTCCGCGGGGCGGGCCATCCCACGGCGAACTTCGGCACCCTGGGCTATGAGATTGCGGGGGAGATGCTGCCCGCATCGCACACGACGCCCTTCGGCGAAGAACTGGCGGCGATTTTCGCGCGTGCGAAGGAAGCCGGCCAGACGCACGTGGCGATGGAAGTGAGTTCGCATGCCCTGGAACAAGACCGGGTTGCGGGAATCGATTTCAACGTGGCGGCATTCACGAACCTGACGCAGGATCATCTGGACTTCCACCGCACTATGGACAATTATATGCGCTCGAAGCTGCGCCTGTTCGAGCGGATTGAAGGGGAAGGCCGTTTCACGGTGGTGAACGCGGACGATCCCGCGGCGGCTTTCTTTGTGGGCGCTTCTCGTGTCCCTTGTTACACCTACGGCTATGGCGGCGTGTGCCGCGCGGAGGACTTCCGCACGGAGATCGCCGGAACCCGGTTTCAGCTGGCCACGCCATGGGGAAACGCGCCCGTCGAGATGAATCTGCTCGGACGGCACAACGTCTGGAATGCCCTGTGTGCCGCGGCCATCACGGGCGGCCTGGGCGTCCCCGTGGAACAGATCGCCGCCGGCCTGAAAGCGTTGCGCTGCGTTCCGGGACGTTTCGAGCCGGTGGTGGCAGGGCAGGCTTTTCACGTGGTCGTGGACTATGCGCACACGGATGACGGATTGAAGAATGTGCTGGAGGCCGCGCGCGGGATGTGCAAGGGCCGCCTCATCACCGTGTTCGGGTGCGGCGGGGACCGCGACAAGACAAAACGGCCCAAGATGGGCGCGATCGCGGCCCGGCTCTCCGATTTTGCGATACTGACCTCGGACAATCCGCGCACGGAAGATCCGCACCGCATCCTGCTCGACATCGAGGTGGGCGTGCAGCGCGAGGGCAAGCGGAAAGGGGACGACTATCTCGTGATTGAATCGCGCGAAGAGGCCATTCGCCAGGCCATCTCGATGGCCTGCAAGGGCGACTTTGTGATGATCGCGGGCAAAGGCCACGAGGACTATCAGATTCTCGGCGACCGCCGGATACATTTTGACGACCGCGAAGTCGCGCGCGCCGCGCTGGAAGGGCGGTGAGATGGCCTGGCAGTATTCCGTGGATGAACTCGCGGCGATTGTGAGCGCGCCGGCGCCGGGCGTTTCCGCGCACTTCAGCGCCGTGTCCACTGACACCCGAACGCTTGCTCCGGGCGATGTCTTTTTTGCGCTGTCCGGCGAAAATTTCGACGGCAACCGCTTTGTTCCCGGCGCGTTCGAACGCGGCGCGGTGGCGGCGGTGACTTCGGCGCCGCTGCCGGGGAAGCCCTGCATCCTCGTGGACAATCCGCTCCAGGCGCTGCAGCGTTTTGCGGCGCGGCATCGGGCGCAATTCCCGGTTCCGGTCATCGCGATTACGGGATCCTGCGGGAAGACCACCACCAAGGAGTTGCTCGCGGCGGTGCTCGGGGTGCGCTATCGCGTGGTGAAAACCCAGGGCAACCTGAACAACGACATCGGCTGCCCGATCTCGCTGTTGCAGATGGACCGCGATACGCAGTGCGCGATCATCGAAATGGGGGCGAATCACGCGGGCGAGATTGCGCAGTTGTGCGCGATTGCCCGGCCCACGGAAGCGGCCGTGACGATGGTTGCGCCGGCGCACCTGGAAGGCTTCGGTTCCATCGAGCGGGTGGCGGACGCGAAGGCGGAAATCGCGGAAGGGCTGCCGCCCGGCGGGTGTTTCTATGTGAACAACGACAATGCGTGGTGTGTGCGCATTGCCGAGCGGTATGCGGGCAGGAAGATTCGCTTTGGCCACAGCGGGGACGTCGTTTTGGAGTCGCGCAGCCCGAGTGAAGGCGGAGAAACGTTGCTCCGCATCAATCCGGTGGGTGAAGTGCGTTTGCCTTTGCCGGTGCCGGCGCATGCCTCCAATGTGTTGCTTGCGATCGCGGTGGGACTCCAGCATGGCATCACGGAATTTGAGGCGCCGTTGCGGGCGGCACTGAGCCGCTCCATCCGCTTGAAGATCGAGCGCATCGGCCCCCTCGAGGTTCTCGACGACAGCTATAACGCGAATCCGGCGAGCATAGAGGCGGCGCTCGAGGCCCTTGCGGCGCGCCCCGGCGGCGGCGCGCGCCTGGCCGCGCTGGGAAGCATGCTGGAGCTGGGCGAGACTTCGGCCCGCCTGCATTATGAGACGGGCGAGGCCGCGGGCCGTTTGGGCGTGACGCATTTGTTCGCCCGCGGGCCGAATGCGGCCGACCTCGTGGCGGGAGCCCGGGCCTCGGGCATCGCTGTCGCGGAGGCCATGGAGGAATACGCGGACATCGCCGAAGCCATCAAGTCGCATGCGCGCGCGGGCGATGCACTGCTTGTGAAAGGTTCGCGGGGCATGGGGATGGAACGCATCCTGCCGCTGCTCCGCACATTGTATGATGAAACCGGCCGATAGGCCCTGACGAGGACGATCGATGTTGTATTACCTGGCGCTCTGGTTGATTCCGTATATCGGCGCCATGAATGTTTTCACGTATCACACGGTTCGCGCGGGCGGCGCGGCGATTACGGGCTTCGTCTTCTGCCTTCTGGTGGGGCCATGGCTGATTCGCATGCTGCGCTCGCTGAAAATAGGGCAGTACATCCGCAAGGAGCACGTGGCGAGCCTGCATGAACTGCACAAAGGCAAGGCCGGCACGCCGACGATGGGCGGGGCCATGATACTCCTGTCCAGCCTGGTGGCGTTGGGTCTGTGGGGCCGCCTGAACAACCGGATGCTCTGGATATCGCTTGGGGTCTTGCTGCTCCTGGGTGCGGTCGGATTCCTGGACGACTTCATCAAGCTGAAGCGCAAGCACAACATGGGCCTGAGCGCGCGCGCCAAGTTCGCCGGGCAGATTCTGACGGGAACGCTGCTTGGGCTCTATCTGCTGAACAACCCCATCACCGTGAGCGCGACGTACGTGTATCCGCGCGATGTGCTCGACTGGCAGGTGCTCGTGCGCACCCTGGCCGCGGCCAGTGAGGCGAAGACGGCCACGCCTGCAAAGGCCTTGTGGGAGCAACTCGACGAGGAGGCGCGCAAGCAGGTGGCCGAAGCGGCCGGGCGCGACACGCCGCTGCCCGAGGAACGGAAGACGCTGTTGCAGTCGCTCAACAAGATTCTGGGCGAAGGCCGGCTGTACGATGCGCGCCTGTGGCCGCTGGATACGCTGACGCCAGAGGCGCGCGGGCTGCTGGGCGCGCGCGCGGGATCGCTCACGGCCGTGGAACTCGTCCGGCTGGACCGCCTCCTGCTCGAGGCGGCCCTGCCGCAGGCGATTGCGAAGAGCGTTCCGAACCTGCACACGAAAGTGGGCGTGCCCGGTTTCAAGGATCTCTACGTGCCGCTGGGTCCGCTCTATGTCCTGTTCGTCATCTTCATTATCGTGAGCGTGTCGAACGCCGTGAACATCACGGACGGCCTGGACGGCCTTGCTGCGGGCGCCTCCGTGGCGTCGCTGCTGACTTTCGCGGGGATCGCCTATGTGGTGAGCCGCGCGGACTGGTCGCAGTATCTCTTTCTGATCTACGTGCCGGAAGCGAGCGAACTGTTCGTTTTTGGCGGGGCCATGCTCGGCGCGGGGCTGGGATTCCTGTGGTTCAACGCGCATCCCGCCGAGGTCTTCATGGGCGACACCGGGTCGCTCGCGCTGGGGGGCGCCATCGGAACCATGGCCATCCTCACGAAGCAGGAACTGCTGCTTCCTCTGGCCGCGGGACTTTTCGTCATCGAAGTCGGCAGCGTCGTTCTTCAGGTGGCTTCGTTCAAACTGACGGGGAAGCGGGTGTTCCGCATGGCCCCGCTCCATCACCACTTTGAATTGCTGGGCTGGTCGGAGACGAAGGTTACGATACGTTTCTGGATCATTGCGCTGCTGTTGGCACTCATGAGCTTCAGCACGCTGAAATTGCGTTAGGAATCCGTCATGCAATTGCGCGGGAAGAAAGTAACGGTCCTGGGCTTGGGCCGGTCGGGCCTCGGCGCGGCACGCCTCCTGCTCGCAGAGGGGGCGATCCCGTTTGTGAGCGAAAGCAGGGACGACGCGTCCCTGAAGGAATACAAGGAAGAACTGGAGCGGCTGGGGGCCGCGTATGAAGCCGGCGGGCATTCGGAGGCGGCGTTCCGCGACGCGAGCATGATCATCGTGAGCCCGGGCGTGCCCGCGGCCCTGGAGCCGCTTCAATCGGCGCGGGCACGGGGCATTCCGGTGATAGGCGAACTGGAGTTCGCCTCTCGCTTCTGCCAATCCGTGATGCTTGCTGTGACGGGAACGAACGGCAAGACGACGAC
>CAILVY010000365.1 GCA_903837785.1 Candidatus Hydrogenedentota bacterium
CCGTCCTCCTGCTGATCGTTACGACCCCGGTGGTCGTCGGCAGCGCGTGTCGGGTGCCCGCGCTCGATCTCGAGGGCAAGACCTGCCGCGACGACGCTGACTGCGCCATCACGGTCGATCTCCGCTGCGTCGCTGGCCGCTGCGAGGTGGTCGGCGAAGGGGAAGGTGAAGGCGAGGGCGCAGGGGAAGGTGAAGGCGAAGGGGAAGGAGAAGGCGAGGGCGAAGGCGAAGGAGAAGGCGAAGGCGACGGAGAGGGCGAAGGAGACACCGGATGCCACACGGCGGATCAGGACTGCAACCATCTGGTGAATCTGTCCGAGTTGTTGCGCGTGATTCAGTTCTTCAATTCGAATGGCTATCACTGCCAGGCCGGAACGGAAGATGGCTTCGCTGTGGGGCCGGGCGACTTCACGTGCACCCCGCATCAGAGCGACTACAATCCGCAGGACTGGCACGTTGACCTGTCCGAGTTGCTCCGCACAATCCAGTTCTTCAACTCGGGCGGCTATCACTATTGTCCCGCCGCGGGGACCGAGGACGACTACTGCCCGGGACCGTGAAATTCCTGACCGGCGATTGAATCGGCGACAAGAGGGCGCGCAGTTTGCGCGCCCTCTGATTTGGACTCCCTCTCCACGGCAGAGTATGCTGCCTCCACGGCTGTTCCTCCGTGAGAAAGGGTCCTCAAAATGACAGTGCTGGGGTGTGTGCTGCTGGGCATGGCATTGGCCGTGGCTGACGTTGCTGGGGATCATTGGGACCTTGCCAGTGAAGACACGGCGCTTTCGGTCTCCGTACGCGACAATCAACCGCTGATCTTACTGCTGCACGCGGCCGCCCAGGATGTTGACTGGCTTAAGCAGCCTGCAGCCATCCCGCTCATGTCGGCCGTCTGGGTGAACGGCGTCGAGCAGCGCACGCAATGGCGCTTTCTCAACGCTGCGCAACAGGCAGGCTCGTCTCTGCTCACGCTCACGTTTGAGAACGCGGAACCTAAGCTTCAACTGCGCTCCATCTGGCGTGCCCGGCCCGGCCGAGGCCCGGTCGAACACTGGATCGAAATCGAAAACAAGAGCGGCGGCACAGTCGCCCTCACACATCAGGAAAGCCTCTGTCTCGCCGCCACGCCCCACGGTGAGGATGCGCGCCTGTGGTGGATCAAACGCGGCGGCAGCAATGCCAGCACTCAGGGCGGCGTAACGGCGGAACCCTGGCAGGAGGGCCTGGAACGCAATCTCGTAAGTAACTGTGAGGATGGATCGAGCCCGGTGCCATGGCTCGCCGTGCAAGTCGGCGAACAATGTGGCCTCTACCTCGGCTGGGAATTCTCGGGACTGGGCCGTATCCAGGCAGAAGTCCATGGCGACTCCGTGGCCTTGCGCGTCGGCCTCCTCCCCGAATTCAAAACGGACATCGCGCCCGGCGAAACCTTTCAGGTGCCGCCCGCGTTTATCGGCGCCTACACAGGCGACATCGATGAAGGCGCCTACGCGCTGCACCGCTGGATCATCGAGAAGCTGCGGCCCGCACTGCCCGAAGACATTGCCGACCCAACCCTCGCCTACAACCTCTATCTCGATGCGGGCGGCAATCATGCCCTCGAGGCCGACGTGATGCGCAGCGCCGCATTCTGCCGCGATATCGGCTTTGAGACGTTCATGCCCGACGCCATGTGGTTTCCCGAGACCGGCGACTGGCGCTGGGACCCCGCGCGTTTCCAAAACGGCGTCCGCCCCATCGAAGAGTATGTGCACGCGAACGGCATGCGGCTCGCCCTGTGGTGCGCCTGGACGAACGGCGGCATCTCGGAAGACCCGGGCGCGCTGAGCGTGCTCGGCCGAATGGGACATCCTGACTGGTTCAGCGGCGACGTCCCGCCGGACTGGAAACCGGCCGCGTTTTCCGGCGTCCAGGTCTGTCTCGCGTGTCCCGAGGCCCGTGCGTGGGAGACGCAGAAGACACAGTGGCTCGTCTCGAATCACAAGCTGGATTACCTGAAGCACGACTGCGGCCCCATCGTCAATCACTGCAACAAGACCACGCACCGGCACCACTACGAAGTCGATGCCAGCTATTGGGCAACCATGGGCTACTACGAGGTGCAGGAGAAGCTGCGTCAAGCCTTCCCGCGCATCATCCTCGAGAATTGTTCGGGCGGCGGACACATCAAGGACTTCGGCGTGATCCAGCGCACGCACTACACTGTCACGACGGACACGCTTTCGAATCTGCCCGATCGCCAGAGCCTCTACGACTCGACCTATGCGTTTCCGCCGCTGCTCCTGCAGGCGTACACCTATGAACGCTCCTACAACGTGCCCGGCGACGACCCGGAGCCGTACTTGTGGCGAAGCGCCATGATGGGCGCATGGCAGATCGATCCCACGAACACGCTGACGTGGACGGAGGAACAGCAGGATCTCGCGCGGCAGTCCGCGCAAATCTATAAGGACTGGGTGCGGCCCATGCTCAAGGACGTGAAAGTGCACCACATCCTGCCGCGTCCGGACGGCGTGCACTGGGACGGGATGTTCTACTGGAGCCCGAGCCTCCGCCGCGGTACGCTCTATGCCTTCCGCCCCGATGCCCCGGAAGAGGAAAAGACGATTCGCCTGAAAGGGCTGCAGGCCGAGACGCAGTACTGGGTCTGGTCACAGGACGGTTCCGTGGACCCCGCCGCGTGCGCCGGTGAAACGCTGATGAGGAACGGCCTCACGCTCCGTCTCCCCCATCGCTTCGATTCCGACCTCGTCTATCTCCAGGATGCGGCCTTGGGCAAACCGCAGGGTCTCGAACCGCCCGAAGCGTTCGCTCTGGGCGCCGTCGAGACAAACGCGGACGCCTTCACCACTTCGGCCACGCTGCATTGGACGCCCAGCGCCCACGCCGAGAATTACCGCGTTGTCCTCTCGGAGTCCCCCGGATTTGACCCCATCGCGCTGGAAAAGGCCTCCGTGAAACCGGCCATCACTTTGACGGCGCTCCCCGCGAACAAGGCCTTCCACTGGAAAGTGCTCGCGGTGTCTCACGGCGGGAAATGCTGGAACACTCCCGAAAACGGCGCGTTCACGACGCCGAAATGCACAGAACTGGCCGGATTGACCTTCGTTTCCGATCTCCCCTGGCTCAGCGCAACCGCCGGCGCCGGAAACTCGGTTCACCGCGATACGAACTACGGCGGCAAGACCATCCAGATCGCCGGAAAAGCCTATCCCAAAGGCGTCTGGACCCACGCCTTCAACGATGGCACCCCCGCCGACCTCGTCCTCGATATCGCGGGCAAAGACTTCGCCGACTTCGCGGCTGATGCGGGCGTGGAAGCCTCCACGGGCAATGGAACCGTCCAATTTCAGGTCCTCGTGGACGGCGCAGTCAAGGCCGAAAGCCCCGTCCTGCGCTCCGGCGGCATGCACCGCTTCCAGGTCGAGGTGCGCGGCGCAAAGCAGATTACGTTGCGCGTCCTGAACGGCGGCGACGGCTTCGCCTGCGACCACGCCGCCTGGGGCTTCGCCCGCTTCCGCGCCGAAGGCGCAAAGGATCCGCTCTGAACGTGCGTCGATGGCAATGCCGAGTCCCGGCGGCCGGCCTCTTGTGCGGTCATTGGCCGCGCGGGTCTTCTGTTTGAATTCGCGCTGCAATGGCGAGGCACTGAAGGTAGACTGTGGCCGGAAGACTCGAAGATCTCGTCGAAAACCATTCGGCGGCGTCGCGGCGTGTCGCCTGAGTACGCGGCATCACTGGATCTGGCACGAGGATCCGTGGCACATGAGTGAAGTCATGATTCGCCTGCAAGTGGAACTCGGATCTGAAGGACGCTGCCGTCGTCGGTGAGCGTCCTCGTGGTAGGATTGTTCTGCCCTTCGATCCTGCTAAAGCGCACGATCTGGTTCAGAACTCCAACGACATGTCATTGAGCAGGCTTCTAAAGGCACAGTCTTGGCGGGAAAAGTCGGATCCGCCACGTATATTATTGCATTGGCTTATTCCGCCTGATTCTCTACAATAATATACTTGACGCATCACAGAAGCTAACCCCGAAAATGGGAGAAGGCTTTGCCTCCCAAGGAGTCACCGCCGCCGCCGCTTCGGGTATGCGTGCCGGTGGAGAGCCAACAAATATTCGGCGACGCTCAAGTCGAGGGATTCAGCCATTTCCTGGACTTCCAGCTTTTCCGCCTCCGTCGCCCGGATCTCAATCCTTTGGTCTTTGTTGCCAGACTTCTTTAACGAGTCACGGGTGATATCGACCACCGCATTATCGATCATGTCTTTTTTCTTGGGAGTCATTCATTCACCCTTCGTAGCACCCCTGCCACCGTCTTGGCATGCCACCGCCCCCAGCCTTGCTGGGGACGCGGCGGTCATTCAGGTCACGGGCGATGCCGTTCAGACTCACCCCGGACTGGGGTAACCGGCGCATCTTCAAGATTATACGCTGTTCCCCCTCGAATGGGACAAGCGTTACCCCGTCGTCAGCCAGGATGAACCCGAACGGGATCGCGCCGCTGATGCGCCGGTTCTGGGTCCGCAGGTGCCCCATGGCTGCCGTCGTGCGCTCGCTGATGAGGTCTCGCTCGAATTCGGCGAGGACAGCGAGGATGCGAAAGACCATTTTGCCCGCTGCGGAGGTCGTGTAGATCTTTTCGGACAGACTTACGAAGTCGGCGCGGGCATGTTCAAGCCTGTCCGCGATGCCGAGCATATCCTTCGTCGACCTGGCGAGGCGGCTGAGGCTGTAAACGACCAGGGCAGCCTGGCACTTGCATGCTAGCTGGATCGCGCTTTGGAGACCGGGGCGGTTGTCAGCCCGACCACCGCTGAGCCCGGCGTCGATCTCGATTCCAACCAACTCATACCCGTTCACGCAGCACCACTGGCACCCGTTACTCTCTATCGAGCACCTCCCGCAACTTGGTCACCAAATCGTTCCTGGAGAAGGGTTTTGGAATGAAGTTCACGCCTTCATCAAGGACACCGTGGTGGGCGATCACGTTGGCCGTGTAACCGGACATGAACAGGCGCTTGATGTCCGGATACAGCGACAGGATGTTCGCGGCCAGATCGCGGCCGTTCATTTCGGGCATGACCACGTCGGTCATGAGCAAGTGGATTGTACCGGCGTACTCGCTGGCCAGGCGGATGGCCTCGCCCGGGGTGCCAGTGCTCAACACGGTGTACCCCGCGCCCTTGAGTATCATAGTGATCATTTTCAGGATCGCAGAATCGTCTTCCACCAACAGGATCGTCTCATGGCCGGGCCCTGCTGGTTTATCGGGAGCCCTTTCCACCGGTCGGTCCGCCTTGGCTAGATGCCGCAACAGGTAGATCCTGAAGGTCGTTCCCTGCCCTGGCTCGCTGTACACGTTGATGAATCCGTTGTTCTGTTTGACCACGCCATAGACCGTAGCCAGGCCCAAGCCGGTGCCGCGGCCCATTTCCTTGGTGGTAAAGAAGGGCTCGAACAGATGGCCGAGGGTCTCGGCGTCCATGCCACACCCGTTGTCGCTCACAGCCAGCATCACATAGTCTCCGGGCACAAACCCGGCGTGAGCGGCGCAATAGGCTTCGTCGAACGCGGCCTTGCCCGTCTCGATGGTGACCTTGCCCACGCCCTCGATGGCATCCCGGGCGTTGACGCACAGATTGGCCAGGATCTGGTCAATCTGGGATGGATCCATTTTGACCGGACCAAGGTCCCCGCCTGGCAGCCAGGCCAGGTCGATGTCCTCGCCGATTAGGCGCTGGAGCATCTTGAGCATACCCGAAATGGTCTCGTTGAGGTCGAGCACCTTGGGGGCCACGGTCTGCTTGCGGGCAAAGGCCAGCAGTTGCCGGGTCAGGTCGGAGGAACGATTCGCGCTGTTGATGATTTCACTGAGGCTTTCATACACGGGGCTGCCCGGCGTACTTTGGCTCTGGGCGTGATCCGCGCTGATTAGAATAACTTGAAGCATGTTGTTGAAATCGTGGGCCACCCCGCCCGCCAGCCGGCCCACCGACTCCATCTTCTGTGCCTGGGCGAGTTGGGCCTGAAGCTTTTCCTGTTCCGCATCCATCCGCTTGCGTTCGGTAATGTCGCGACTGACGGTGGCCCAACCAATGGGTGTGCCGCTGGCTTCGCACAAATGGAAGAGGCAGTATGCCATCCAGATCGGTTCACCGGTCTGGAAGTGGCGAAGCCGGATTTCCACCTCGCCGTGGCCCTCACGCAGCACGCGCGGGAAGAATTCGTCCCTGATGAATACCTGGTCCTCGGGAAAGTAATAATCCTGCACCTTGATCCTGCAGGCGGCGGCCATGTCGGGCAACCCGACCATGCGGCGGCCAGCGGGATTCACATAGACTGGATTCATGTCGAGGTCGCACATGCCGATGAATTCACTGCTGTTCTCAGCCAGCAGGAAGAATTTTTGCAGATCAGCCTCCATCCGCTTTCGCTCGGTGATGTCTACATTTAAACCGATCATACGAACCGGGTTTCCCTCCTCGTCACGTTGTACGAGGCCGTTCGCTTTAATGTGGATCACCGTCCCATCATGATGTCGAACACGGAATTCTGTATCATAATCCCGCTCCCCGCGCAGGGCAGCACTGCTTTCATCGATAGCCTTGGCAGAGTCATCCGGATGAAGTCCCTGCTCCCAGGCTTCAACCCCTCCGGGGAAAGTCTCACGAGTGTGCCCATAAAGGTCCAGCATCCGGTCATCCCAGAACATTTCATTCGTCTCTATGTTCCAGTCCCACACCCCTGCCCTTGCGGAGGTCAATGCAAGGTTAAGGCGGCCCGCGAGTTGAAGTAGACCCTCCTTGGTCTTCTTTAGTTCCGTGATATCATGCAAGAACTCCAGATTTGAGATGGTCCCGTCGCTGTTGACAATCGGTGTATCTAGCAGGTCATAGACCTTGTTTGTCTTCATAGAGGTCCATTCCCATCGGACCGTGTTGCCGGCAAACACATCCGGGTTCTTGCACCAGGGGCAGGGGGCTTGCCTGTCGTGGAAGTATTCAAAGCATTTGCGGCCTTGAATTGGGCCAAACTCGCTCTCCAGCGGCGGGTTAATGTACTGAATGTCACAATTTCTGTCGACGATGTATACCCCGTACGGGAACTCGGAAAGAATTGTCCTGAGTTGCGATCGCTCGGTGGCCAGCAATTCCTCCGCCCGCTTGCGTTCGGTAATGTCCTGCATCGTGCTGAGCGCATACATCTGCCCGCCGATACTCAATTGATTGGTATTGAGCAGAATGACGCGTTCTTCGCCCGATTTCGTGAAGAGCCGTTGTTCGAAGACATGTAAAGAACCTTGCGACTGAAAGAGGCGCACAGTCTTTGCTCGATCATCGGGTTTCAGAAGATTGAGTTCGGCGGCGGTCCGGCCCACCATTTCTGCTTTGGTAAACCCGGTAAAACCCTCCGTAGCCTCATTAACGTCCTCAATGCTAACATCTGGCAATCTGAGCAGCACGGCCGGGGTGGCGCCTCTTCTGAAAAGGGCCTCGTACCTCTCCTCACTCTCGCGCAACCCTGTTATTGCGTTCGCATGCTCGATGAGTTCAGCCGCCTGACGGGCGAGAAGATCCAGAAACCGCAACATGCTCTCGTCGAACCGCATTGGTGTTCGGTAATGGGTCGAAAACATGCCCAGAACCCTGCCCGCATCGCTCACCAGCGGCGTCGATTGAATAGCACGCACGCCAGCCTTGAGCTGCACTTCAAGCGCCGGCTTGCCGGCAAACATCGGGCTTTGTTCCACGTCCTCGATAAGGACTCGCTCCCGGCGCTCAAGAGCGGTACTGCACGCGCCCTGGCCTTTCGAAACACTGTTCCAAAACTCGATCCACTCTTCCGGAAATCCCCGGTGGGCGACAATCTTCAAATCGCCGGTCCCCGGTTCCACGATCTGAATGTTGCCGAAGTCCGCATTTGAGATGGCGATGGCGGCATCGACAATTCTCATGTAAAGTGGCTGAAGTTCCTCCCGCCGTATGGAAGTCATCGCAAGGTCATGAAGCCGGTTCATCGCCGCCAGATTCAGCTCTACGTTCTTTTCTTGTTCCTGCAGGATCTCTTCCGCCCGTACTTGCTCGATGACGTGCCCTATCCGCTCCGCGGTCACGTCAAGCAATTCCTGCTCCTCGGTCAGAAATACTTCGCGCCCGGGAACAGAGGGCCTCTCCGCATAGAAGACTTCTATAGCCCCTTCCTTCTTGCCTTGTACCCGGATGTCGCTTGATTGCCGGAAACAAGTCTCCCGGAAGTTCGGGGTCTGGTGTAGCTGTTCATTCCAGACGAGCCGCGCGCAGGCAAGGGCGGGATATTGCCAGGCGGGAGGCAGAAGCTCAACCGCTCCCTGAAGAATCTCGGGGAGGGAAATCCCGGGCGTTTCCATCAACCGGGACAAACCGTAAAGGCACCTCAACTCCTTGACCCGCTCGCCCAGTTCGTGTGCCAGTTGGGCCTGAGCGTCTTGGGCGTGGGCATCCCTTCGCGCGGAACCGGCAGCGTCCGGGATGGAGGACTCAAGTACATGCACCCGGCGTCGAAGTGCGTCCAGTTCCTGAATGAGTTCAGATTTCGCCTTTTTGTTGTCGTCTTCCATCTGATGGTTCCCCCGGGCGGTTCTGCCGGAAGGGTGAACGTGTTAAGCGTTCTTCCGCAGCAACCAGTCTTACACAACCAAAAAAAGCCATGAATCCGCTTGATTTAGGTAATATTGTGCGCCTCGGATGGGTCGCTTGGCAAATCTCCAAGCAGCGGATTTGAACCACCGTCCGAAGACAAGCACTCCAACGAGCTCCGCGACTCTTATTGCGCTTACCTCATTACTGTGTTACGGTCTCCATCCGGAACATTAGAGGTGAGTACTTTTCTCTCTGCTCTTCCCACAGGTCCTTGAGGCCTTGCCCTCCGCGGGCGCATACACGTCGAGCGCATGCAAGTGCGGGTCGGCGCCCGGACCCGTCGCATAGACAATATCCCGCGTCACGCGCATATCCGCATGCACCGGGCAACAGGCGACACTCACCGCCAATATTAAGGATAGAGGGCAAAGCGTGGTTCATGACGTGCTCTCCACGGCCGGAAAGTTGATCCGCGGCTCTGGAGCGTTTGACCCGGCCGGGGACAAATGGCTCCGGTGATGCCACGCCATCGCATGCCGGAACTGCCGTTGAATCACACAACGCTGAAACCGCGCCGCGTCCGCGTCGACGATGCGGGAGCGAAACGAAACCCGCGGATGGGATGGGCGAACCACTCCTCTCCCGCCCCCTGCGGGGGCGATGGATCTTCCCGGCGGACCTGCGTTTCGCGCCTTATCCGGCTCAGGCGTAGCGTGTCCCCGGCAACTACAGGAAAACCGCGCGCCGGGGATCCATGCGCTCGAAGAGATTGACTCCGACCTGACGCAATAGCTTGTCGAGCTTGAGGATAGGAAATCCGAGAACGTTCTGATAACAGCCGTCGTAGCGGGCGACAATCAGGCTGCCGGGTCCGTCCACAGTATAGGCTCCCGCGCGATCCAGCGGATTCACAATCTCCACGAAGCGCACAATCTCCGCCTCGCTTAACGTGCGAAACGTGACGTCCGTGGTCTCCGCACCCTCGACATGCGCGCCAGTGGCCGTATCCACAATGGCGAGGCCGGTCACCACCTGATGCGTATTCCCCGACAGCCGGCGCAGCATCGCACACGCTTCCTCCGCGTCCCGCGGCTTGGACAGCACGTGTTCATCGAGGAAGACCAACGTGTCTGCCCCGATCACCACGGCGGGCTCGGTCAGCCGGCCCGCCACGTCGTCCCGCTTGGCCCGGGCGTTGGCTTCGACGATGGCGGCGGGAACGTCGCCATGATCGACTTCCGGGGCGTCGCTCCTGATGACCTCGAATTCGACCCCCAGCGCGGCGAGCAAGGCGCGCCGCCGCGGCGAAGCGGAGGCCAGGATAATTCTGTTCACGGCGTACTCATCCCCATGCCCGGTTGACGGGCGCTGTGCCGCGCGCCCGGCACGGGGGCCGGGCGCAACGGAACAAGCTAAACTATAGGACCGGCTCAGCTTAGGGGGTCTTGGGCGCGGGCTCCGCGGAGGGCGGCGCCAATTCCTTCATCTGAACCGTTGACTCGGCTTTCTCTTCGGCTTTCGGCGCCGCGGCCTTGGCGGTATCCGGGAAGACCTTGCCGCCCGGGCCAACCGTCTCGAGGACCGTGTCGTTTTCGACGACCTTCGTGCCTTCGGGGACGGCGACCTGCAGCGCCGCGGGTTCGAGTTTCACGTTCACTTTATATTCACGAACGTCGATATCGACCTGGGAGTCCTTATCATTAACTACGTGGATCCGGTAGGGCAGGTAATCCTCGTCGCGCAGATAGAGCTTCACCTCGACGAAGAGGGGCTCCTCGTTCTCCTTGGGCTTGGGCTTCAGCAACAACCCGCGGGTGCCGCGCTTGTCGTCCGATGACGTGAACAGGCTCACGTCGTAGGACTTGCGGAGGCTCTCCGTATCGTTGTCAAAACCCAGAAAGAAGACATCCGCCCGCGCGTTGTCTTCGAGATCGAACATGACGAGTTGCCGAAGCTCTTCCTCATATTCCATCACACGCTTGTCTTCGACGAGCGTTATCCGGTTGGGCTCTTCCGTCTTGAAGACAATTCGCCGGGGCTTGCTGTAAACCAGGTCGCCGTCCGTGCTCAGCGTCTCATCGGGAACGATGCTCTTCTGGACGAAGTGCGCTTCGAGCGTGGTGATTCCATCGCGTTTCTTCGCGAAATCGGCGAAGAACTGCTCAAAGGAAGGGTCGGGCGCGGCCAAGGCCGACAACGCCACTACCGCCAGCAGTGTCATGCCTGAACTTCCTCGTTATCCAGCCACGGCTCGCGGTCCACTTTGATGTCCTCGTCCAGCGGCTCGCCGATGGGTTCGGGCTCGGGCTCGAAATCCGCCAACTGCTCTTCGATCTTCGTCTCGGCCGCGGGGATGTTCTCCACGAGCGAAGCGTGCGTGTCCAGCACGGAAATCAAATCGGCCCGGAGGCGGCTGCGGGAGTCCTTGAGCGCTTCGATTTCCTCGCGCAACGCCGCGGGCACCTGCTTGGCTTCGAGTTGGGCCCGTTCCTTGATCATGCGCGCTTCGGCGATCATGGCGTCGGCTTCGCGCTTGGCATTGTCCAGCGCCTCTTCATTAAAGCGTTCGGCGCGGTCGAGCA
>CAILVY010000366.1 GCA_903837785.1 Candidatus Hydrogenedentota bacterium
CGGGCTCGGCCGGATGGTGAGCAAGTGGAGCGGGAACTATTCCGCGGCGCAGTACTACCGCTACGGCGGAAAACCGTTTGCGCGCACCTCCAATTTCCCGGGCGAGCCGTTGCTCTTGAGTTGGGTCTATGAGGCGGACGGGCGGCTCTACCGCGAGACGTACGGCTTCGGGTCCGGCGGCACGCGCTTCCACTGGGCGGGCGGCAGCCTGATCGGGGAAGCGGACGTGAACGGCAACTTCGTCCGCAGCTACGTGCAGCAGCCGGACTGGCTCATGGGCGGGACGTTGGCGGAAGCGCCGGGGAGCGACCCCGAGAATGCGGCGTACCGCTACTTCGCGCCGGATGCCCACGGCTCGCCCCGCGCCGTGCGGGACGAGGGCCAGACGCTCATCGCGCGCGTTGAGTTCATGCCCTACGGCGAGACAAGGCTTGCCCTCGGAACTGCGACCGCAATGGGCTACACCGGCATGTGGCAGAGCGGCTACTCCGGCAACCTCCACTTCCCCCTCCGCGAATACGACCCCGACATCGCGCGCTGGACCACCCGTGATCCACTGGGGATGGCCGACGGATACAACATGCACGGGTACGTCAGGGGGAATCCGAGTTCGTACTTTGATCCCACTGGTGGGAGTACAGTCAGCGTTGGTCTTCAAGGAAGTCTTCGGGTTGCAGTAATTGGTCTAGCCGGTGGTATATCCTATAATATAGATAATTGTGGAGGTTGGAGTATTACTTACACCGTCGAAGTGGGCTGGGCGTTGGGAGCGTTCGCTGGAATCAACGGTGTTATAGGTGTAACTACTGCTAACAGCGTAAATGATCTGCTCGGAAGTGGGAACGCTGCTGGAGGTTCCTTGGGTTCGGGTTTTGGCGGAATTCTGGAATTCATATGGGCCGACAACAACTACGGGGGAGTGAGCCTTGGCGCGGGTGGCAATGCTGGGGCTGAAGGTCACATCTTGGGAACGGGGACACACTATATCATCAACAGACCTGCATCAAGTTGTGCTAGATAACCTTTTTGCGATATGAGTAGGCAACGCGCACGTATTTATGCGTAGAGCGGTACGGGGATGGCACCAATTAGTGGAAGGACGGATTTTTGGTGGTATGTGGATGCCATGTTTGCGGTTGTGGGTATTCCTCTTTGGGGCGTCACGGTCATTTTCCTTTTGTCTGGGCTCAGTTTTGAGGAGGGGCCGCCAATTCTGCAGACAAGAGGCCAGTTGGTTATTTGTGATTTGGTATATGGCTTCTTGATGGTCTCTTTACATGTTCCGTTCTTCAACCCTTGGTTCCTGCTTCCAAGACAAATCTACCGCCAGAGGCTGCATCCGCAAGAGAGGTCGGAAGTGCCACTTCGGCGAAACAAGTCAGCGTCTGGCTCTTTTGACACGAACATAGAGTGGTTTCATGCATTCCTTGATGTCACATTAACAGAACATCGTCTCATCGTTCGTATGAGGTCTTCCTGGAGAGGTTTGTGCATCATCAACGCGCCGTTTGATAGAATTCGTGAGGTAAACATCTCGTATTCATATGGTCTTCTCCGTCGACGAAAGGCGTTGCTAGTGTTTTTCAAGGGCGAGTCGCGACCCCAGTATTTCGCGCTTGCATGCGATAACCCGGAGTTGTGGGCCGAAATCTTCGCTGCACATGGTGTTGTTTTGGGGCATGAAAAATAGAACTGTTGGGCGGCGTCAAATAATACGCTGAGCGGTTGAGCGGTGCCAAAACGCGGCTTCAAACTCTAAGTGCAACGATCCCTTCCTTAAAGACCTGGGCGGGGGTGCGATAGTCGAGTTTCTTTCTGGGTCGATTGTTTAGCTTGTCAACGTAGGTTTGCAACTCCTCCGGGGTGAGGGTGCTGAAGTCAGTCTTCTTGGGCAGGTATTGGCGCAACAGTCCGTTTGTGTTCTCGTTGATGCCGCGTTGCCAGGAGCAGTAGGGCTGTGCGAAGTAGATGTCGATGTCCAGCGCATGTTCGATATCCTTGAAGTTTGCAAACTCCTTGCCGTTGTCTACCGTCAACGTGTGGCGCAGACGCCGGGGCACGGTCCCGTGGTACGCAGTGAGCGCGGCGGTGTAGAGTTCGCCCGCAGACTTGTCCGGCATGACGGCGGCCACCAGGAACAGGCTCTTGCGATCCACGAAGGTGGCCACGGCGCCCTTGTGGTTCTTGCCAATGATGGTGTCGCCCTCCCAATCGCCGACGCGCTCCTGCGTCTCCACGATGGCGGGGCGCTCGTGGATGAGCACGCGGTCCTTGATGATGCCCCGGCGCTCCTTGGAATGGCTGCGGTTGCGGCGCTTTTTGCGCCCGTGGCGCAATCCCCGGTGAAGGGTCCCGCCGCGCTTTTTGTTGGCGTAGACGTGCCCATAGATGGTCTCGTGCGAGACGTGCATCGCTTTCTCCTCGGGGAATTCCAAGGCCAGGGTGTCCGCAATCTGCTCCGGTGACCACTCCTTGCGAAGACCCTCCTCCACCACGCTGCACAATACCGGCGATGCCAGCTTGTGGGCGGGACGGCACGCCATGCGGCGCGCGGCATAGCGGCGCTGCGCGTTCACCGCCCGGTAGCGACCTGAAGGGCCAGCGTTCCGCGCCAGCTCACGCGAAACCGTGCTTTTGGAGCGGCCAAGGCGACGGGCCATCTCGGTTTGCGACAGGCCAAAAGGCAACATTGTTTCCAACGAAACACGCTCAAATGCGCTAAGATGTGATCCGGGCACTGCGAGGTCTCCTGCGTAAGTTGAAGTCGTAGAGAAACTCCATCTTATCGCACCGGCCTCGTGGTGCCCCTCTTACACATTCAAAGCGGGCCCCTCCGGATCTTCACGCCCGTTGCACTTGGTTCTTGAATCCGCGAAATACGCGCGATGGTTCATTATACTATGATGATACAATGTAGCAGATTACTTGCCGAATCTTCCACTTCCAGACGCTTTCTGGGCGGTGCGAGCGTTGACGGAAGATGCGGTTTTTGTGCGGCAGGCCGAGTGCGGTCATTGAAGGCGGTACGCAATAGGGCGGCGTTGCCCAACCGGCGACGCGGTGCTCCGGGTCGTGCTATAATGTGTACGTGAAGATGGACGGCACAAAGAGCACCGTGGCTAGAGACCACAACGGCGCGCTGAGAATAATCATGCGCGAAGTGACAACGGATGCCGCGGCACGCTTCGACAATGTCGTCTTCACGGTGGACGAGCCGGACATGAGGGCCTTCGAGTATAATGCATCGAATGAGTTGACGAAGTCGAGCCATGGGGGCACGGACGTTTACTACAGCTACGACGGGCTCGGCCGGATGGTGAGCAAGTGGAGCGGGAACTATTCCGCGGCGCAGTACTACCGCTACGGCGGAAAACCGTTTGCGCGCACCTCC
>CAILVY010000367.1 GCA_903837785.1 Candidatus Hydrogenedentota bacterium
CTGCTGTTGACCGCCATCGCCTGCAACTCCGAGGTGCCGGTGGCGCCCGGTGAGGGCGAGGGCGAAGGCGAGGGCGAGGGTGAGGGCGATGGCGAAGGAGAGGGTGAAGGCGAAGGAGAGGGCGAAGGAGAGGGCGAAGGAGAGGGCGAAGGAGAGGGCGAAGGCGAGGGTGAAGGCGAAGGAGAGGGCGAAGGCGAAGGAGAGGGCGAAGGCGAAGGAGAGGGTGAAGGCGAAGGAGAGGGTGAAGCAGAAATCAGTATCACGATACAGGAACGGGACGGGGTCGAACGTCAGGAAGAGTACGTGAGTTTTGGGATTCCGTTACCTCGATCCTGGAACGTGACTGACCCGGTTGCCTTGCGCCTGCGGGATTCCGCCAAGGCGCCGATCCCGGCCCAGTTCAACGTGCTTGCGCGCTGGGGCAACAGCCCGGAATCAGTCACGGCGCCCATCAAGTGGGTCCTGGTGGGATCCCATGTCAGCTTGGCCGCCCATGAGGCGCGGACGCTGACGCTGGACGCGTCGGGACCGGGGCCCGAGGCCGCACAACGCATCGAAGTGAACACGGTCGGCGACATCATGACTGTCGACACCGGGGCGGCACAGTTCGAACTCGCAAGGAACGCGGCATTCAATCTCTTCAACCAGGTGACCGTGGGCGGACATACGCTGCTCGAGGCGCTCTTGCCCACGGCGGCTATTCATTACGCGCCGGCGGAGGCACTGGACATCGTGGCGGGCGGCACGCCGGAGTTCACGCCCAGGACCACCGCGATTACCGTCGAGCGCGACGGGCCGTTGTGCACGATTCTTCGGGTCAATGGCAGCATTCTGGACGCAGGCTCCCGGGCCCTGCTCGATTTCACCGCTCGCCTGCACTTTTACGCGGGCCTCCCGGATGTCCGGGTGGACTTCACCGTGGAGAACAACCAGCCGATCCTGGAGACAGTCGACGGCCAGCCGGCCAACGCACATGAACTGGGCGCCATCAACAGCGTGTACATCGGTTCCCTCTCGCTGAACCTGAGACTCAAAGCCGGTGCGCCCGCGCTGCAGGCCCTGACGGAACAAGACTCGGCGGTGGTCGCGCCATCGCATCCGCTGACGTTGTATCAGGATTCCAGTGGAACGGGCGCGTGGGACAATTACGTGGGTCTTGTGGGCTGGCCCGAATCGCTGCTTTCCGCCGCGCCGCGCCTCCAGTCCTACTGCACGCAGTCCGGCTATCAAATCACCAGTGCGGACCTGGGCCCGCCGCGCACGGGTGCGCAGGCGCTCGGCTGGATGGCGGAATTCCGAAGCGGCGCGGATCAACCCGCACTGCTCGCGGCGGTCCGCGGTTTCTGGGAGAACTTTCCCAAGGCCCTTACGGCCAACCCGGACGGGACCCTGTCCGTCGACCTCTTCCCGAACGGCGCACAGTTCCGGCACAACCTGCGCGTGGGCGAAGAGAAGACGCACAGTGTGCTCTTTCATTTCGGGTTGGACGCCATTGAATCCGGCGAGGCCGTGCGCCGCGCGGAAGCCTTCAACCATCCCCTCTTCGGCATGGCGGCCCCGGCCGCGTACACGGCCTCGGGCGCGCTGGGCGAAGTGCCTGCGGCCGACCTCTCCCGGTGGCCGCTCTACGAACGCTACGTCCGGATCGCGTTCGAGCCCAATCCGGATTTCAACCCGGAAGTCGATGACCCCAGCTTCGGCAACCGCACCTTGCGCGAAATCATCGAGACCTACAACTTCTACGGATGGCAGGATTACGGGGATGTGCCGCTGGACTACGAGGCCTTCGGGCCGAGCCAGGCAGGACAAATGAACCTGAAGTACTGGTACACCTACGGCATGTTCGTGCAGTTGTGCCGCTCGGGCAACCTGCAGTGGCTCGACTTGGCGCGCCCGGCCGCGTGGCATCTGGCGGACATCGATTATCTCCACATCCCGGACGAAGGAATCCAGCATTGGGCGCACGGGGCCTATTTCGGCCACAGCCAGCACGACGAGCCGGGCAACGCCAATCCCAACCGAAACTACAACTCGCCCTCCGTCGACCTCTTCTTCGGGGTGCCCGACCTGCTGCTGGGGTATTGCCTGCTCGGCGAGGAACGCTTCCGGGAAGTGGCCCTGGAAGGCCTCGAGGCCATGCTCAACATCTCGCAGTTCAGCGACTTTGACAACCCCGTCTTCTACCGCGAGCGGGCCAACCTCATTTTCGCCTACACGGAAGGCTACCGCATGACCGGCGATGCCCGCTGGTACACGGCCGTACGCGACATCATCGGCCGCACCGCGGACCTGTCGAACAAACCCTGGATCACCGACCCCGGCAGCTACCGGCCCGGCGGAGAGGAACGGCTCAGCGATTTCCAGATGACCCAGACGCTTTGGGCCATGGGCCGTTATCTCGATTTCTGCGGGGAATATGGCTTTGGGGATGACCTGGGCATGCAGGAGGCCCTGGTGGCCTACGGCGACTTCTTCATCAACCACATGATGACCGAATACGCCCCCGGCCGTGCCGCAGCCATCGATTCCATCTGGCTCTTCGACCCCGGGTATGAAACCTATCTCGAGATCAATAACTGGGCCCTGACCATGGCCGATGTATTGACGTACGCCTACCGGGCCTCAGGTCAGGCACGATTCATGGACGCCGCCGCGAAGTTCTATGCCACGGGAACCATGGACCCGGAATGGCAGGACGATCCCCCCGTCTACATCGACTCAAAGGGTTTGGTGAATTCACTGAATTGGGGGTTGGTGTTCATGAACCAGCCCTGAGCGGCTGGAGAGTGTGTTTCCGGGGCGCCATGGCGTTGCACCATGGCCCCCGGAAACAGAGCATGAGGAGGTGTTTAGGAGATCTTTCAAATAAGTACGAATGAATCTCAGCAACTGATCTCGCTACACCATCCTCTGCTGCGTAACGCGAATCCTCTACCGGAGCGCCGTCGTGTCGTCTCCCATAGTAACGTTCTTTAAGCAACATCTGTGCCAAATTTCCCCCGAAACGCCCGGGCAGGAAAGTGCAGGAGCGGAGGAGCACTTCAACACCGGAACCGTGGGGAAGAATAAGGCCCAGAACGAGAAAACTGACTATTGGTACAGCCAATTACCCCCCGTCCCCATCCGTAATAGGGCCGAGTTTGCGTCACATAGCCCATTGTCTACGGGAAAACACGTAGACATTCCCCGTGGCGCGCCATTGCCTCCGTAACCTTCACAAGAGGCAATACCCGGTGTTGGTTGGACAACTCTTGCATGGTTGCGACAAATGGCGCTCCGGAGCCTTGCAGGAATGCAAGAGTTTACCTTAAATTCCCGATTCCGGCGCCGGTCACGAGGACGGGAACGGCGAGGGCGCTGAGATCCCGGAGCGTCCAAAGCAGGGCTTGGCCGTACTGTTCAAAGGAACGGGACCTCTCCGGGTGGGGGGCTGGGTCCACGCCTCTCGAAAAATCCAAACGCTCAGAATGCGGTGAATTTGCCCCCTCCGTCGGCATCTTCAGGGGAAACCCCGTTTCGATCACGGGAAACGGGGTTTCCCCGGCGTGTTCCCCAGGCGCGTTACCAAATGGGGATGCTGAATAAAAGCAAGAGTTGTGCCACCCTCTTAAGTGCTGAAAAATGACGGCTGAAAATGCGGGATCCTTGCAGATGCAAGAGCCGGTCTTGCAGGGCTGCAAGGGAACGTGTGCCGTACGCAGGGCACGGCAACCCGGCACGATACGGGCTTGAATCCGGGCGATGCGGGGCCGCCGGAGCACTCAGAGATTGACGGCAGCGTCGCGCCGGGCGGCGGGAAAATCGGCCAGCTTGCGGTAGAGGGTGGACGGGTTGATGTTCAGGCGGCGCGCCGCCTCTTCCTTGTTCCCGCCGCAGTCCGCAATGACGCGGAGGATGTGTTCGCGTTCGTAGGTCTGGACGGCGGCGCGCAGGTCC
>CAILVY010000368.1 GCA_903837785.1 Candidatus Hydrogenedentota bacterium
CTTGTACAACGCGATGATCGCACCGCTGGTTCCCTTTGGAATCAAAGGCGCCATCTGGTACCAGGGCGAATCGAACGCCGGCCGCGCGTATCAGTACCGCAAGTTGTTCCCCGCGATGATCACCGACTGGCGGAACGCCTGGGGCGAAGGCAATTTCCCGTTCCTCTTCGTGCAACTGGCGAACTTCACCCCGCAGCTTCCGGAGCCGGGCCCCTCGGATTGGGCGGAACTTCGTGAAGCGCAGCTTATGACGATGGACAAGAAGTCGCCGACGGCACTGAAGAACACGGGCATGGCCGTCATCATCGACATCGGGGATGCTGCCGACATTCATCCGAAGAACAAACAGGACGTCGGCAAGCGCCTTGCCTTGAACGCGCTCGCCAACACGTACAAGAAGCCCGTGGCCTATTCCGGTCCGCTGTATCGCGGAATGAAGATCAAGGGCAGCGAAGCCGTTCTCCGCTTCGACCACGCCGACGGCGGGCTGACCGCCAAGGGCGGCGAACTCAAGGGTTTCGCCATCGCGGGCGAGGACAAGAAGTTCGTTTGGGCGAAAGCCACGATTGCGGACGGCAAGATCGTCGTTTCATCGGACAAGGTCGCCAAACCCGTAGCCGTCCGCTATGCCTGGGCAAACAATCCCGACTGCAATCTCTACAACGGCGCGGGCCTGCCCGCATCCCCCTTCCGGACCGACGACTGGCGGGGCGTAACCTTCGGCAAGAACTAACCGCGAATCCGTGCACGGGGGCGGGGTTCGCCTCGCCCCCGCAAATCTTCTGCGCCCCGCTCGCATCTACTCCGAAAACAGTGCGCGGAGTTCCACGGGCGCCAGAAGCAGATGGTCCGGATCGGCTTCCTGAAGCCGTTCGGGCGGGTGCCAGCCCCAACCGGCCGCTACTGTGGCGACTCCGGCAGCGCGTCCTTCGAGCATGTCGCCCTTTGTGTCGCCGATGTAATAGGGCCGACACTCCGGGTGCTGCTTGACCACCTTCCGAATCTTTTTGACTTTGCTCGGCTCCCTCTCCGCGCCAATCACGTCCACAATGCCCCGGACGCCGAAGCGGGCCAGAAACTCCGCCACAGTGCCCGATACATTCGACGTGATGACATAGACAGTGTGCGCGGCCGCCAGTTCGTTCAGAATCTCCGGCATGCCGTCGAAAGGACGCACCCGCTGATTCGCCTCCGTGATCCGGGGCTGAAAGCGGCGCATCAGCCGTTTCAGGCGCCAGACGGGGAATCCCATCCAGAGGAGCTGGCGGATCAAATTGCCGTCGAAGAGCTTGAGGAACGTTTCGCGCGAGTTCAGCCGCTCAAAACCCATCTCCGTACACACGCCCGTGAAGGTTGTGAAGAAGACCTCGTAGGAATCGGCGATGACGCCGTCAAAGTCGAACATGATAATAGAAGACATGAACAACCCTCCTTGAAAACACCACGTGAGGATAGCATACGGACCGGGGTGAGATGCGAGGCAGCGCCGGGCTCCGGGAGTGCGTCGATGCCGCGGCTGGGCCTTCCCGTTGCCGCATTCCGGGCGCTCCCGTTTGAACTCGGCAGTTCCGGCTTCTATAATACTGCTCCCGGGGGCTGGTCGCTTCCGGGACAAGGCATGGAACAATGTTCCGCGAGGCGTTATGAGCAACAGTAATCGCATTTCCGAAGGTTTATCTTTTGACGATGTCCTCCTGTATCCCGCGCGATCGGAGGTGCTTCCGCGCGACGTCAATCTCGGAACCCGGCTGACCCGGAACCTGTGCATCAATATCCCCCTGCTCAGCGCGGCCATGGACACAGTCACTGAATCGCAACTGGCGATTGCGATTGCGCAAGAGGGCGGCCTCGGCATTATCCACAAGAACCTCTCGATCGAGGAACAGGCCTCGGAAGTGGATCGGGTGAAGCGTTCCCAGGCGGGGATCATCACCCACCCGTTCACGCTGACCCCGGAACAAACGCTTGGCGACGCGGAGCGCCTGATGTCGCGCTATCACGTGTCCGGCGTCCCGATCACGGATCAGCACGGGATTCTCGTGGGCATATTGACGAACCGCGACCTGCGCTTCGAAGAGGACGCCTCAAAAGTCATTGCCTCCG
Organism: Candidatus Hydrogenedentota bacterium; assembly: GCA_903837785.1. Taxonomy (GTDB): domain Bacteria; phylum Hydrogenedentota; class Hydrogenedentia; order Hydrogenedentales; family CAILVY01; genus CAILVY01. The sequence goes on from CAILVY010000368.1 coordinate 2,104, forward strand.
TGATGACTCCCAAAGAACGCCTCGTTACGGTTGGCCCGGGAACCACTTTCGAAGAAGCGAAGAAGTTGCTGCACAAGCACCGGATTGAGAAGCTTCCGATTGTGGACGATCAGGGCTATCTCAAGGGCTTGCTGACGATCAAGGACATCATCAAGGCGCGCGACTTCCCGAACCGTTGCACGGACGACATGGGCCGACTCCGCGTCGGAGCGGCGCTGGGCGTCGGCCCCGGCGAACTCGACCGCGCCGAAGCCCTGATTAAGGCGGGCGTGGACGTGCTGGCGGTCGATTCGGCCCATGGCCATTCGGTCATGGTTGCGGAAACGGTTCGCAGATTGAAGGAAGCATTTCCGAACACGGAACTCCTCGCGGGGAACGTGGTCACGGGCGAAGGCGCGCAATCGCTGGTCGACGCGGGCGTGGACGCGGTCAAAGTGGGCGTCGGCCCCGGATCGATCTGCACCACCCGCGTGGTCACCGGCGTGGGCGTGCCGCAGATTACGGCCATCATGAACGTGGTGAGCGTCTGCAAGAAGCACGACATTCCCGTCATCGCGGACGGCGGCATCAAATACTCGGGCGACATCGCCAAGGCCATCGCGGCGGGTGCCGACACAGTCATGATCGGGGGCCTCTTCGCGGGCACCGAGGAGAGTCCGGGCGAGAAGGTGCTCTACGAAGGCCGCACGTACAAAGTGGTGCGGGGCATGGGTTCGATCAAGGCGATGCAGCGCGGCAGCAAGGCCCGCTACATGCAGTTCGACGAGGAAGCCGCCAAGCTCGTGCCGGAAGGCATCGAGGGCCGCGTGCCCTATCGCGGCCTCTTGTCCGATTATGTGCATCAGCTCGTGGGCGGGCTTCGCGCGGCGATGGGTTACTGCGGATGCAAGGACATCCCGGCCATGCAGAGTGCCACGCAGTTCGTGCGGATTTCCGCGGCCGGCATCCGCGAAAGCCATCCGCACGACATCATCATCACTGAAGACGCTCCCAACTATCAGATCCCGAGGTAGAGACGCATGGAACACGCGGGCAAGACGATTGTCGTTCTGGATTTCGGAGCGCAGTACAGCAAACTCATCGCGCGGCGCGTCCGCGAGTCGCAGGTCTACAGCCTGATCGTGCCGTACAACACGCCGATGGAAACGCTCTCAGAGATGAAGCCCGCCGGCATCATCTTCAGCGGCGGGCCTTCGAGCGTGCATCAGGACGGGTCGCCGAAACCGGATCCGCGCGTCTTCGAACTGGGCGTGCCGATTCTCGGCATCTGCTACGGCGTGCAGCTTTTCGCCCACATGCTCGGCGGCAAGGTCGAGCGCGCCCCCGAGCGCGAATACGGCATCGCACATCTTGAACACTCGGACGCCACCGGCATCTTCAACGGCGTGGACGGACGGACCCAGGTCTGGATGAGCCATGGCGATCGCGTCGTGGATCTTCCCGCAGGCTTCCACGTGGTGGGCACGACGGAGAACTCGCCGTATGCCGCCATTGCCGATCCGGACAGGCAATTCTACGGCGTGCAATTTCACCCGGAGGTGGTCCACACCCCCCAAGGCAAGCAGATTCTCTCGAATTTTGTGCACCGCATTTGCGGTTGCGACGCCTCGTGGGACATGGGCTCCTTCGTCGAGTCCGCGGTGAACGAGATCCGGCGCCGGGTCAACGGCAAGCAGGTGCTCTGCGGCCTGAGCGGCGGCGTCGACTCGAGTGTCGCCGCCGTGTTGATCCACAAAGCCATCGGCGCGAACCTCAACTGCGTCTTTGTGAACAACGGCCTCCTGCGCAAGGGCGAGGCCGAGTTGGTTCAGCGGGTGTTCCGGGACAATTTCCACATCAACCTCGATTACGCGGATGCGGAGGATCGTTTTCTGGACGCGCTCAAGGGCGTATCGGAACCCGAACAGAAGCGCAAGATCATCGGAAGCGTGTTCATCGACGTGTTCGAAGAAGAGGCGCGCCGCCTCGGGCACATGGACTTCCTCGCCCAGGGCACGTTGTATCCGGACGTCATTGAATCGGTTTCAGCGACCGGCGGGCCTTCGGCCACTATCAAGAGCCATCACAACGTGGGCGGCCTGCCCGAAGACATGAACCTCGAACTCCTCGAGCCGCTGCGCGAATTGTTCAAAGACGAGGTGCGCGCGCTGGGCCGCGAATTGGGCCTGCCCGAAGAGATCGTCGGCCGTCACCCGTTCCCGGGACCCGGTCTTGGCGTGCGGTGCATCGGCGAAATCACGCGCGAGCGGCTCGATACGCTCCGCGAGGCAGACGCCATCTTCATCGACGAGATCAAGAAGGCCGGCCTCTATGACGACATCTGGCAGGCGCTGGTCTGCCTGTTGCCCGTCCGCAGCGTGGGCGTCCAAGGCGACGAACGCACTTACGAGGAGGTGTGCAGCCTCCGCGCGGTGACTTCCGAGGATGCCATGACCGCCGACTGGTTCCGCTTTCCTCCCGAAGTCCTGCAGCGCGTGGCCAGCCGGATCTGCAACGAAGTCAAGCACATCAACCGGGTGCTCTACGATGTCACATCGAAACCGCCCGGCACTATCGAGTGGGAATGATGCGCGCACAAGGTCCGCCGCAGCCGCCCCCCGAAAAGGTGGTTTGGAAACCGGGCACGATGCTCTTTCCCGTGCCCGTCGTGATGATTTCGTGCGCGGCGGAAAATGTCCGCCCCAACATCGTCACCGTGGCGTGGACAGGCGTAGTGTGCAGCGACCCGCCCATGCTCTCGATCTCCGTGCGCCCGGAACGGCACTCGTACGGAATCATCACGAAGTCCCGCGAGTTCGTCGTGAACATTCCGTCCATGAAGCAGATCCGTGCCACGGATTACTGCGGGGTCGCTTCGGGACGCGACGTTGACAAGTTCGCCGAGACCGGCCTGACGCCCGGCCCCGCCTCGACGGTTGCCGCGCCGCTGATCCTCGAGTGCCCCATCCATCTCGAATGCAAGGTCCGGCAAGTCCTTCCGCTCGGGTCGCACACGATGTTCGTGTCCGAGATCACCGCGGTACAGGTTTCGAAGCAACTCATCACCGAGTCTGGCCGGCTCGCCGTGGAGCAGGCCAATCTCGCGGCCTTCGCCCACGGCGGCTACTACCCCCTCGGGAAGAAGCACGGCTTCTTTGGATTCTCCGTCCAGAAACGGCGCCGCGCCATTCGACCCTCCAAGTAGTTCCGCCCGCGGGCTTGGGCGAGCGCGAAAGCGAAATCGCCGGGGCAATCGATGTCGCGGCGTGTTCATTTCGCGCGGTGGAATCGGCCTGTTTCGGCCGCGGTTATTGCCCGATTTCAGGCGGCGCGAGCGGTCGAAGGGCTTTGCCTGCCCTGACCGGCCGTTTGCGTTCAACCTCACCCCGAAGTTGCGTCAGCGTTCCTCGCCACGTTTCCATCGGGCTCTTCAGGAGCGCTTCAAATTCCGGCGAGAGCGTCTTCCTGACCTCGTAACGCGTCGCAGTGACCTCCCGCATGTCGATGCAGGAATCCACCTGGAAGAAATGCTGGATCATTCCAAGCACTGTCCGGTCGTTGAACATCTCGCACATGCCAACATTCAGGTACCAGAAGACATGAGGCGCCGGGCTGCTTAAACAGGCAGCCCGGAAAGCCTCGGGTGTGGCGATGGTGAACTTCACCGGCTTTTCAAACTGGTCCAGATAGAACTGAGGCAGGTTCCACACCGCAGCGTTCGACAGGTAGAACGCCCGGTCTTCTTTGGGGAGCAGGCGGGCCAGTTCGCGCCAGTTGCCTTTCGTCTTGCGGTGATAGTAGTCGGAATGGCTGAACAGCCCCAGGGCGGAAAGTGCGGTGATCAAGGACAGGATCAGCACCTTGCCGGGACGATACGCGATAAGGTCGACGGCCAGCGCCAACAGGAGAAACAGTGCCGGCAACAGCGTCATGAAGTATCGTGCCACAGTGACCGGGGTGGCGTTCATGGAATGCGCATAAGGGACCAGCAGGACGATAAGCACCCAGCTGATCAGCATCAGCAGGACCCAGCGAAAGCGGTCGGGCGCGGTCAGCATGGCTCGCCAGTTCCCCGTAACCGAGAGGACGGCTAACAGCCCCAGCAGTACCGCATAGCAGAATGCCAAGGGCGGGAAGTCGAAGAAGGTCCGATACAGGACCAGGAAGTAGTCAGCGCTTGGTCTTCGCACCCAGAAGCTCGTTCTTCCCAGTTCGGTCAGCATGTGCGGCAGCCAGAAGGAAAACGCGAGCGCCAGCCCCGCCCCGATCACTCCACCCGTCCAGAACAGCAGCGAACGGCGCGCCGGCGGAGCCTCCATCACTGTGAGCACCCCAATCGCCAACTGTGCCAGCAGGACAAGCAATCCGAAGTAGTGGGTATAGATCAACGCCAGGCTGATGAGGAAGTACTTGAAGGCGTTCGCCGGGCGGGGCGTTTCCAGGAAGACGGCCAGCGCCCAGAAAGACACGCAGGTTTCGAGAAACAACAGACTGTACGGGCGGAGTTCCTGCGAATACTGGATGTGGAACGCCGAGATTGCAGTCAGGAATGCGGCCACGAGACCCGTCGACGGACGCACGAGACGGCGGCCCAGACCGTACATGGCGCCCACGCCCGCTATCCCCAGCAGCGCCGGCAAGAGGCGGCTCGTGAACTCCGTACAACCGAAAAGGACAAGCCAAACCCAGGAGAGAACGAAGAAGAGCGGGGGCATGTCGTTGTCGGCCACGGAGCATTCGAGCATCGATGAAAAAGTCACCGGGGGCCGTGTATCGCGGATCGTCAAAAGCTCATCGTACCAGAAGCTCTGGAGGGCCAGGCCTTTCAGGCGCAGATGCGTGGCCAGGCCAAGAATCCCCAGCAGGAGGAAGGCGTTCGTCCAAGCGGGTTTCCATCGGGCCACCCCTGCGGCCCCGGCACCAAAAAGGAGCCCCGCCGCCGCATACGGGACTGCGGTGAGGAGGTAAGAAACATTTGAACTGACCATCGGATCTTCCACGCCTGTCTAGTCTTGCAGATTGACCGCATTATGTAGGATCTCATGGCAAAGCGCAACACCTCCGCCGGCAGTGACCGGACTTTCCGGACCCGCTGATTGCGAATAGTCGCCGCATCAGGCATGATCGGCGGCAGGTGAATGCGACGATGGACTCAGAAACGACTATCATCCCGTGCATGCGCGCTACGATCGAGCGCTATGCCATGATTCGCAGAGGCGAGAAGGTCCTTGTGGCCGTATCCGGCGGCCCGGACTCGATGGCGTTGCTGCATGGGCTGCATGAACTGGAATTCCCGCTCGAAATCGCGCATCTCGATCATCAGACGCGCGCCGGAGAGAGCGGCGTGGATGCCGAGTTTGTTTCACAGTGCGCCAAGGAACTGGGCCTCGCCTTTCATCATGAGTCGCGCGCGGTGGAGCAGGAAGCGGCGGCGGCGGGGCGCTCCTTCGAGTTCCACGCCCGGAACCTCCGATACGCGTTCTTCCTGCGCGTCGCCCGCGAACGCGCTTGCGCCGTGATTGCCACGGGACATCATCTCGACGACCGCGCGGAAACTGTGCTGATGCGGATTCTCCGGGGCACGGGCCCCGCCGGCCTCGCGGGCATTCCGCCCGTGCGCGCGCAGGACGGACTGCGCATCGTGCGGCCGCTGTTCGAGTTGACGCGCGCGGAAATCGAGGCGTGGCTCCGGGAACGCCGCATCTCCTGGCGGCAGGATGAAAGCAACACGGACCCGCGCCATCCTCGCAACCGCATCCGGCACGGGCTGCTTCCTGTCCTGGAGCGCGAACACAATCCCCGCGTGCGCGAAGCGCTCCTGCGGCTGGCCGAAGCGCAGCGCTGCGACAATGCCATGCTGGATGCCCTCGCCGGACCGGCGCTGGCGGGATGCCGCAATGAACAAGGCTCGCTTGACCGGGCGGCCTTTCGCGCGCTGCACGAATCGCTCCGCCGGCGCTGTGTGATGCAGATCGCGCACGAGCGGGATATTGATATTCCCTTTGACCGCGTGATCGGGGCATCGCATTTTGTTGCCACGGCCTGCACGGGACAGTATTTCGATTTGGGCGCGGGCGTCCTGCTATACAACGGCCGAACCCGAACGGAAGTGATGTCCGGGCCGCCGGCGTTCGGCGGTGAACCGGTGCTCCTTCCGGTTCCCGGCGAGGCCGTGGCGATGGGACAGCGCTTCACAGCGCGCTTGATCGCCATGCCGGCCGAGGCCGATTGGCGCAGTTACTGCACGCCCCGGCGGCAGGTGTTTGACGCAGATGTGGCGGGCGATCGGCTGGAACTGCGCTCGTGGCGCGACGGCGATCGCTTCACGCCCTTCGGCATGACAGGCTCGACAAAACTCCAAGACTACTTCGTCAACGTTGGACTGCCGGCGCCCTGGCGCCGCGGCGTGCCCCTGATCGTGTCCCGGGGCGAAGTGCTCTGGATCACCGGCCACGCCATTGCCGCGCGCGGCGCCGTCACACCGGCCACGCGCCGGCTCCTGGAAATCGAGGTCACCCCATGCACCTGAGCGTCAAACCCCTTGTCTCTGCGAGCGCCATCAGACGGATCGTTTCGCACTTGGCCCATGTCATCAACTGCGAATATGAAGGCAGGGAGTTGCACTTGCTCGTGGTGCTGAAAGGCTCCGTTATCTTCGCCGCGGACCTCATGCGCCAGCTCGACATGGATGTCCGGCTCAATTTCATCCGCGCCAGGAGTTACGACGGCCGCACGTCCACCGGAAGCGTCGAGTTCACGCTCTTGCCGGAATCCTCCCTTCAAGGGAAGCATGTGCTCGTGGTCGAGGACATCCTCGACACAGGACGCACCTGTGCCGCCATCCTGAAATGGGTTCGCGCGCAATCCCCGGCCAGCGTGGCGGTTTGCACCCTGCTCGACAAGCCCGAGCGCCGCGTCAAACGCCTGAAAGCGGACTACGCCGGCCTGGTCATTCCCGATCACTTCGTCGTCGGCTATGGCCTCGACTACAATGAGCGCTACCGCCGCCTCCCCGAAATCTACGCATTGGAATGCGATCCCCCGAAATCGTCACCCGCCTAGCGCCCGATTTCGTAAACGGTTCCGTTCTCGTAGTAGAGAATGGCGTCCCGGCCGGAGGCCTGATGCTTGGAGACGCTCAGGACGCGGTGCGAGGGACTCATCTTGTTCTGTTCCGCGTAGTTTTTGGCCGCGGTCTCGTCGTCGAAGGCCTCGATGTTGATGTTGTCGTAGTCGTCAAACTTGGCGCGGAGATCCCGGCCCATCTGCTCGAGTTCGGGACGTTGGCTTCCCCGGGGCACCACGCACACAAGGCCTTTCAGCGAGCCGGTGCCGCCGCCCATCTCGGCCACGGCTTCGGGAGTGCGCCCCCATTCCTGGATGATGTGATAACTGAACGTGATCGGCTTGTTGATGGGAAGCGGCGGCTGCGCGGCCGAGGGTTGCGCGTCCGCAGCCGCACCGGCGTCCTCGGGGGGAGGCAGCGGTTGCTCGCTCAGGACGCGGTCGATCAACTGTCCGCCGGGCCGCGGCACCTGCGGTCCGGACGCGCCGGAGTCATAGGCCCGCCGCACCTCGTTGCGCAGTTGATCGTTCTCCGTCTCAAGGTCCTTCATCACCCGATTCACCAGGAGATCCAGGGTTTCCGAAAGTTGCTTGACCTCGGATCGGAGTCCGGTCACCTCCTTGCGGAGATCGGACATAGCCTCGCCCTTTTCCGGCGGCACGGGCGCGAGGGCCTCGGGGGGGGCGGCGTTGGGGGGCGGGACAGCGGTCGGGGCGGGGGCAGGTTCCGCGGCAGGGGCCGCAGGGCCGGGAGCCGGGAAGACCGCCTCGCTCAAGTCCGCCGAGGCCAGGGCACTGGCGAAGAGCAGGGGCAGCGCCAGGAGGTATGGAATAACCTGTTTCATGGGCAATATCCTATCAAGAACCCCTTCTTTAACGCACGATTGACCCGGAAATGTGACGGGAAGCCCTCCCGGAAGGGCGGTGATGCCCAAACTCAGTGTTTGGGAGGCTCGACAACCCGATCCACGATGTAGATGGGGCGGGCTTTGACCTCGTCATAGATGCGCGCGATGTACTCGCCGAGCAGTCCGATTCCCAGCAGGTTGATGCCCCCCAGAAAGGACGTTGTGACAAGTTGGGATGCCCAGGCGAGGACTGCCCGGCCGGTGAAAAACTTGTGATAGAGCGCGAACAGGATCACCGCGAGACTCAGCCCGAGACTCAGCAGGCCCGCGATCCGGAACACGAAGAGCGGGACATACGAGAAGGAGAAGACGGCGTTCATGGCCAGGGTCCAGAGCCCCCGGAACCCCACCCGGGCCTGTTGATCGTACCGGGCGCGGCGGGGCACGGGCACCCCGGCCTGTTTGAAGCCCACCCAGGCGCGGAGGCCGGGCAGATAGCGGTTGCGCTCCGGCAAGGCCTGAAGCTGCTTGACGACCCGCCGATCAAGGAGGGCGAAGTTTCCGGCATCCAGCGGGATGCGCACGTTGGCCATCCAGGCGAACGCCCGGTAGAAGAGCCAGAACAACGCGCGTTTCGGCGGCGATTCTTCCCGCAGGACCCGTTGCGCGTAGACCACCTCGCAGCCCTCCTGCCACTTCTGAAGGAACGGGCCGAACGCGGCGGGATCGTCCTGCCGGTCCGCGTCCATGAGGATGACGGCTGCGCCCCGCGCATGATCCAGCCCTGCGCTGACCGCGGCGGCATGCCCGAAATTGCGCGTGAGATGAACAACCCGAAGCGCGCCCGGATACTTCTGTGCGATGGCATCCAGGGTCTCCGAGGTGCCGTCCCAGCTTCCGTCGTCCACCAAGACGAGTTCATGCGCGCACGGAAGCCCCAGAGCATCGACCGCCGCGAGGACTTCCTCCACGAAGGGCGCGGCGTTGGCGGCCTCATTGAACATGGGGGCCACGACGGAGAGCAGGGCGTCCCGCGTCAATGCGCGCTTTGTGACCGCCGTTCCTGCGTCCATCGTCTCTGTTCCTATTGTGCCATTCCGGGGCATTGTGGCCCGTCCGCGGCATACTGCGCAATACACCCGAACCTGGATGCTCTGGAAGTCCGGTTCCTTGCTTCTTGTGAGCGGCTAGACGCCGGCTTTGGCGATGCACTCCCGCATCTTGCGCAATCCGGTTTCCGCCACCACTTTCGGGTCCTGTTTCCAGTGTTCGCGGTTGAACAGTTCGAGCGAAAGCGTGCGGCTGTAGCCGATGGCTTTGAGGTCCTTCAGGGCCTGCGGCAGCGGCAGGATGCCATCGCCCGGGTAAAGGCGGTGTTCGTCACCCTGCTCCTCGCGCGGGACATCGCCCGGCACGTCGTTCCAATGGAAATTCGCGATCAGGCTGCCCTGGATATGTTTAATGCCGTTGAACCCCGAGCCGCCCCGGAAGAGATGGAACGTGTCGGCGATCAGGCAGGCCTGCGGGTCGTCCGTGTCGATGGCCATGGCACAGGCCTGGCCCAGGCGATGGATGCCTTTGAGAAATCCGACGAACTCGACGGCAACCGTGATGCCGAATTCCTCGCGCCCAATCCGGAGCAATTCCCGATAATGATCCGTGCCCGCCTTCAGGTCGAAATCCGGGCTGTCCGGGGCCGGAATGGCGGCCACAAACGTCGAGCCGACCGCCGCGGACATGCGCATGCGGTTGCGCGTGGCCACGAGCGATTGCGTGAAGGCTTCCTTCTCCGCGGGCATGCACTCCCACAATCCGATGATATTCGGCACAAAGAGGCCGCGATCCTTGATCTCTTTTCCCAGCGCCTTCAGGTCGCCGCCGCCCTTCTCGTATTCCTCGAGTTCGTTGACCCAGAGTTCGATGGCATCCCAGCCGGTTTCGGCGGCCACGCGGATTTTGTCCGCCAGCGGCGTGGGGCGGATCGTGCTGCTGTTGATGGCGAGCGGCCAGGGGCTCGCCCCCTGCTGATACCGCGTTGCGGGAGTTGCCGGGGCTTGCGCGGCGGCGGGACGAATGGAGAGCGCGGTGCTTGCGGCGGCCACGGCGCCCATGAACGCGCGGCGATTCATCTTACTGGACATGCGACTTTCCTTTCCCTATGAATCAAGACTCGGAACGATAGCCTACCTGGATGTGCCCCCGAACGCAACCGTCTTACCTTTCCTGAGCGGAATCAAGGACCGCCCGGACCCGCTGGAGCAGGTCGCGCGAGCTGTAGGGCTTGTGAATGACGTGATCCTGGTCCGGCGGGCACAGGCCGATGCCCAGCAAATTGAAATCGTAGCCGGTCGAGTAAATGATCGGGACTCCCGGGTGACGCGCCTTGATGTGCTCCGCAACGGCACGGCCATTCCGTTTGGGCATGACCACATCCAGCAGCACCAGACTGATCCGGTCCGCGTGCTGTTCGTAGAGCTGAATGGCTTCTTCGCCATCTCTGGCCAAGATGACCTGATAGCCGGCGCGGCACAGGGCCGTGGAAATCATGTTGCGGACCAATTCCTCGTCTTCGGCAAAGAGAATCGTCTCCGCGCCGCCAGGGGCCTCGGCGGCTGGCGCCTCCGGACTCTGCGATTGGCTTGCCAGTTCGGGTGCGGGAAAGTACACGCTGAATTCGCTGCCGCGGCCCGGCTCGCTCTTCACGTCAATGAATCCTTCGTGCTGCCGCACCACGCCATACACGGTGGCCAGGCCCAGGCCGGTTCCCCGTCCCAATTCCTTCGTGGTGAAGAACGGCTCGAAGATGTGGTCCAGGATCTCTTGCGGCATTCCAGAGCCCGTGTCCGTCACTGTCAGCCGGACGTAATTCCCGGGATGTGCTTCCGGGTGGCGGGAGGCCATGGCAGCGTCGACAAGCGCATTGGCGGTTTCGATCCGGATCGAGCCGCCTTCCGGCATGGCGTCGCGCGCGTTCACGCAGAGATTCATAATCACCTGGTCCACCTGATTCGGGTCCGCGTACACGTTGCGCAGTCTCGGGCCCGACACTGTGTGCAAGTCGATGTGTTCGCCCAACACACGGCGGAGCATCTTGGTGATCTCGGCGACCGATTGGGCAAGATCAATGTTCTTGCCCTGCATGGCTTCCCGGCGGCTGAACGTCAACAGTTGCTGCACGAGGTGGGCCGCCCGCTCTGCGGCCTTCATCACTTCCTCGAGGTGACGGCAAGCCTCCATCTCGGAGGGCAGGTCCATCATGGCCATGTCCGTGTAGCCCTGGATGGCCTGAAGCAGGTTGTTGAAGTCATGCGCCACGCCGCCCGCCAGATGCCCGATGGCCTCCATCTTCTGCGATTGCCGGTACTGTTGCTCCAGTTGAACCTCGTGGGTGATGTCTTTGGCGGACAGGATGAAATTGACGATTTCCGGACCGGCGCTTCGAATCGACGCCAGCGAGAGGTCCAGGGTGTGTTGTGACACGCCGTGGCCGTGGGTGATTCGGTTGCTCCATGACTGTCCACGCTGCATCGCGCGCCGGAGCCCGTCCAGTTCTCCCGGAGCCGCATTTTGTTCCAGAAACGCTATCAAGTCCATACCAAGCGCATCTTCTGGCGTGTTCGCGCTTATGGAGAGAAAGGTCCGGTTCACATATTCGATGGCGCCGTTGGCCCCCGCAATGATGATTCCTTCGGAACCCTGGTCAATCGCCGTATACAGCCGGGCCCGCTCCAACTCGGCCCGTTTCCGTTCGGAAATGTCGCGCAACGCGATCACTTGGCCGTCCGGTGTCGCGGTCGTCGAGTATTCCACATGAACCACGGCGCCGCTCGCGCGAATGGCCAGGGTCTCGCCGGTGCCAGGACCACCGCTTGTCCACCCGGGAATGAAGTCCGACAAGGATCTTCCTGGGAGTTCTTCGACCGGCAACCCAACGATGCCCGCGAACCCGGGATTCACCTCGCGGAGCCGGCCGTCCGATTCAATTGCGATCCCTTCGAACAAGGTCTCGGTGAGCCTGCGGTAGCGTTCACGGCTCTCCGCGAGCTCCCGCTGGCGCATCCGCTCCAGCCGGTTCAGGTGCGATACGGTCAGCAGCAAGAGCAGCGTGTTGAAGAGGAAGAAGACCACGGGCAACTCATTGTAGGAAATGCTGGGATAGATCCAGGGCACCGCGAGAAGGCCGAGTGTGTTCGCCGCAATGAGCCATGCCACATGGCGCGCAGACAGAAACATCGCTCCCCAGATGACCGGGAAGATGAGATAGAACAATGGCCACGCCTCGGCTTTTGCGGAGAACATGGACAGCACCGCAAAAATGATGAACGAAACCAGGATCGACACCAGAAAGGCACTGCGCATGTAGCGGCCACGCCGGTTCAGGCGCCATGCGTACACCAGGGGAATAAGCATGGCCCCCTCCACCAGCGAGAGAGGACGGCCCCAAACCGACGCGGGGCAATAGTAACGCGGCGACAGAATGAACTCCAGAGGCCCGACCACAAAGAGCAACAGCAAGAACCGGCTCTGCAGGGCCACGCTGCGCCGGTCATCGGGGCTCTGTACCACCGGGTCCGCCTCCAGGAGCCAGTCTGAGAGGGAACGCAGCCGGTTTCTCCATCGACTCATTGACATGAATGCGTCTTTCACTTTTTACGCGTTTTTCAGGTTTCAGTTGTTTCGCCTACGGAGAAAGTGTACTATATTCAGTACCCGTTGCCAAAATTCACGAGGGGATATGCGAAAACATGGCTTCACGCTCATTGAATTGTTGGTGGTGATAGCCATTATTGGTATTCTGGCCGCCATCCTGCTGCCGGCCCTGGCGCGGGCGCGCGAGGCGGCCCGCCGCGCCAGTTGTGCCAACAATCTCAAGCAATTCGGCATCCTCTTCAAGATGTACGCGGACGAGCATCGGGGGCGCTTTCCGCGCGTGCACGGGGATGAAGCCTGGGGCCGGGATGCGGACATTGCGGCCGATTGTGAGAATACCTGGGATGATCCGGACTTATGTCCCGACTTGCGTGCGCTGTACCCGGAATACCTGAGCGACCTGCGCATTCTTCTGTGCCCGTCGGACCCGGATGGCGGCGAAGAGGCGCTCCATATCGCGCGCGCTCGCCCCGGCCGGCACTGTCCATACGCCGGCGCCATTTCGAATGGAGACGCCAGCTATCTGTACGCCGGTTTCGTGCTGGACAAGGTGGATGCCGGCAACCCCTTCCTCAATACGGCGAACTTCGGATTCACCCCGGCCTCCAATCTGAACAGCCAGCTGGGCTACCTGCTGGCGTCGATTCTCTATGAGCCCTTCATGCCCACGCTCCTGAACGGACCGATGTACAACTATGACGCTTCCGATGACTCGGAGTTGGATGCTGACCTGGAGGACGGCGCTGTGCACACGCTGCTCTCCGGATTGAGCCAGCCGTCGGGGAGGCTCCTGGGCAACGCTGATACCCGTACCCTTTATCGATTGCGCGAGGGGGTGGAACGCTTTCTCATCACCGACATCAACAACCCCGCCGCCTCCGCGTCGGCCCAGAGTGCGGTTCCGGTCCTGTGGGATCTCGTCGTTTCCAATTCCGTGGCCTCGACCGTGAAGTTCAATCACATCCCGGGCGGAGCGAACGTTCTCTACATGGACGGGCATGTGACGTTCAACCGTTATCCGGGGGCTTTTCCTGCCCTCGCCGAGGCAGCGGAAATCGCCCGTTTTCTCTAGGCGCCCGCGTGGTCTTCGCACTATCGGCCCCGCTTTCAGTTGATTTAATTCAGGCGCACGGCTATGCTCATGGGACGCGTGGGAACGCGGTGGTTTTGTCGTGGATTCCCCGGGTCTGCGCGGCCTCCGGCAGGAAGGATCGGCTCATGACAGGACGATATCGGATACTCTTTTTGACGCTGGCGGGCACGGTTTGCCTGGGGGGATTCGCCCAGACCACGCCCATCGAGCCGCAGACCTTTTACGTCGATGCCGCCTACAGCGGTCCCGAGGCGGGCACGAGCGACAAACCCTACACGCGCATCAGCGCCGCGCTCGCACAGGCCTTTCCCGGGCGCCAGGACAACATCGTGGTCAGGACAGGCACGTACACGGAATCGGTCTTTGTACCGGTGGCCACGATCCTGCGCTCGGAAGAAGGGGCGGCGCACGTGTTCGTGCAGGGGGAGTCCGGCACGCTCGTTCGCCTGGACAATGGCGCCATCCTTCGCGGAATCACGATCAGCGGGACCTCGGGCGCGGCCGTAAACGTTCTTTCCGGCGCGGCGGCCGAAGTCAGCAACTGTGTCCTGCAGGGCAGCGGCACGGGGCTTCTCGTCAACAGCAATGCGCAGGTCCGTTGCGTCAACAATACTGTGGACGGAAACGGCACGGGTATCCGCTGTGAAAGCGGCGGCAGCATCGCGCCGTTTGCCAATAACAGCATCACGAACAACGTCACGGGGGTCTCGACGGCCCCGGCGGTGACGCTCAGCAGCCAGTACAACGCCTTCTTCAAGAATGAGACCGCGTATGCCGGAGCGTTCGTTCCCGGGGACCATGATTTTGTCAGCAACCCGCTTTACGTCGACCCGGATCACCTGAATTTCCACCTGCGGCGCATTTCGAATCTGCGGGATGGCGGCGATCCCGATGCGGCTTTCCGGGATGTGGACGGCACCCGCAATGACGTGGGCGCCGACGGGGGCCCCCAAGGCGCCGTCGACCTGCTCGCGCCGCAGATTCACATCTCGACGAACCCCGCACCGGCCCAGGGTTCGCCGCCGCTGGCGGTGTTCGCCGATGCTTCGGCCTCCGCCGACGAGTGGGGCATCGATTCATGGGAATGGGACACCAATCCGTTCAATGGCCTGACATTTGGGGATGGGACAGGCGATTCGTTGCCGTTTCTTTTCAGCGAACCCGGTGGCTACCTCGTCTATCTGAGAGTCACGGACAACTCGGGCGTCTCCAGCGTGGCGTCGTTTCCGGTCCGGGTCGGGGCGCCGCCCCAGGTGGTGCGGCTGCAGGCTACGCCCGGGGCGGGCCCCGCGCCGCTCAGCGTGGCGTTCGACATGGAAGCCGTGTCACTCATCGGCGGATCGCTTGCCTATGCCTGGGATTTCGACGGCGACGGGAGCGTCGACAGCACGGAGCAGAATCCCTCCTTCACTTTTCCGGAGAGTACGCCACCCGGTTTCCGGCGTGTTTCCCTCGTGGTGGCCGATGAGGATGGCGTGCTCACCCAAGTCCTTGCCCCCATCACGATTTCCGCGCACCCCGTGGCGGCGTCCGTGGAAGTGAAGCCGGGCGTGGCGGCGGAACTGAATGTTGCGGACAGCCAGAGTCCCCTCGACGGGCTTCAAATTCTGGCACCGGCCGGCGTGTTCAGCGAGAAGACCGTCTTGGCCGTCAGTGAAGTGAATGCGGACGCGTTTCCGTTCACGCCCTCGGGCACGATCCTGAGCCTCTTCGACCTGGCGCCCGGCGGCATTCTGCTGTCCCAGGCCGTGACTGTGGAGGCGCCGGTCTCGGGAATCGGGCTGACGGAGAGCAATGTGAAGGTTGCCTATTGGGATTCCAGTTCCCAGGCGTGGTTCGATGCCGGCATCACGCGAACTCGGGTGAAGGACGGCGCCGTTTCATTCGACACCTCGCATTTCAGCACGTTCATCATACTTCGAACCGATGCTGCCGGCGGACCCTGTTTCATCGCCACGGCGGCCTACGGCACACCCCTCGCGGGAGAGATCGGCGTATTGCGGGCTCTGCGCGATGATCATCTGCTCACGAACACGTTCGGCACCGCCCTGGCGGATGGCTACTATCGGATGAGCCCGCCGTTGGCGGACCTTGTGGCGCGACATCCCGTGCTGGCCTCGTTTGTCCGACTGGCCTTATGGCCGCTCATCGCGGCGTTGCGGTATCCCCTGTTGAACGTGATCCTGCTCCTGCCCCTCATGGCCGGGCTGAGGCGCCTGCGTCGCGCCGCATAGCCGCCGCGCGGTCGAAGATCTCTTCGCGGGTGATGCCCGCCACGTCGTACATGGCGAAGATGTTCTCGTCGGGGGTCTCCGGCGGGATCGTGTGCGAGGCGGCCAGGATGTAACCGCCGCCGTCGGAAGTCATGCCTTCGATGAGCCGGGCCGTCGCCTGCCGCACTTCCGCCTCCGTGCCGTTGGGGAGCACGCCTTGCGTGTCCACCCCGCCCATGAACGTGAGTTGCCGCCCGAATTCCCGCTTGAGGCTCAAGGGTTCCATGCCGGGGCAATTGCACTGCACGGGATTCAGGATACTGACGCCGATTTCAATCAGATCGGGGATGATATCCCGCAGCGCGCCGCAACAGTGATAGGCCACGGGCAAGCCCCGCCGCGTTCCCACGTCGGCCACCCGGCGCAGATGCGGCTTGATCTGTTCGCGCCACAGGTCCGGACTCATGATCAGCGCCTGCTGCCCGGCCACGTCGTCGCCGAGCCAGAGCCAATCGACGTCGAAACGTTCACACGCCGCCACAGAGAGCATAACCGAGAAATCCGCGCAGCGCGCAAACATCGTGTCAATCATCTCGTGATGCACCGCGAGGTCAAGGATGGCGTCTTCCATCCCGCGCAAGCGCCAGTACATCTCGAAAACGCACGGAGAGACATCGACGCCGACGAAGGAATCGCCGCGGCGCTCAAGGACGGGCAGCATGCGTTCCAGCAGGAATTCCGCGTGCTGCGCGGGAAAGCGATAAGCCAGGACCTCTTCCGGGGACGCGCCCGCGAGCGGGAAGGCGTCAATCTGGTTGAATTCCCCGCGCTTGACCCAACGCACGCCCCAGAAATCCACGTGCGAGTCGCCCTCGTGTTCGTGCACCACGCCTTCCATGGCGTAGTTGTTGTTCACCCAGGTTTGGCGGACATCGTTGCCCATGGCCTCGGCGACCCGATCCGCCGGGATCTCCAGCAAGGCGGCCAATCGCCGCGTCGTGGAGGGGTGAAACCACATGAACACCGGCACGCGGCCGGAAGACTCGCGGCGCAATGCCGCATAGACGCGATCCCTGGCAGTAATGGGCCGGCCCTCCTTCCTGTTCGAAGAGACACTAAGCCACCGCTTTGGCCGGAATCAAGCGCCCGGAATGCGGCCCCGGCAATAACCGATTATTGACTGCGGCCTAACACGAACCTAACAGAGCACGCCCAGAATAGGGGTGTCTGGGAAATATCCGAGCGATAAGGCAAGGTTCCTGCAAACAGAGACGCTGGTCCGGAAGGACGGGCGGCCATAATGAAGCCAGACGGAGGCGAGGCCAATGTTCAGAAGCATCCTTCCCCAGGAAACAAGCTTTTTTGACTATTTCGAGCAGCACAGCCGCCTGTGTTGCGAGGCATGCCATGAACTCTATGCCATGCTCTCCGGCGCGGGCGATCTCGCCGTGCGCGCCGCCCGGATCAAGGAGATCGAACGCGAAGCCGACTCCGTGACGCATGCGTGCACGGACGCGCTGCACATGACCTTTGTGACACCTCTCGACCGCTCGGACATCCTCACCCTGATTCAGCGGCTCGATGACGTGGCCGATTCAATCGAGGCGATCGCCGCGCGGCTGTCCATGTACGAGATTGCGGAGGGCCGTCCCGAAGCGCGCGCGCTCGCCGATGTGCTCGTGCGCGCGAGCCAGGAAATTGCCCAGGCGGTATCAGGCCTGCGCGATTTGCGGAACACGGACATGATCAGAAAGCACTGCATGGCCCTGTTTGATCTGGAGAGCGAGGGAGACACCCTCATGCGCTCGGCGTTGGCGGATTTGTTCAAGCACGAGTCCAACGTGATTACTGTCATCAAGCTGAAGGAGATCTTCGAGCGGCTGGAGAAGGCCACGGACCGGTGCGAGACTGTGGGCAACGTCATCCTCGGCATCGTGATAGAGGCGTCGTAATCGCATGGACCCCATCTTCCTCATCATCGTAGGCACAATCTGTGTCGCCCTGCTCTTTGACGTCATCAACGGATTCCATGACGCCGCAAACTCGATCGCGACGATTGTTTCGACCCGGGTCCTGTCGCCGCGCGCCGCGGTGCTCTGGGCGGCCTTCTTCAACTTTGCGGCCATGTTTGTCTTTCCGGCGGAGGTGGCAAATACGATTAAAAAGATCGTCCATATCGATGCCAGCGATCCGGGCTTCGTATTTGTGGTGCTTGCCGCACTGCTCGGCGCAATCCTCTGGGATCTGATCACGTGGTGGGCCGGACTGCCCACGAGTTCCTCCCATGCGCTCATCGGGGGGCTCGTCGGGGCGGGCATCGCGCACAAGGGCGTTGGCGTGATCGAGTGGTCCAAAGTCTGGGCGACCGTGAAGTTCATTCCGCTCGCCCCGCTCATCGGTCTGGCCATCGGCTTTGTCCTGATGGTGCTCGTCTTCTGGGGTTTCCGCCGCTGGCGGCCCATGGCCGTGGACCAGTTGTTCCGCAAACTCCAGTTCATCTCGGCCGGGCTCTACTCGCTGGGGCACGGCGGCAACGACGCGCAGAAGACCATGGGCGTGATCGTGGCCCTGCTCGTGGCCGGCGGCTACATGGACAAAGAGGTCCAGCTCTCTCTGACGCACTGGAACACGCTTTGGATCATTCTCGCCTGCCATGTGGCGATGGCCATCGGCACGGCCTTTGGCGGCTGGCGCATTGTGAAGACGATGGGCATGCGCATCACAAAACTGAGGCCGGTGGGCGGTTTCTGCGCCGAAACCGCCGGCGCCGCCACCCTGTTCATGGCCACGCACGCGGGCATTCCGGTATCGACCACGCATACGATTACGGGGGCGATTGTGGGCGTTGGCGCGGTCAACAACCTCTCCGGCGTCAAGTGGGGGGTGGCGACGCGCATCGTGTGGGCCTGGTTTCTCACGATCCCGTTCTCGGCCTTCATTGCCGCAATTTGCCTCGAACTCATCAAGGCAGCACATCCGGCTCTCTGATGCGCAGATTACGCGGCCCCAT
Organism: Candidatus Hydrogenedentota bacterium; assembly: GCA_903837785.1. Classification (GTDB taxonomy): domain Bacteria; phylum Hydrogenedentota; class Hydrogenedentia; order Hydrogenedentales; family CAILVY01; genus CAILVY01. The sequence goes on from CAILVY010000368.1 coordinate 20,962, forward strand.
GGGTCCGCGTTGGATGATTTCACCCGCGCGGGTCTGCTACACTATCCACTGGGTGATCGCTCCTCCTAATGTCCAAGCAGCCAACGTCTAGGTGGAAAGGTGAGCCATGTTTCGCAGCATTCTCCCCAAAGAGACCAATTTTTTCGAGTACTTCGAGCAACACAGCCGCTACGGCATCGAAGCGTGCAAAGAGCTTTTCGCCATGCTCTCGGCCGGAGGCGATATGCCCGTGCGCGCCGCGCGAATCAAGGAAATCGAGCGCGAAGCCGATTCCGTGACGCACGCGTGCACGGACGCGCTTCACAAGACCTTCATCACGCCCATCGACCGCTCTGAGATTCTGGGGCTGATGCAGCGGATGGACGACGTGGTGGATTCGATTGAGTCGATTGCCTCGCGCCTGGTGATGTACGAAATCCAGGAAGTGCGTCCGGAGGCGACGGCGCTTGCCGACGTGCTGGTGCGCGCCAGCAAAGAGATCGAACTGGCCGTCACCGGCCTGCGCAACATGAAGAACGCGGACACGATCAAGCAGCACTGCATCGTGCTCTTCGACCTCGAAAACGAGGGGGATATCCTGATGCGTTCGGCGCTGGCCGACCTCTTCAAGCACGAGACGGACGCCATCAAAGTCATCAAGTGGAAAGAGCTTTTCGAGCGGTTGGAGAAGGCGACCGATCGTTGCGAATCCGTGGCCAACACGATCCAGGGCATTGTAATCGAAAGTTCCTGATCACATGGATCCGATGTGGACGCTAGTCATAATCACAGTGGGTGTCGCGCTGGCCTTTGATGTCATCAACGGGTTCCATGACGCGGCCACCTCCATTGCAACCATCGTTTCGACGCGCGTGCTTTCGCCGCGTGCGGCGGTGCTTTGGGCGGCGTTCTTCAACTTTGCGGCCATGTTCGTCTTCCGGCCCGAAGTGGCGCACACGATCAAGAAGATTGTCCATATCGATCCGCAGGATCCCGGCTTCGTCTTCGTGGTCTTTGCGGCCCTGATGGGCGCGATTATCTGGGATCTGCTCACGTGGTTCTGGGGGCTGCCAACCAGTTCTTCCCACGCACTCATCGGCGGGCTCGTGGGCGCGGGGATGGCGCACAAAGGGTTTTCCGTCATCGAGTGGGGCAAAGTCTGGGCAACCGTGAAGTTCATTCCCCTGGCGCCGCTCATCGGGCTCGCGATCGGTTTCGCCATGATGGTGTGCATCTACTGGATATTCCGCCGCTGGCGGCCCGGCCACGTGGACCAGCTCTTCAAGCAGCTCCAGTTTGTGTCAGCAGCCCTGTACTCGCTCGGCCATGGCGGCAATGACGCGCAGAAGACCATGGGCGTTATCGTGGCGCTCCTCATCGCGGCCAACAAGCTCGGGGAAGACACGGAACTGTCGCTGTGGAATTCCGACACGCTGTGGATTGTGGTTTCGTGCAACGTGGCCATGGGCATCGGCACGGCCATGGGCGGGTGGCGCATCGTCAAGACGATGGGCATGAAGATCGCCAAACTGAAGCCTGCGGGCGGATTCTGCTCGTCCACGGCGGGCGCGCTGACGCTCTTCATGGCGACCCATATGGGAATACCCGTTTCCACGACGCACACGATCACCGGAGCGATCATCGGGGTCGGGGCCACCACAAACCTGTCGGGCGTGAAATGGGGGGTGGCCCGAAGCATCGTTTGGGCGTGGGTGCTTACGATCCCCTTGTCGGCCTTCGTGGCCGCAGTGGTGTTTGACGCCATCGCCTTCTTCCATCCCAGCTTCTGATGGCCGGTTCCGGAGGGGGCAGTCAGGCGCCGTTGGCCAGCTGCAGAAAGTAGCGGTGGGTTTCGCTCTGTGCCCGATGCTTCTCGCCTTCGCCGTCAATGTAGCGATTCGTCTGCATCTGGTCCAATTCGCGCGCTTTGAAATTGTCCGCGGCCTGAATCGCCATCATATCCAGGACCTGTCGCCGGAGGGCGGGATCATAGATGGGGAAAGCCACTTCGACACGCCAGTCGATATTGCGTTCCATCAAATCGGCCGAACTCATGTACACAACCTGGTCCGTGCCCTTGCCGAACACATACGCCCGCTGATGCTCGAGAAAGCGATCGAGGATGGAAATCGCCCGGATGTTCTTGTGCGGGAGCACCGCATAGGTTGTCCGGACCACGAGGTCAATCTTGACGCCGGCGTCGGCGGCCTCCTGGAGCTTGGCAATGATCTTTGCGTCGGTCAGATGGTTGGTCTTGACGAAGATGCGGCCTTCGGCGCCCTTGGCCGTTTCGCGCGCGATGAGCCGCGAAAGCGTCTTGCGCGTGTTGAAGGGAGAAACCATCAGGTGCTTGAACTTGGGGGGCGTCAGCGCGCGGATGCCCGTGGCCTGATCGAAGAAGCTGAAGATGTCATCCACCTCGTTCGTCAGGCGCCGGTCGGCCGTCAGGAGCAGGCTGTCCACGTACAGGTCGCCGGTGACCTCGTTGAAATTCCCGGTCGACAGGCCGGCGTACAAGGAGCCTTCGCGCTGGATGAGCAGCAGCTTGCCGTGCACTTTGAGCGGCGGCAACCCATACACGACGTGTGCGCCCTCTTCCTGCAGCCTCTCGGAGATGCGGATGTTGTTCTCCTCGTCAAAGCGGGCCTGCAGCTCGATCGAGACCGTCACTTTCTTGCCATTGCGGGCCGCGTTGATGAGTGCATTGACGATTCTCGACGGGCTCGCCGCCCGGTAGAGCGTCATCTTGATGGCCTCGACCTTCGGGTCGATGGCCGCTTCGCGCAGGAGCCGGATCAGGTGGTCAAAAGACTGATACGGATACGTGATCAGCAGGTCTTGCTTCCGGATGATGTCGAGCATGGGGATGCGCTTGCCGTCCAGGACGGGGTGCTTGGCCTGCTCGAGTTCTTCGAAACAGAGGTCTGGCCGCCGCACGGGGAAGCGCATCAGGTCGCGCATGTTGTGATATCGTCCGCCCGCGATGACGGTGTCGTCCGGCCCGACGTTCAGTTCCTTTTTCAGCCATTTGAGGAGCCCGCTCGGCATCTCGGCATCATAAACGAGCCGCGTCGGGCGGCCGCCTTTGCGCTGGCGCAGCACCTTCTGCATCTTCCGCACATAGCCTTCGGAGAAGTCGTTGTCGATGTCCAGTTCCGCGTCGCGCGAGATCTTGAACTCGAAGGCCTCGATGCGCTCGTACTCGAAAATGTAGAAGACCTCGTCGAGGGAGTGCCGAATCACGTCGTCGATGTACATGATATTGCCGTTGGGCAGCGCGACGAAGCGCGGCAGGGTGGACGGGAGTTCGAGAATGGCGTAGCGGGGCTTTTTGCCCCACATTTTCACGCCGAAATAGAGGGCGCCGTCCGTGAGTTGCGGCATGGGCCGCTCGTCGCAGAGGATGACAGGCACGAGGCTCGGCAGAACCATCTCATGGAAGTACTCCTGGAGCCAGCCGTGCAGTTCCGGGGAGTGTTCGTCGATTTCCTTCTGCGTGAGCACCCGCACGCCCTGATCCCCAAGCGCGGAGATAATCGCGGCATACGCGGCCTGGAATCGCTCATCGAGGTCCTTGGCCTCTTCCGCCACCACTTCGAGGACGTCCGCCATGCGGCGTTTGCCCAGTTCGATCATCCGGTGCATGCTCGCCACGCGGACTTTGAAGAATTCGTCCATGTTCGACGAGAAGATGCCCAGGAACTTCAGGCGCTCAAGCAGGGGGTTGCGTGGATCCTCGGCTTCCTGCAGCACGCGTTCGTTGAACGAGAGCGTTGAGATCTCACGGATTTGATAGATGTTCTTGATGCCCATCGCCGGCCCCTTGATCGGACTGGGATGACGGCGCCCGCCGCACGGCGGGCTTCGCGGCATCCACAGTCTTCGTATACGTTACCGCTTTATGCCGGAGGCCCCTCGATGCGGAGTCCAAGGCGGGCCAAATGCGCCCTGAGCTGCTGCTCCGCCAGGGGCCATGTCTCACGTCCAACATCATCATACGCCTTTTCCATGAGGTCGTCCACTGTGCGCGCGCCCGAGTCCCAGGCGGCGCGGATCCGCGCCTCGCGCGCCTGCCGGTGCGCGATGAGTCGGCGCAGCTCGCCGCGGCCACTCTCGCCGAAGCTGGGCAGGCCGTGACCGGGCACCGTGAAGCGCACGTCCTCCTGCAGCAGACGCTCCAGGCTCGCCAGGTACTGCGTCATGTCGCCGCCGTAGTCCGGTGATATCAGAATCGTCCCCGGATTGGCCATCATGTCGCCGCAGAGCAGCGAACCGGTACTCTCCTCGAGAAAACACAGGTGCCCGGCGTTGTGCCCGGGGGTGTGCAGGCAACGGATGCGCCACGGCGGATTCCCCGCGACCTCGATTACTTCTCCGTCGCTCAGGAAACGGTCGACGGCGAAGCCGGCCTCCCGCGCCGCGGCCTCATGGCACCAGATCGGAGCGCCGAAGGCCGTGCGCAGGAACGGCGCGGCGCCCGCGTGGTCCTTGTGCGCGTGCGTGAGCAGGATCGCGGCGACGCGGCCTCCCAGGACCGCCAGATGCTCCAGCAGCGTGCGCAGGTGCTCCTGTTCGTCCGGGTCCGTCGCGCCTGGATCGACCACGTAGAGCTGTTCCTCTCCGATGACCACGCAATTCGTGTAGGCCGCCGGCGGCAACGTGTGCGAATGCACGGGGAGAATCAGAATGCCTGGACGCGTCTCGAAGAGATCCGGCATGTTCGGGTTTCGGAACGGCACACGGCGCAGCCAGTCGAGCAGTTCCGGCGGCCGGAGTTGTTCGAGATGGCGCAGGATAACCGCCACGGGCGTCGAGAGCTTCAACAGCCCCATGTGCCAGCGCCAGCGGGCCTCCCCCGCGCGGAGCCAATCCAATCCAACGATTTCCCCATCCGCTTCCAGGACTTCCCCGGAGAAATCTCCCGAATAGTTGCACAGGAAGTACTGGGTGTGAAAGCGCGCCGGCGAAAATCCCGGCGTGATCCACACGCCCGCCGGCGCGAAATCCTCCGCGTGAATGCGGAGTCCGAAGCGATCCAGGATCTGAGCGAACGTCTCCCGGTGCGCGTGAATCGCACGCCGGGCCGTCTGCAGCGGCTCCGGGTCGGGCTGCGGCCCCCGCGCCAGCATCAGTCCGGTTTCCTCGAAGACCTCGCGGGCGGCCGCGAACATGGCGAGCGCCTGCTCGGAGTTTTCGGCCCCCACGACATGCCGCGCATCATCGTTCCGATCCAGTGCGCCGCCCGGGAAGGCGTGATGCCCCCCCATGAACGCCAGCTTGACGTTGCGGCGCACGAGCAGCGTCTCGTCGTCCCGCAAAATGACGACGGCGGCGGCTTTGCGCGGCGTGACAGCCATACTCATGCGCCTCGATGCGGCGGACCGGAACTATGGAAGCGGTGCGGCTCTTCGCCCGTCACGGCTTGGCCCAGTAGTCCAGCACCAGCACCTTGTCCAAGGAGGGCCCGAGCAACTTGCCGAACGCCTTGTGATCAGGATGGGCAATATACGTGTCGCGATCCGCCTCGCTCTTAAAGCTGAGGAAGAAGCAGTGGGTGAATCCCTGATCCAGTTTCTCGGGGCTGACATTCGTGCCCCATTCGAAGCTCTGGATCACGGAGATCTTCTTGGGCAGTTCGCGAAATGCGTTCTCAATCTGCTGGATCGTCTCCGGTTTCGCGTCCGCTTTGAATTTGAACAGGACTACGTGCCGGAGCGACGCGGCGGCCTCCGCCGAAGCCATGCCGTGCAGGATTCCAACCCCGGCAATGCCGGCCATCAGTATCAGGGACATCATCAGCGCCATCCTTTTCATGACTCATTCCTTTCGTGTGCCTGGCGCCGATCATCCCATATTCCGGGCCGCGGGGCAAACCTTTGCCTTTGCGGGGTCCTGACTGTTAGGGTATTTCACGATACTGCGAGGAAGCCACATGCCAGCCGTGCCAGTTCCATCCGCCAGCCTTTGGACGAAGCTGACGCTGCCGTTAGTCACTTTGACTCAAGGACATCCCCTGTATTATCTCCTGCCCAAACTGGCCATCGGCCTCATCGTGCTCTATTGTCTGATCGCTCAACGGCACCGCTTGGGGCGGCTTCTTGCGCTGTTCGGCCACATCCCCCCGATCGGGCGCTTGGCTTCTCGCCTGGGACAGAGCCCGCCGCTGCTTCGGATCTGGAGCGTGGTGCAACCGGGCCTGCTTCCTGCCATACACGGCTTCCTGATGGCCGGCCTCGTCACGATGACCTTCTTTGCCGCCGCCAATTATCTGGATTGGGGCAGGTTCCGGAACGGCCGTTATCTAAACGCCTACGAGTTCTACCACTATTACCTCGGGACAAAGTATGCCCCGGAGATCGGCTATACCGGCCTCTATGCCGCCTCGCTCATCGCCGACGATGAGACCGGCATGAAGTACTCGAATGAGAAGAAGAGCATCCGGAATCTGTCCACCGGCGGATACATCGCCGTCGCCGACGTGCTCAAGCACCGAGATCATTTCAAGGTGCGTTTTTCGCCCGAACGATGGAACGCGTGGGTGAGGGACGTCGGCTGGTTCAAGAAGGAAATGAGCACCGGGCGGTGGAACAGTGTGCTCCGCGACAAAGGCTACAACGCCTCGCCCGTGTGGAGCGCCATTGTGGGCGGGCTGCTGACAAACCGGTTCCCCACGGAGAGCGAAGCCGGCATGAATTTCCTGGCCGTGATCGACCTCCTCCTGATTAGCGCCGCGTTTGTCTGCGTTTTCTGGGCGTTCGGCCCGCGATCCGCGCTGCTCTTGCTCCTGCTACTGGGCACCCACTACATGATGCATTTCTCGCACATGAAAGGCGCCTTGATGCGGACGGATTTCGCCGTGGCGCTCGTGCTCGCAGTATGTCTGGTGAAGAAGGAGCGTTACGGGCTCGCGGGCTTTTTCGTGGCATACTCGTTTCTGGCCCGGGTCTTCCCCGGCGTCTTCCTCTTTGGCTTGGGCGCCAAACTCCTGTGGGACCTGCTGCGTGTCGCGCGGCAGGCGGCACAGGCTTTCTACGACCGCTACGGCGAAATGAAGCCCTGCTTGAAGGCGCTGGCCTTCCTTGTGTCCGCCCACGCGGCCGGGGCAATCGTCCTCGCGACGATTTACGTGAATCTGCCCGCGCCACTGCTCATGAAGATTCCGACGGGATTGCCCGTTCCGTGGTCCTTCCGCCTCCTCGTGCTTTTTCCGGGCTGTCTTGCGGGCCTGCTCCTGTGCACCTGCGCCGTCTGGGGACTCTGGCGAGGCCTGATCAACCGGAATTACCTCCGCTTCTTCGGCGCGTTTGCGGTCAGCGTGGTTCTGCTCGTCAGCGCTTCGATTGCCTATTCCGGCGGGTTGTATCTCTGGCGGGATTTCGGTTCCAAGATTGGCCGGCACAATCAGGACATCTCCGGATGGCGAATCGGCTTCAAGTACCTCTTCATGAGCCGATTCAAGCCGGATTTCGACTGGGAGAAGGCGGTCAGTGAACTCATCTACGGCCCGGCGCCGGAGACGAAGGCCGCGTCCACGAAGCCTGGCGTGAAAGCGCTCGCGGCGACGCAACAGAGCAGGGCGGCCATCAAGAAGTTCGCGCCGCAGATCCAGGGAACGATTTACCGGGATCATCAGCGTGCGTGGTGGACCATCCAGGCGGCCGTGCTGTTGATCTGCATTCTGGCGGTCAAAGGCTTGAAGGACTGGCAGGCGCTGAGCTTCAGTTTCGTGCCCATGTTCTTCCTCGTGGCGCCCACGTACTACTATTTCATCATCCTGCTCGTGCCCATGCTCTTCTTCACCGCGGAGATGGAGCGGCCCAGCCGCGCGATGGGCCTCGTCGGAATGTTCCTGACGGCCATGGCGGGCTACTATCTCTACGGCATCTGGTCACAGGAATTCCCGACGTATTACTGGCTTTCATGGATGATATTCCTCTTCGTGGTGTACATGGCGCTGCTGGCCTTGCTCGAATCCTTCTGGTTCCGTCCCGCTCTGGCTGCGCCCGGGACGGGGACGCCGGAAGAGGCGGCTCCGTGCGCCGTGCCGGTTTCCGATGCGCCCGACGGCCTGGTTGCGTTGGATTGAGGAGCGGGTGTTCCCGCCGGGCGTTCCATGCGGCCGAGGAGACAGACAATCGAGGGGAGGTGCCATGCGCCCGATCTTCGTCGTTCTTGCGCTGTTCTGTTTGCGCCTGACCGCCATTGCTCAGGACCCGGCCTCCAACGAGGATGAGGCCGGTGCGCCGGAGGGGCAGCGGCCGTATGAAATGGAATGGGCCGGTCGCACCCAGCCGGAGCATCCGGAGCTAACCGGATTCGAGGATCTCTCCGGCTGGACGATTCGCAGCTTCAACGGCGCGCGCGCGGCGGCGTATCGCTCGCGCCAGGAACGCCTGTACGGCGAGTATTCGATGAAACTCGTCTATGCCGGCGAATCCGCCATCAGCAGTTTCATTCTCGAGCCGCCGCAACCGATTCCCATCCCGTGCGCCTTCACCGGGGTGAATCTCTGGGTGCGCGGGAACAACTGGGGCTGGGTGAATCCGCCGGCAACGTCCCGCGTCGGGGTCTACGTTCGCGTGCGCGATGCCAAGGACGAAGACTATCGTGTCCCGCTCGGCACCATCGATTTCGACTACTGGTCGATCCTGCACGAGACGGTCGTGAGTCCCGACGGGAAATCCCGCCACTACGAAGCGTTGGGCGCGAATAACGACGGCGTGCTCGATTTCCCCGCACGTTTCACCGGCATAGAGGTGGTGGGTTGCGCCAGCGCGGCCCCGGCCCGGCTCTACTTCGATTCGCTCCAGTGCTATGTCATGGAGTACAAGCCCTTGTTCTTTACGCCGGGGCCCGAAACGCTTCCCTGGCCCACCACGCCCGACACAATCCTCCCGCTGCAAAAAGAGGCGACCACGATTGCTTTCACGCCGGGCGACAAAGTCTGCCGCTGGACTGTTGAAGCGCCTTCTGGAGACCTGGCCTACACGTATCGCTCGGGCGACGGCTCTCTCAGCGACATCCAAGTGGAGATGGGGGGGAAGATTTTCCATCCGTGCTGGCGGGGCGGAATCACATTCGATCTGAATGGAAAGAGGATTCGTCCGGGCGATGCGGGCGTGACCGCGCGCTGCGCCGCTTTCGAATGTGTTGACGCGGGTTGCCGCGTGGACTGGGAATTGGCGAGCGGCGAGGCCGTGGCGCGTTACCGTTATGCATTGCGCGTGAAGGGGAAGTCGCTCGTGGTCGATGTCACGGCCGAAGGAAGGCAAGCCGCGCAACTGGACATCGGCCTTGCCCATGGGTTGAACGACGCGAAAACCGTCTTCTTCCCGTATCTCACGTACGGTATGGACTGGCCGAAAGTCGTGTTCGGCGCGGGCGGCGGACCCTTCCTCCTTGCGCTGCCCGATTACTACAATTCCGACGCCTCCGAACTCTTTGGCGAACCGCGGCTTCACGAGGCCGGCGCGATTGGATATACCGGAGGCGCTGTCTATTTGCCCAGGACCGACGGCGTGCGCAATCCCCTGCGTGAACGGATCTTCATCAACGTCAGCCGAGACGTGCAGGAGGTGCTGCCCAATATCCCGAATCCGAACTGCGATACGGGCGACGCGGCGCGCGAATGCCTCTGGCGCAACATCGGCCCGGCGCATCAGAACGAGATGCTCGCGCGCTACAAGGCCTACGGCATCGACAAGTTCATCGCATGCCATCACGAGGTGGGCTGGCGCGAGGGCGGCGAGAGTTTCACCCTGCGCGACCGGCCTGCACCCAGCATCGGCGACGAACGTCTTGCGCAATACGGCGCCTTCGTGCGGGGCCTCGGCTACCGCTTCGGCACGTATACGAACTACGTGGATTTCGCGCCGGTGAATGCGAATTGGAATGAGGACGATGTCTGTCTCGATTCCGAGGGCCGCTGGCAGAAGGCCTGGCCGCGGACTTACGCGCTGAAGCCGCTGCGCGCCGTCGAGAAGGAGGCGGAGTACGCGCCGCGCATTCACGAACGCTACGGCACGACCGCCCAGTATTGCGACGTGCACACCGCCTACTCGCCCTGGGGCCGCACGGACTACGATGCGCGAACCCCTGGCGCCGGCATGTTCCGCACGCAATTCAACGCATTCGCGCGGCTGCTCTGGAATGAGAGCAGCGCGCATCACGGGCCGGTATTCAGCGAAGGGAACCACCACTGGTTCTATGCGGGGATTGTGGACGGCAACTACGCCACGATCTATCCCTATGGCGCGGGCGAGAAATGCGAGCCGCTCGTCGATTTTGATCTGCTGCGCATGCATCCCAAGATGACCGATTTCGGGATGGGCTTCCCCGTCATGTACTACGGCGAGACGGGCGATTGGACAAAGAACCACTCGCGCCTCAGTCCCTATTTCGATCGCTTCATGACGGCCACGATCGCCTTCGGCCACATCGGTTTCCTGACGGAGGAGTGGGGGCTCGACGGCACGCTCAAGTCGTACTATCTCCTGCAGGCGCTGCAGCAGCGCTACGCCATGATTCCGGTGCGCAAGATCGAGTACTTCAACGGCGATCAGTTCGTGGATACGTCCACGGCACTTGCCACGGAAGCACACAAGCGCCGCCAAATACACGTCGCCTACGAGAACGGCCTGGAAACCTGGAGTAATCTGAGCGAACGCCTGGACTGGCCGCTCAGCGTTGACGGCACCGCATATCTGTTGCCGCCCGCGTCCTTCATCGCGTTCAGGCCCGGGGACATTCTCGTAAGTTCGGCCAGCGTGGACGGCGTGCGCCGCGACGTGGTGCGCTGCGCGGACTACTTGTATCTCGACACACGCGGCGGGGTGGTTCATACGCCGGAACTCAGCACGCGCGGGGCGGTGGCTGTGAAACCGGCGGACGACGGGTGGTGGGTCATCCCGTGCACCGCCGCCGAGGAGGTGAGTATTGGCCTCGCCTGGTTGAACGCGGATTCGCAGAGCACTTTTCGCGCCATGGCCTATACAGAAGCCGGGGAAGAGGCGGGCATGACCGAGGTGCGTCACGGCGCGGAAACCCTGACTGTCATGCCGCTCGCGAAGCCGGGCGTGATGAAATACAAACTGCGCCGGGAGCCGCACCGCGACTTCGCCTGGGGAGTGGAACTGCCTCGTAAATATGCGGTGCCCGGCGAGACACTGTCCGCGAAAGTCTCCTGGGATCCCCCCGCCCATTGGGAGGACAGCCAGGCGCCATACTGTCTGCAAGTGTTGCCCGACGGCACCCAAGTCCCCTGCAAACTGCCTGTGGCGCATCCGGCCCGCGGCAAGGCCATGCTGCCGCTTCGGATTCCGGAGGACACGACGCCCTTCACTCGATGCTGGTTCCAATGGCATCCCTACACATCCAGCCTGGGCATGATCGTACCGCGTTGGATCGATGTGACAATCCTGCCCGCCTTTGAACTTGCGCTCGAATGCGAAACGCGCACGTTGTCCCCGGCTGCGGTCATTTCGCTCACCGGCGTTCTGAAGAGTCATCTGGATGCTCCCGCCGAGGCGGAGGTGGTACTCACGGGCGAGGGTTGGAACGAAGGACCCGGGCCGCGCCGGATTCACTGCGCGCCTGAAGAGGTGTGTCCGCTCCGCTGGGCGCTTCCGCCGGGGCTCGGGCCGGGCTTGTATCCCATCGTTCTGCGCGCATCCGAGGCAACACGGACGAGTGAACTGCGGCGTTATCTGCGAATCCAGCCCTCCGAGTGGGTTGTGGCGGATTTGGCCCGGACGCCCTTCCGTAGTGGCATCCGCTATCGTGGCCAGGCGGAATCAGCCTGCGACATGCCCAGCACCGGCGCCTGCTGCTATGCCGTTCAGGAGAACATCGGCGGCGAGACGCGAGACGCGCTCTTCATGCACCCGCCCTACCAGCATGGCGTCGGCCTGACGTTCGCGGAGTTCGCGGTGACCCTGCCTGCCGGACGGCCGCGCATCGATTTCGCCTTGGGTTTCCGCGCCGGTTCAACCACGCAGGACGGCTGCGCCTTCAAGGCCGTGTTCAACGACGGCCTGCGCGAGCAGGAAGTATTCAGCGAGCAATATGCCACGCTGAACCAGTGGCTCCCGCGGACCGCCTCGCTGGAAGCTTTCGCGGGAAAGAGCGGAACGCTCCGGCTGATCACCGACGTGGGGCCCGCCGACAATTCCTATTCGGACTGGGCGGTGTGGGGCGCGCCGAGAATTGTGATGGATGAACCCGCGTATCAGGCCGCTTTGTTCGAGGCGCCGCAGCCTACGCTGTATGGGCCCGCCCCCGCGCCGTTGCCCGGGCTCACCCGTGAGGATCTCAGGAATGTAAAGTCCGCAAAGATCGCCCTGGAGACGGCCGGCGTGAACGGCGGAGAATACGCTTCGTTCCTTTACTTCAACGGGATCAAAGCAGGCGCGGTGCCCGAATCTCCCAGCGACGTCGATTGGCATGCGGCTGAGCTGTCCTTGCCGGCCGAGGCGTTGGCCACGCTTGCCCCCTTTAACACGCTCGTGATCAAGAACCCCGGCAAGGACTACATGAAAGTCCGGGCGCTTTGCCTGCGTTTCGAACTTGCCGATGGACGCACCGGTTCCAGCACCATCGCCTTGGGGCCGTGGTGCAGCGCGGCCGGATGGGCGCATGCCGAGGGAGAAAGCGTCTCGGTTGGAAACGATCTCACGCCCCTGCTGCTGGAGATATCGGCCAGGTAAGCGGGCTGAAGTCCGGTGCGCACGGCCCGTGTTCAGGCTCCGGAGGCACTTGTTTCCCGCGTTCATCCAGTGCAGAATAGGGCGCGTACCGGCTATCGTGGGACACGGAACCGGATGCCAATGAGGCAGTGTCTTGAAGTGGAGAGGGAAGAGACATGCTGACGGAACGGCGAAGGACAGTGCGGCGGCAATCGGATCGCGAGATGCTTCGGCAGCTCGACGAAATGCGCGGCAGAAAGGACGACGATGCATCGCGGGAACAGCGGCATCTGCGCCGCCGCGCCATTCGTCACAACTGCAAGGCGCAAGTCGCGCTCAAGATCACCCATGCGAGCGGCCAGAACGACACGTGGACCGTTGAGGAATTCCCCCTTTCCGGGCGCATCCTCGATTTGAGCCCCGAAGGCTGCTCCCTGTTCAGCGCGCAGCAGTTGGACATCGGCCAGGAACTGAGTCTGCTGATCGGGATGCGCAATGGCGGCAAGATCCGCGCGGGCGGCGCCGTTCGCTGGACGAAGGCCGTTCATGAACATCACGGATATGCGTCGGGCGTGCAATTCACGCAGATCGGGCCGAAAGACCAGCAGCAGATCAACGCGTTTCTCAAGGAACTGGACGAGACTATCGGCCTGTGAGCCGCTTGGAGCGCCTCGGATGAGAAGTGTCTACGTGGTTACGATGTGGTCGGGCGGGAAACCCGCCCGGAAGTGGAAGTCGGAGCGGGAGCCGGCGATGCTCCCCCAAGGCACCGGCGTATCCTTTGTCAGTCTCGACACGAAACTGCCGGTCCAGATTATCGGCAGCATCTCCATTGAAGAGTTCGAGTCCGGGAAAGAAGAGATCGAGGGCAGCTTCTTCCATTCCTCCGCGGCCGAGGCCGAGGACGAAAGCACCCTCAACGCGCCCCCAACGAATATCCAGCGCATCTTCTGACGTAACACAAGACGACGGCCGCACGATCTCGGCGCAGATGCCGGGAAGACAGGGAGGCTGCCGCATGTCAAAGAAGCTGAGCCGCCGCTCCTTTCTGCACGGATCCGCCGCAGCGTCCACTGGCGCCGCGCTGGGATTCGGGTTCGAGGAGAAGATTCTGCTGGCGCGCGGCCAGGACGCGGCCGCCGCAGAACCCCCGCCCCGGCCGGGCGCCATGCCCACGGGCAAGATCAAGAACGTCGAGATCGGACGTCTCATCTGCGGCGGCAATCTCATCAGCGGCCACGCGCACAGCCGCGACCTCATCTACGTCTCCTCGCTCCTGCAGAATTACTTCACGGACGACAAAGTCATGGAAACGCTCGGAAAGTGTGAACAGAGCGGGATCAACACGGCCATTCTCCGCCTGGACGAACGCACGCTGCGCATCCTGCAACTGTACCGGACGCAGAAGAAGGGCCGCATCCAGTGGATTGCGCAGATCAAGCCGCGCAAGGACGACCTCTTCAGCGCGGCGGACAAGGCGATTGAGAACGGAGCCGTGGGGGTCTATATCCAGGGGGAGACCGGCGACGCGTTTGTGAAAGAGGGGCTCGTGGAGCAACTCGGCAAGGTCGTCGAACATATCCAGGAGCAGCATGTCATCGCGGGCATCGGGGCCCACATGCTGGAAGTCGTTGCGGCCTCGGAGAAGGCCGGCCTCCAGCCCGACTTCTATATGAAGACCTTCAACAACAAGAGCTACTGGTCGGCCGGCCCCACGGAGCGCCACGACAGCGTGTGGGAAGAAACCCCGCAGCAGACGCTCGAGTTCATGAAGTCCGTCCAGAAACCCTGGATTGCCTTCAAAGTCCTGGGCGCGGGCGCCATCCTCCCCAGGGAGGGTTTCGCCTATGCCTTCGAGAACGGCGCCGACTTTGTCTGCGTGGGCATGTTCGACTTCCAGGTGCGCGAAGATGCCAGTATCGCGCGAGAGGTGCTCGACGGCATTCTTGAGCGGGATCGGCCGTGGCGCGCATAAGGAGGCCAAGGCGAATTTCCCCTGGGAAATAATTGACAGAACGGGACGGCTGTGCTAGACTCAGGCCATCGCGTAAACGCTATGGGTGTCTAATCTTAGACGTGGAGGATATAGGCGGTTATGAGTAAGCGTCTGTGGATACTTGCCGGTGGGATCGCAGTGACAGTGGCCTTGCTGCTGCCCAGCATTCCCGTGATGGCGCAAATGTACAACCCCGATGAAGACCTCCCGAAGCCCACGTTCATTGAGAAATCCCTGACAAAGCTTGGCCGGGGCATGGGCAACATCTTCTTCGGCTGGGCCGAAATCCCGATGACGTTCGACCGGGATTTGAAGAAAGGCAAACCCCTGGGACACCTCCTGGGCGTGTCGCCCGTGCTGGGCACGGCGAAAGCGCTGATGCGCACGGGCGTTGGCGTCTACGAGGCCGTCTCGTTCCCGTATTCGGACAAGAAGACCAACTTCGAGCCCATCCTCGAACCCGAATTCATTTTCTGACACCTTGATTGCCTGGAAACGACAAGGGGCGGCCATCATAGGGGAAGTGGCCACACTCGATGGACACCGCGGCAACGTGGTGTTGGTTGGGGACCCCCAGAACCCCAAAGGCGCGGTATTCATCGCGTCCGGGCCGGGAGGTGTGCAAAGTCCGCCCGCCTTGCTGAGTGGGACACTCCCTGTCTTGCATCCTCGCCATGTGATCGATATCCTGTGCATGCAGGAACGAGGTTTCGGCAAGCGTGGCTTACCCGCCCCGGAGAACCTTGCATAACCGGATTGGGGATCGCGTGGCTCTGATGTCCAAGAAGCTTTACGATATCGACAGTCTGTTGGAGGAGGTCGTCACTCTTCCCAGCATGCCGGACTCGCTTGCCCGGATCACGGACCTGGTCGCCAATCCCAATTGCGTGCTGGGCGATGTCGCCCTGGCGATTTCCGGGGATCCCGCGATCGCCATCAAGACCCTGCGCCTGGTCAACTCCGCCTATTACGGCCTGGGCCAGGAAGTAAGCACGGTTGAGCATGCGGTGGTCTTGCTCGGCCTGAAGGTCATCAAGAACCTCGCCTTGACGGCCACGGTCTTTGATACTATCAAGGGCAGCGCCGAACTCTTTCTGCGCCACTGCGTGGGCTGCGGCGTGGCCATGCGGGTGCTCGCGGAGACCAGCCCGCTCGCCAATATCGTCGGTTCGGCAGACGAGGCCTTCGTTTACGGACTGCTGCACGACATCGGCAAAGTCATTCTTCTCGAATATCTTCCCGAAGAATACGCCCAGGTGCCGCAGTTGGTTCGGGAGAAGGAAATCCCCTGGTTTCAGGCGGAACGCGAGTTGATCGGAACCGATCACGCGGAACTCGGCGCGCGGTTGGCCCTCAAGTGGAAGCTGTCCAAGACAGTGGTCAACGCGATTGCCGGCCATCACGACCTGAACCTCAGCGACGCGGAGTTCAAGCCCCTGGCGGCGACGCTCTCCGTGGCCGATTACTTGTGCAGTGCGAGCGGCCTGCCCTCGCACCCCCATCCCTACTTCGTCATTGACGAAAAGACGTGGACCTCCGCCGCCGTCGAGCAATCGAGCCTCGCCAAGATGGTTAACCGCTTCTTCGAATCGTTCTCCGACATCAACGAACTCGTCAAGGTCGCCGCCTGATTCATGCGCCTTCTCAGCCTGCATTGCCGGGCGTTCCGGTCGCTTTCCGAGACCGAGTTTGCGCCAGGCCCCAGACTTAACATCATCCATGGGGGCAATGCCCAGGGGAAGACCACAGTACTCGAAGCGATTCTCTACGCCGCCACCTCGAAAAGCCATCGCACGAACCTCGATACCGAGTTGCCCCAGTATGGTGCCGGCGCCTTCCATGTGCGGATCCAGGCGCAGCGCGGCGGACACGGCGTCAGCATTGAGGCACACTGGCTGAACGGAACCAAGCGTTTCAAGGTGAACGGCATCCCCCAAACCCGCCTCAGCGACGTGCTCGGCCGAGTCAACGTGGTCTTTTTCTCGCCCGAAGATATCGAACTTGTGAAAGGCGGCGCCGCCAGCCGCCGCCGGTTCCTCGACATGGAGATCTCGCAGATCCATCCCGGCTATCTCCACGCGCTCCAGCAATACCGGCTGGCCCTGCGCCAGCGCAACGAACTTCTGCGCGCCGACCGGCCCGACCCCGACCTGCTCGCGGTGTGGGATGTTCAACTTGCCGAACACGGCGCCGCCATTATCCGCCTGCGCGGGGACTACGTGGCCGAACTCTCCCGCCGCGCAACGGAAGCCTATGCCCGCATCGCCCAGGCGGAGCCGCTCACCCTGGTCTATCAGCCCGATGTGCTGCCCGCCGAGGACTTGGGCGCCGTGCTGGCCAAAATGCAGGCCTCCGACATCAAACGGCGCGCGACGCAGCGCGGCCCTCACCGGGACGATCTCGATATCCTCATCGCGGAGCGCCCGGCACGAAGCCACGCCTCGCAGGGCCAGCAGAAGACCGCCGCCCTCGCGGTCAAGCTGGCGGAACTCGAACTGGTTAACGCGCGCGCGGGCGAGTATCCTGTCCTCATGCTCGATGAAGTCCTGGCGGAATTGGACGCGCACCGCGCCGAGCATCTCCTCGACGCGATTCCGCTCGAAGTGCAGTGCATTCTCACCACGACAGAGCAGCAGCGCCGCCCCGGCCGATTCGAGTCCGACTGCGCCTACTTCAGGATTGAGGGAGGCCGCCTTGAAGAAGAAGAGTAATCCCACGAGCGTCGGCGATATTCTCAAGACCCTCAGCATCCAGACAAAACTGGGAAAACATCTCGAACACGCCCAGATCTGGGAACACTGGCCCGAACTCGCCGGAACGCTCGCCCCGCACGGCCGCCCCAAGTCCGTGAAGGACGGGCAACTGCACATCGAAGCCGAAAGCGCCGTCTGGATGCACAAGTTCACGTTCAATCGCTGGGCGTTGATCAAGGCCATCAACCGCTTCGCCGGAAAAGAGCTTGTTCACGATATCTTCGTTTCGCTCCTGGGCGACGACGAAAGTCTGGCGCCGGAGAAGCCCGAGTGAACTGCGGAATCCGGGTTGAAGCGGGAACCATGCTTCTGCCCGGGAATGCTGCTCAATTCAGAGTGGTCCATCGCATCCATTTCCCCCGGAGAGTCCGCGGCGGAGACCGCCTCGCGCGCACTTTCCGCGCCGGGACGCACGGGTTTTCTGAGTCGCGTGCCGCCTGCTCGTGCAGGAAATACGTGCTCACCCCTGGGCAATTCATGTAACCCATTGCTCCTAAATGGTTTACATGTCTTGACATATCCTGCATCTTTGGCCGGGGAAAGACTGCGCAGACGCAGGTCATGATTCCTGAGCTTGCTTCCACAACATGCCGTATAGGAGGGGGTTCCAAAGCTCAAAATGTTGCGTTTTTTCTTGTCTTATGCCCCCAAATTTGATATACTGACCGCACTTCCAAAGAGTGTCTTTTTTGGGACTTCTCCAAACCGAGGTAAGTGCAATGTCGGAAAATAGTTACGGTGCGGGATCCATCAAGGTTTTGGAGGGGTTGGAGGCGGTGCGAAAGCGCCCCGCCATGTTCATCGGCGACACGGGCACGCGCGGCCTGCATCATCTCGTCTATGAAGCGGTGGATAACAGCGTGGACGAGGCCCTCGCCGGGTTCTGCACGCAGATCAACATCACGATCCACATCGATAACAGCATCACGGTGGAAGACAACGGTCGCGGCATCCCGGTCGATAATCATCCCGACCCGAAATACCGCCGGAAATCGGCGCTCGAGGTCGTGATGTGCGTGTTGCACGCGGGCGGCAAATTCGACCGCTCCTCGTACAAGGTTTCGGGCGGCTTGCACGGCGTCGGCATTTCCTGCGTGAACGCGTTGTCGAAGTGGCTCGAAGTCGAGGTGAAGCGCGAGGGTTTCCAGTACTTCATGGCCTTCGAGCGCGGTGCGGCCAAAGGGCCGATCGAACGCCGCAACCGCGTCAAGAGCACGGGCACGAAGATCACCTTTCTGCCCGATCCCGAGATCTTTGAAGACACTGTATACAACGCGGACACGCTGCTCAGCCGTTTGCGCGAGTTGTCGTTTCTGAACGCCGGCCTGCGGATCGTGTTCGAGGATGAACGCACGGACGCGGAAGCGGAGGTGATGCAGTACAAAGGCGGCATCGCCGAGTACGTGAAGTACCTGAACCGCAACAAAGAGCCGCTGCATTCGAAGCCCATCTATTTTGAGGCCAAGCGCGACGATCTGGAAGTCGAGGTGTCGCTGCAATACACGACGGCCTACAGCGAAACCGTCTCGAGTTTTGCCAACAACATCAACACGCACGAGGGCGGCACGCACCTGAGCGGATTCCGCGCCGCGCTGACGAAGAGCCTCAACGACTACGCCAAGAAGAGCAATCTCTTCAAGAAAGCGAACATGGCCATCAGCGGCGACGACTCGCGCGAGGGCCTGACCGCGATCGTGTCCGTGCGCGTGAAGGAGCCGCAGTTCGAAGGCCAGACGAAGATGAAGCTCGGGAACAGCGAAGTTCAGGGCATCGTGAATTCGCTGGTCTACGAGGGGCTCCAAACCTACTTCGAAGAGAACCCGACCACCGCCAACCGCATCATCAACAAGACCATCGAGGCGGCGCGCGCCCGCGAGGCCGCCCGCAAGGCCCGCGACCTCACCCGGCGCAAGGGCGCCCTCGATTCTATCGGCCAGGCCGCCAAACTCGCCGACTGTTCCGAGAAAGACCCCGCGATGTGCGAAATGTTCATCGTCGAGGGCGACAGCGCCGGCGGTTCCGCCAAACAGGGCCGCGATCGGCGCTTTCAGGCCATCCTGCCATTGCGCGGCAAGGTGCTGAACGTCGAAAAGGCGCGCGTGGACAAGATGCTGAACAACAACGAAATCCGGCAGCTCATTATGGCGCTCGGCGTGGGCTTCGGCGAAGATGGGTTCAAGATCGAGAACCTGCGCTATCACAAGATTATCATCATGACCGATGCCGACGTGGACGGCGCGCACATCCGCACGCTCCTGCTGACCTTCTTCTTCCGGCAGATGCCCGAACTCATCCGCCGCGGCCACCTCTTTATCGCGCAGCCGCCGCTCTACCGCATCACGAAGGGCAAGAAATCACGCTACGTCAACACGCAGCCCGAGTACGAGTCCTTCATCTTCGACACGCTCCTGGAGCAGATGAAGGTGACCGCGGGCGACAACGGCGGACGCGCCATCCAGCAGAAGACGCTCGTGCGCGGCATCAATGCCGCCCAGGAACGCGACCGCATGTTGTCCCGGCTTCACCGGGTCTATGGCGTCACTGCCGACATGGTTTACCGCTGCCTCGAACTGCCGCGCGAGAAGTATCTCGATCCGGACAAGCTCACTCTGCACGAACGGGCGGAGCTCTTCGGCGATCCGGAGCGCGTCATCAATACGATTCCCAAGCAGCAGGAGCTGGACTTGGAGGGCAGCGGCCAGAAGGGCGGCAACGGGCGCGAGAAGCTCAGCCGCAAGGCCAGCCAGATCGACCTGGCCTTCTTCAAGAGCCACGAGTTCTCCGCGCTGCTCAGCCACACGGAACCCATGGCCGCGGTCGGCGAGCCGCCCTTCCGCGTCTTCTCGCGCAACAAGGACGACAAGGAGGAGATCCTCCTCGAAACCGACAACCTGCTCACGTTGCGCGATTTCCTCATGGAAGCCGGCAAGAAGGGCATGAGCATCCAGCGTTATAAAGGCTTGGGCGAAATGAACCCCGATCAGCTCAGCGAAACCACGCTCGATCCGCAGAACCGCGTCCTCTTGCAGGTGATGGCGGAAGACGAGACGATCGCGGACGACATGTTCACCACGCTCATGGGCGACCTCGTGGAGCCGCGCCGGCAATTCATCGAGAAACACGCAATCGAAGTGCAGAATTTGGATATCTAGCCGCAGGAAGGCGGGAGCCGGGACGGCACGCGGGCCGCGCGGGTGTGCGGGGCCGCGGCGGCCCAAACAAAGAACGCGGAATCATAGCGAGCAATGACTAACAACAACGTCAAAGAACGCATCAAACCCATAGCCATCGATCAGGAAATGAAGACCTCCTTCCTGGACTACTCGATGAGCGTGATCGTGAGCCGCGCGCTGCCGGATGTCCGCGACGGGCTCAAGCCGGTGCATCGCCGCATTCTGCACGTGATGAATCAGTTGGGCCTGCACCACAACCGCGCCTATCGCAAGTGCGCGGCGGTGGTCGGCGAGGCGCTCGGTAAATACCACCCGCACGGCGATCAGTCCGTCTACGACGCGCTTGTCCGCATGGCGCAGGAATGGAACCTGCGCTATCCCCTCGTCGATGGGCAGGGAAACTTCGGCTCCATCGATGGCGACAATCCCGCGGCCTACCGGTACACGGAAGCGCGCATGGACAAGATCGCCGCCGAAATGATGGCGGATATCGACGAAGACACGGTCGATATGCAGGACAACTTCGACGGCACCCAGAAGGAACCCGTCGTGCTGCCGTCCGCCATCCCCAACCTGCTCGTGAACGGCTCCTACGGCATCGCCGTCGGCATGGCCACGAGCTGCCCCCCGCACAACCTCAGCGAAGTCTGCGACGCGGTCGTCCATTTCATCGACAATCCCGAGGCCACGACAGACCACCTCATGCGCTTCATCAAGGGGCCCGACTTCCCGACCGGCGGCGTCATCTGCGGCCGCGAGGGCATCCTCGAAGCCTATCGCACCGGCCGCGGCCGGCTTACTGTGCGCGCCCGGATTGCCGTGGAAACCCCTGAAAAGGGCGGCAAAGAGAGCATCATCATCCAGGAGATTCCGTATCAGGTCAACAAGTCCCGGCTCATCGAAAGCATCGCCGAACTGGTGCACAGCAAGACGGTGGAAGGCATCACCGACCTGCGCGACGAGTCCGACAAGGACGGCATGCGCATCGTGATTGAACTGCGCAAAGGCGACGAGCCGCAGGTCGTCCTCAATCAGCTCTACAAGCACACGCAGCTCCAGGCCACCGCAAGCATCATCTTCCTTTCGCTTGTGAACAACTCGCCGCGCGTCCTCACGCTGCGCGAGATGATCTACTACTACGTCAAGCACCGGGCCGAGATTGTGGAACGGCGCACCCGCTTTCAACTGCGCAAGGCCGAAGACCGCGCCCACATCCTGGAAGGCCTGCTCAAGGCGATCGACCACATCGACGAGGTTATCGCGATCATCCGCAAGTCGAAGGACACGGACGATGCCCGCGCGCAACTCATCGCCCGCTTCAAGTTCAGCGAGGTGCAGGCCAATGCCATTCTGGCCATGCGCCTGCGCGCCCTCACCGGCCTGGAGCGCGAACAGCTTCTCTCGGAATATCAGGATCTCTTGAAGGAGATCGAGCGGCTTAACCACATCCTGTCCAGCGAGAAGACGATTCTTGCGGAAGTCCGCAAGGAAATCATCGCGATGAAGGAGAAATACGGCGACGCCCGCCGCACGGAGATCCTCGACGAGATGGGCGAATTCCGCGTCGAAGACCTCATCGCCGACGAGATGATGGTTGTCACGATCTCGAACCAGGGCTACATCAAGCGCCTGCCGGTCACCACGTACCGCAAACAGCGGCGCGGCGGCCGGGGCATCGCCGGCATGGAGACGAAAGACGAAGACTTCGTGAGCGATATCTTCGTGGCGTCCGCGCATCAGTACATGCTCTTCTTCACGAATCTCGGCCGCGTCTACTGGCGCAAAGTGCACGAGATGCCGAAGGCCAGCCGCACCTCGCGCGGCCGCGCCATCGTCAATCTGCTCAGTCTGAGCAATGAAGAGCACGTCACGGCCTTCCTGCCCGTGCGCGACCTGAACGAAGAAGGCAAGTTCATCTTCATGGTTACCCGCAACGGCGTCGTGAAGAAGACCGCCCTGCAGGCGTTCAGCAATCCGCGCAGCGCGGGCATAATCGCCCTCGAGATAGACAAGGGCGACGCCCTGATGGACGTGCAAATCACCTCCGGCAACGACAACATCCTTATCGCCACGTATCATGGCATGTCGATTCGCTTCCCCGAGAAGGACGTGCGTCCCATGGGCCGCACCGCCCGCGGCGTTATCGGCATCCGCCTCGAGAAGGGCGACTACGTCGTCGGCGTCTCCTTGGCCCATGACGACCTCACCGTGCTCAGCATTACGGAGCACGGATTTGGCAAGCGCACGCAAGTGGGCGAATACCGCATGCAGCACCGCGGCGGTTCGGGCGTCATCAATATCAAGACCACTGACCGCAACGGCAATGTCGTGGGCATGCTCACGGTCGACGACGACGACGAGATCGTGCTCGTGGCCACGGACGGCGTAGTCATTCGCACCGCGGTCAAAGACCTGCGCACGATCGGGCGCAACACGCAGGGGGTCAAAGTCATGACGCCGCAGCCGGGCGCGAAAGTCAGCGCCGTGGCGCGGGCCGTGGCCGAGCAAAAGGAAGACGCCCTGACAGAATCCGCGGACGCCGGCGATGCCGGCAACGGCGCCGACGAGGCGGAAGATACGGAGCCGGACGACAGCGAATGAGCCGGTGTTGGGTCCGCGGCTCCCGCGCATAAACGGGCCGGCATCGTTGTAGTTCCTTGCAGTTCGCCCTTGCCAGGGCGGGAAAGGGAGGTCAGGGATGCACGTGACTACGACGTTTAACTTCGACGGCTATCGCATCACGGAGTACAAAGGGGTGGTACGCGGGATCATCGTTCGCGCCCCCACGATCGCGCAGGGCATTGTGGGCGGACTCAAGAGCATCATTGGCGGGAGGATCGGCGCGTACACGGACATGTGCGAACAGACCCGCCAGCAGGCCTTCGAGATCATGGTAGAGCACGCGAAGGATCTCGGCGCCAACGCCATCGTGGGCCTGCGCTACGATGCCTCCAGCATCGCCGAAAAAGTGAGCGCCACGGAAGTCCTCTGCTACGGCACCGCCGTCGTCATCGAAGCGGAGCACTGAGGACCCGCGTCAACGATTTCGCCCCGTCCCGCCGTCCCTATCGGATTGTGGCCAGGCTGTAGCTTTTTCCGGTCTGCACCGGCCACTCGGCGACGCCGTTCACCGCAGTGAGCGGTTTGCCGTCGAGCGTCAATGGCACGGCGGTGCGCACCCGGCACACGCCTTCGATGGAAGCGCGCACGTCGGCCCGCGAAAGTGCGCCCCCTTCCCAGGCAATGTCGATCTCAAAGCCGCCGCGCGCGCGGAGTCCCCTGACATGACCCGCAGGCCAGGCTTTCGGCAATGCGGGCAAGAGTTCGATGGCGCCCGTGTGGCTCTGCAGGAGCATTTCCGCGATGCCCGCGGCGCCCCCGAAGTTCCCGTCGATCTGGAACGGCGGGTGCGTGTCGAAGAGATTGGGCAGCGTTGACTTCGCCAGGAGCGCCTGGACGTGCTCGTGCGCCTTCTCGCCGTCCCGGAACCGTGCGTAGAAGTTGACGATCCACGCCCGGCTCCACCCCGTGTGGCCGCCCCCGTGCGACAGGCGATATTCAAGCGATTTTCGCGCGGCCTCGAAGAGGCCGGGGGTTTCCTCCAGGGTGATCTGACGTCCCGGATGCAATCCGAACATATGCGACATGTGCCGATGCCCGGGCTCAACTTCCTCGTAGTCTTCGATCCATTCTTGCAGGCGGCCGGTCTTGGCGCTGATCTGCAGCGGCGCAAGACGGGCGAGCGCGGACTCAAGCTGAGCCCGGAACTCGGCATCGACGCCCAGTGTCTTCGACGCCTCGATGCAATTTGTGAACAGGTCATGGACAATCATGAGGTCCATCGTCGCGCCGTATGTGAAGCTGGATTTCGCGCCGTCCGGAAGAATGAAGGAGTTCTCGGGCGAATGCGAAGGGTTCGTCAGGAGGCGGCCGCGCGAATCCTCCACAAGAAAGTCGAGCATGAACCGGGCCGCACCCTTCATCAGGGGATAGCCCTGCCGCGCCAGGAATTCGCGGTCGCCGGTGAACAGGTAGTGCTCATAGGGATGCTGCGCCAGCCAGGCCGCGCCCACGGGCCAGATGCCCCAGACCCCATCCGCGGGCGTTGTTACCCCGAAGAGATCGCTGAGATGATGCACCACCCAGCCACGTGCGCCGTAATGGACCTTCGCGGTATGTTCGCCGGACGGCACAAGCGAGTCCATGTAGTCGAAGAGCGGGAGGTGGCATTCGCCGAGGTTGGCCACTTCGGCGGGCCAGTAGTTCATCTGCAGGTTGATGTTCGTGTGATAATCGCTGTTCCAGGGGGCGTCGATATGCTCATTCCAGAGCCCCTGCAGATTGGCCGGGAGATCGCCGGGCCGCGAACTGCCGATCAAGAGATAGCGGCCGTACTGAAAGTAGAGCGCGGCCAAGTCCGGATCGTCCGCGCCGCCGCGAACGAGCATCAGGCGCTCGTCCGTGGGCAGCGCGGCGTTCGGCGATGGCCCCAAGTCCATGTCCACGCGCCGCTGGAACGACCGGTGATCCTCGACGTGCGCGAGGCGCAGCGCGTCGTATGGCGTCTTGCGCACTTTCTTCAAGGCTGCCTCGCACAGTCTGTCCGGATTGCCTCCGTGAAAACTTGTGGCGCCGGCAACCAGGAGAAGCACCTCATCGGCGCCCCGAATCGACAATATGCCCTTCTTGTTTTCGATCGTGCCGCCCCGGGGCAGCGCGAGGACATGCGCCGCGAACTTCATCCCCACGATCTTGCGCGTCTCGTGGTGGCGAACCTTGATCTGCCCGCTCAAAGCGATCCCTTTGCGCCCTACACTGCGGCAGGACGCATCAATCGGACGGGTCATGCTCAGGTCCACATCGATCGTCCCGGCCCTGTCCGAAGTGAGCCGGGTTACAATCACGTCGCCGGGCTTGGAGGCGAACGTTTCGCGGGTGTACCGGACTCCGTTACTCTCGTAGGCAACGGAGGCCACGCCGGTGTCGAGATCCAGGGCGCGGCAATACTGCGAGACCTGCGCCGTTTTCGGCATTTCGAGCCAGAGATTCGCCAGCACTTGATACGAATGGATTCGCTCGGGATTGCCCATCATGGTTTTCGCGGCGAGCTTCTCCGCCTTCTCGTTCTTGCCCTCGAAAAGCAGCTGCCGCACTTTCGGGAGCGCTTCGAGGGCCTTCGGATTCGTCGTGTCCCGCGGATATCCCGCCCACAACGACTCCTCATTCAGTTGAAGGCGTTCCTTGCCCACCTCGCCGAAAACCATCGCGCCGAGGCGGCCATTGCCGACCGGGAGCGCCTCGTTCCAGTTGTGCGCGGGCTGGCGGTACCACAGGTTGAGTCTTCCTTCCGGCGCCGCGGCCTCCCCCGAAAACATGACCCCCTGGGAACCGCGGAACGACTCAAATCCCTTCGCAAACGCCTCCGCCGCGTCCCGGCCGTCCGGCGAGTCGGCTGGCGCGGGCCACTGTGCCCAAGCCTCGTTGTCTCCTTTGCGGAACTGCCACGTCCCCTCTAATCGGAGTACGCCTCGGGCACAGGAGAGTGATTGGCCCCCGTTGGGAAAACCGCCATTGCCGCCCGCGTCGAAGACGCGCACGGCAATCAAGTTCCAATCCCCGAATCGCAGGCTGGCTGCGGGCACCGCATAGCGGTGAGCTTCGGCGGCGCTGCTGGCGGGATCCGGGGGCATGCCGCCCAACTTTCCGATCTTCACGCCGTTGACGAAGGTCTCTTCCGCATCCTCCATCACCCCGAGTTGGAGCGAGACTTCGTTGTTGCGCCAGTAGTCGGGAACGCGAATGTAGCAGCGATACCACGCAAAGCCGTCGTAGGCCTTGAGCGACCTGTTCTCCTGCTCCCACACGCCCGGCACCGGCATGCGCTGCCAATCCTCCGCGGACGCAGCCGACAGTCCAGCGATCAGCAAGGGCATCAAGAACGTCATGTTGGCTCCCTTTCTCCGGAATCCCGTCCCGTGACCCCATGTTAGTGGGCGGGAGGGGAGGATGCAAGAGCCGGCTTGCCTTGTCTGCCTTCGGACATTATCCTACCCGGGAACACTTGAGGAGCAGGGAGCCGGACATGAGCAAGAAGACAATTCGCACGGGGATCGTGGGCGCAGGTTTCTCCGCGCGCTTTCACTATGAGGCGATCCAGAAAGTCTACGGGACGCATGTGGAGGTCGCCGGCGTTTACGCTCTGGATCGCGCGCAGGCCCGTGAATATGCCGCGGAGCGCGGCATCCGTCCGTACGATTCGCTGGAAACCCTGATCGACGATGTGGACGTCATCCATTGCTGCGTGCTGGTTGCCGGGCACGAAGAAGTGGCCGTGGCCGCGCTTGAACGGGACCGCTTCGCGATTGTGGAGAAGCCGTTGACCGGTTATTGCGGGGACGGATCGGATGCCTTTCATGGCGACCACTTCCCGAAGCAGGCCGCACTGGCGCGCGGCCTCGAGAGCGTCGAACGGATGCTTGCCGCCGAACAGAAAAGCAAGGGCCGGATTCTGTACGCGGAGAACTGGGTCTATGCTCCAGCTATCCAGCGTGAACGCGAAATCATCGAGCGGACGGGTTCGCAGATTCTGTGGATGCATGGCGAGGAGGCGCACTCGGGGTCGCATAATCCCACCTATGCCTATTGGAAGTATTCCGGCGGCGGCGTCATGATCGGCAAAGGCTGCCACCCGCTCACGGCGGCGCTCTATCTGAAACGCGTCGAGGGCCGCGGCCGCGGCGGAAGCCCCATCCGGCCCAGGAGCGTCTCCGCGCGCACCCACGCCTTGACGCGCATGGAGAACTTTCGTGACGAGGGCTTCATCCGCCGCGATTACTACGACATCGACGACTTCTCGATGATGCACGTGGTCTTCGAGGACAACACAATTGCCACAGTCTTTGCGTCGGATATCGTGCTGGGCGGCATTCATAATTGGCTCGAAGTTTGCGCCAATAACCACCGCACCGTCTGCAACATCAATCCGAACACGTCCATGCAGGTCTACAATCCGCTGGATGCCAACTTCCGCGACGTCTACACGGTCGAGAAGATCGGCACGAAACAGGGCTGGACCCATATGCCCACCGACGAGGACTGGTTCACGGGCTATCCGCAGGAGATCGAGGCGTTCTACCGCACCGCGGCCTACGGCGATCCCGTGGAGAGCGATAGCCTGCTCGCGGCCGACACGATCTCAACCATCTACAGCGCCTACGTCTCCGCAGAACGCAAGGGCGCCGAAGTAGAGGTCCGCGCGTTCTAGGAAACCTGTGCGCCGGGCGGCGTGGCCCTGCGAACGGCCTCGACTGCCTGCCGCGCGCGGGTCTTCATCACTGGATGATGGGTCTTCGCAGGAATCACGATCTCAGGCAAGAGGAGCGGGGCAAGCAGCACCAATCGCTTCCTCCGCCGATTCCAGGGATAGCGGCCTGATGAAATTGTGCGCAGCATTGCTCCCCCGCCGAATTCCTCTCCCGCCTTGTCATTGACTCGTCTTTCCGTGGAGACATCCGAGTGCAAGGCCATGCCGGTTGATTGGTGTTCAGGACAAGGCATGTCATGGAACAGGCATCTCAACGGATGCTTCGCCGGGGGAGCATGCCGCCGTGTTGCCTCTCAGTGCGCAGGGGGCGCATCGAGGACCTTGCGCACGGCGCGCAGGAGACCGCTTCGACTGTACGGCTTCGTAATGAAATGCAGGCCGTCCTTCACCACAGAATTGGAGTGAATGACGTTTTCACTGTAGCCACTGCTGAAGAGAAATCGAATGCGGCCGTCATGCGCCTGAATACGCTCCATGACTTCTCTGCCGCCAAGTTTGGGCATCATCACGTCCAAGATCGCCAGGGCTATCACGCCGGAATGTGCATGGAAATGCTGCACGGCTTCTTCTCCGTCGCAGGCACTCAATACGCTGTAGCCGGCGGCCTCGAGAATATGCGTAAGCACTTTGCGTACGCCGGGTTCGTCTTCCGCGACGAGGATCGTTTCCGTACCTCCCGTCACCCGGGGTTCGATTTGGGGCTCCAGATCCTCGGCGCGCCGTTCCACGATGGGAATGTACACCTTGAAGACGGTTCCATGGGTTAATTCGCTGTAAACATGAATAAGACCCCCGTGCTGTTTCACAATGCCGTAGACCGTGGCCAGTCCCAGGCCGGTGCCTTCGCCGAGGGCCTTCGTGGTGAAGAACGGCTCGAAAACCTGTTCGCGCGTGGACTCGTCCATACCGTGACCCGTGTCGGAGACGCTCAACAACACATAGTGCCCGCCCGTCGCCCAGAGGTGTTCGCGGCAGTAGTCCTCGCCAAGGACAACGTTTTGTGTTTCGAGGGTGAGCATCCCGCCTGCGGGCATGGCGTCACGCGCATTAACACAGAGGTTCAGGAGCACCTGTTCGATTTGGCCCCTGTCCACGTAGACGGTGCCCAGGTTTTCGCCGGGGATGAAGAGAAGTTCGATATGCTCGCCGATAATGCGGCGGATCATCCTCACGACGCTGTGAATGAGGTCATTCAAGTTCAAGTTGAGCGGTTGGATGATCTGCCGGCGGCTGAAAGCCAGCAGCTGCCGCGTCAAATCGGAGGCCCGTTCGGCGGCTTGTCGTATCGCCGCGAGCGCCTCTTCGGTCGAAGCCGAAGGGAATTGCGCCACGTCCACATACCCCAGGATAACTTGCAGCAGGTTGTTGAAATCATGCGCCACGCCGCCCGCCAATTGCCCCACGGCTTCCATCTTCTGCGCCTGACGCAACTGGGTCTGAAGTCGCTCCTTTTCGGCCTCCGCACGCATGCGCTCGGTGATGTCCCGGTTGCTGGCCCGGCGGCCCAGATACACCCCGTCGCGGCCATGCACGGGCCGGCAGGCATGGGCGATCCATCGGGTCTCTCCGGATTGTGTGAGAATGCGGAACTCCTGCTCATGTGTTTCGTACTGCGAAACGCCCATATTGCTCAAGTGATGGAGGGCCAGTTCGCGGTCATCGGGATGGGTGATGGCCGTGAGCAGATCGGGATTCTGCATGAATTCCCCGGCATCGAAGCCTGTAATCTGCTGGCAAGCAGGCGAGCAGTAGAGAAATCGGTGGTCGGGGCCCAGCCAGTATTCCCAGTCGTAGGTGAATTCGGCCACGGTTCGGTAGCGTTCCTCGCTCTCCCGCAATTCTGCCTCGGCGCGTTTACGGGCCGTGATGTCCTGGCCCACACAGAGGATCTCGGGCGCGGCGCCGTGTAAACCCGGCACGGCCCGGTTGGCCCACGCGACCCAGACAATTTCGCCATTCTTTCGGATATTCTCATTTTCGTGTGCAGCGTATTGCTCCGGATGCCGTACGATGTCTGCGATTATCGCGCGGAGATTGCGTCCCGTGCTTTCGATCTCGGGGACAATCGTACCCACCACGCCGCGCCCAAGAAGCTCTTTTTCGGAATAGCCGAAGAACTGCTGAGCATATTCATTGAAGAAGAGCACCCGGCTCTCCTGATCCAGGCGGAGAATGATGCTGTTGGCGTTCTCAACCAGTTCGCGGTACTTCCGTTCACTGGCGCGCAAGGCTTCCTCGGCCTTCCGGCGGTGTTCGCCATCGAGGAAGACCTGCGCGATCAACAGGAATCCAAGGGGGTAAAGAAGAAGCACGAGAGGGCCGATACGATACAGAATGTCCCAGCCTTTTCCCGGAATCAACAGCTGCAGTGCCAGCATGAGAGCATGCACAAGCACGGCGAAAAGCCACAGGCGAATCGGGCCGGCCCAGGCATCATTGCGGCGGCGCAAGTAGTACAGGGCTGAGCCGAGCGCGGCCGCTTCGATAATTGTGCCCACGCCTGCAAGCACGCCGGCGCCCCCCACATGCAGACGATATGCACAGCACATCGCACCCCCGAGCAGTGCGGCCACAGGACCGCCAAAGAGGCCCGCAAGGCTCAAGACGATGGACCGCCCGTCATAGATGACCCCCGGCGCAAAGTGCATCGGCGTCATCATTCCGATAATCCCCACGACGCCGAAGAGGAAACCGGTCGTCAGGCCATAGATGCCCAGGCGTCCCGTCATCCGCCGGGCCAGGATTTCCAGGCCCACGGCAAGGGCAATCAGCAAGGCAATGTTCTGGATCAAGTCAA
>CAILVY010000369.1 GCA_903837785.1 Candidatus Hydrogenedentota bacterium
GCCGCGGTCGTGGTGCTGGTTTTCCTCGTGAACGCGCGCACAACCTTCATCTCGGCGCTGGCGATTCCCGCGTCGATCATCAGCACGTTCTTTGTCCTGTACTTCATGGGCTATACGCTGAACATGCTGACGCTGCTGGCCCTGACGCTCTCCGTGGGCATCGTCATCGACGACGCGATCGTCGTGCTCGAAAACATCTTCCGTCACATTGAGGAGAAGAATTGTTCGCCGCGGGAAGCCGTCTTCGCCGCCACGAAGGAGATCGGCCTCGCCGTGCTGGCGATCACCCTGACGCTCGTGGCCGTGTTCCTCCCCATCGCCTTCATGGAAGGCATTGTGGGGCGCTTCATGAAATCTTTCGGCGTCACGATGGCCTCCGCCATCATGATCAGCATGCTCATCAGCTTCAGCCTGACACCCATGCTCGCGTCCCGCTGGCTCAAGCGGCCGGCCAGAAAGAACGGCGACGCTGCGGACGCCGCGGCGCCCGCCGGATTCGAGGAAGAGCATGCCCGGGCCTCCTCCAAGCAACGGGGCTTCTATCATTTCATCGAGTTGGGCTATCTGGGCCTGTTGCGCTTCGCGCTCGCGCACCGCTGGCTCGTGGTGATTATCGCCGTGCTCCTGCTTGTGTCCGTGCCCACCCAGCTGAAGGGCATTGCCAAGAATTTCATCCCGGACGAGGACGAATCGCAGTTCCAGGTGCAGGTCCGCGCCCCCGAGGGCACCTCCCTCGAAGCCACCCAGTTGCTCGCCGCACGTGTGGCGCAGGATATCCGCCAGATTGCCGGCGTCCGCTACACGATTGCCAGCACAGCGGACACGGACCAGCATGTGTCCAATCTCTCCTCGATCTTCGTGCGCCTCGTCGACACGACCGAGCGGAAGTACTCGCAGATCGAGATGATGGACTTCATACGAAAAGAGCTTGCGCCCAAGTACCGGGCCGAGAATCTCCGCGTGAGCATCCTGGCCCTCGACCCCGTGGCCGGAAACAGCGGCCTGAGTTCCGGCATCTATGTGGTGGGCGGCCCCGACATGAAAAAGCTCGAAGAATACGCCAACAAGCTGGCGGAACGGCTCAGGCAGGTGCCGGGCGCCGTGGATGTCGATACGAGCCTGATCAACGGCAAGCCGCAGTATGGCGTGGTGATCGACCGTGACAAGGCCGACGATCTCGGCGTCGCCGTGAGCGACATCGCCATCACAATCCGGCTCCTGCTCGCGGGCGACAAGGTTTCGGATTACACGGACAAAGGCGAACAGTACGACGTCTACCTGCGCGGGGCCGCCGAAGCGCGCAACAACATCGACCTCCTCCGCATGGTTACCGTGCCGTCGATGCTGCGCGGCGCGGTGCCCCTGGGCGATGTCGTGCGCTTCGAGGAAAGCACCGGACCGGCCGAAATCAACCGCCTGAGCCGCGCCCGGCAAGTGACGATCTCCGCGAACCTCGCGAAAAACGCGTCGTTGCAGGCGCTGATCGACGCCCTGGACGAGGCCGCCGCGTCGCTCAACATGGGACCCGAATACCGCACGACGCTGGTGGGCAAGTCCAAGGAAATGGCGCGCACGATGGCGGCGTTTCTCACGGTGTTTCTGATGGCCTTTCTCTTTGCCTATCTCGTGATGGCCGCCCAATTCGAGTCCTGGCTGCATCCCATCACCGTCCTGCTCGCGCTGCCGATGACGCTCCCCTTCGCCCTCTTCTCGCTCTACCTCTTCAACCAGTCCCTGAACATCTTCTCCATTCTCGGGATACTCGTGCTCTTCGCCGTGGTCAACAAGAACGCCATTCTTCAAATCGACCACACGAACCAGTTGCGCGAGGCGGGCATGTCCCGTTACGACGCGATTGTCGCGGCAAACCTGGACCGGCTCCGCCCCATCCTCATGACCACTGTCGCGTTTGTGGCGGGGATGTTTCCGTTGCTGCTGTCCAACGGCGCCGGCGCCGCCACAAACAAGACGATCAGCAGCGTCGTGATCGGCGGCCAGTCGCTGTCCCTGCTCTTCACCCTGCTGGCCACGCCGGTGGCCTATTCGCTCTTCGATGATCTCGGGCGAATCTTTGTCCGCTCGAAAGCGAAGGCGCCGCAGTCCGCGGTGGAGAACCCCAGCCCGACCGAGTAGACGGGACGCACCCATGTTCCCGCGCCGCGCAATGGCCGTTTGACATCATCGTTTCGATACGTAGAATAGGCGTTGCAGCGCAACGAAGGGACGACACGCCATGGACAAACGGGTGGTTATTGTTACGGGAGCGGCTCGGGGCATCGGACACGGAATCGCCGCCTGTTTCGCCCGGAAGGGCGATATTGTCGTCATCGCGGATCTGGATGCATCCGCCGCGGAACAGTCGGCTGGCGCGATGACGGCCGCGGGCGCGCCGGAATCCGTGGGGCTGCGTTGCGACGTGTCCCGCCGTATTGAGGTTGAGGCTATGATTGAGGCGGTGCTTGCGTGTTTCGGCCGCATCGACGTGCTCGTGAACAATGCGGGGATTTGCCCTTTTGTCGATGTGATGCAACTCACCCCCGAGGTCTGGCAACGGACCCTGGACGTCAATCTGAACGGCGCTTTTCACTGCACGCAGTGCGTGGCGCGGCACATGATCGAGCGCGGCGAGGGCGGCCGCATCCTCTTTATTACGTCCCTCGCCGAAAATGTGACCGGGCCGGCCCAGGTGGACTATGGCGCCTCCAAGGCGGGACTGCGCATGACGATGGCGGGCTTTGCCACGGCCCTCGGACCGCACGGCATCACGTGCAACGCCGTCGCGCCCGGCATGATTCTCACGCCCATGACCGCGTTTCACTGGGAACAACCGGAGAACGCGGCCTTCCTTAAAACGCGGGTGCCGGTGGCCCGTATCGGGACACCCGAAGACATCGGAAACGCCTGTGTCTTCCTGGCCTCGCCGGAAGCCGCCTACATCAACGGCATCACGCTGCGCGTGGACGGCGGCCATCAGGCCGTCTGCTACTGAGGAGAATGAACGATGCTGCCCATCGACCTGTCCGGGAGAATCGCCGTAATCACCGGCGCGACCGGCCAACTCGGCCGGGTCATGACACGCACGCTCGCCCGGGCTGGCGCGGATGTTGCCGTCTGCTATCACACAAACCGCGGCAAAGCCAGCGAACTCGTTGCGGAATTCGAAGCGATGGGCGTCCGTGCGCTCATGATTCAGGCCGACGTCACGGACTGGGACGCTGTCCGGCGCTTGCGCGACACGATTGCCGAGAAGCTCGGGCATCCGGACATCATCGTCAACAACGCGGTCATCCAATATCGCTGGACGAGCGTGCTTGAACAGCCTTCCGAAGACTTCGAAAGCCAGTTCCGATCGAGCGTCCTGCACAATGTCCACATGACGAAGGCCTTTGTGCCCGCGATGATTGAGAAGGGCTGGGGGCGCGTCATCGGCATCAACACGGAATGCGCCATGCAATGCTGGCCGAATCAGGCCGCCTACGCCGCGGGTAAACGCGGCATGGACGGCGTGCTCCGCGTCCTTGCCCGCGAAGTCGGCCCCCATGGAATCACCGTAAATCAAGTGGCGCCCGGCTGGACTCTGAGCGAGAACGTCCGGGAGACCGGCTCCGAGGAAGAAGCCCGGTATCGGAAGAATATCCCGCTTCGGCGCCGCGGCACGGATCAGGAGATCGCCAACGCAGTCGCGTTCCTCGCCTCGGATCTCGCCAGCTATATCACCGGCGCATATGTTCCCGTGTGCGGCGGCAACGTGATGCCCGCGATTTGAAGCGCGCGGAGATCCAAGGACAGAGTGGGCGCGCTGTCGCGGCAACGATTCAGCACACGCATGATATTCAGCAAAGGAGGGATTCATGACTCTTCCCCCGGGATTCCTGGATTTCAGTGTTCGGCGCCTGCGTAGTGGCGACGCCGAGGCCCTGTCCCGTTTCTATAGCGCCTTGTCAGAACAAAGCTGTTTCTTTTACGAGCCGTACAAGGACACTTCCCTCGCGGCGATGCATGCGGTGGTTCAGCGCACGCTGGACGGCGTGGATCTTGGCATGGCCGCCTTCGACGCGGACGGAAATGTCTTCGCCCACTTCTTCTTCGGCGACATCGCGCAGGAGGCGCCCCATCTCGGCATAGGCCTGCTGGACGCCTATCACGGCCTCGGCATGGGCGCCGTTTTGTTAAGTCATCTCCTATCGCTGGGGCGGCACGCGCTCCAGAAAAAGGCCATCGGGCTCACCGTCGTGAAGTCGAATCAACGGGCTATCGGCCTCTACACAAAGTTCGGGTTCCGGATCACCGGCGAGGCCAGCTTCCGCGCGGAGAACGATTCCCACGTCATGCAATTGGATTTCCCGGCGCCGTGAAGCGCCGCGACAAGATATGATCCTGCGCACGTTCTCAAACGACAACCGGAGAGGATGCGACCCATGCGCATCGTGATGCTGAGTCTGCTGCTTCCCGTGTGCATTGCCGTGGCCGAAAGCACTGTGTCGACCCCGAAGTTCACCGCACGTTTCGAGCGTGGCGCATTGACGGGACTGACGGCGGCGGACGGCGTGGCGCACGTGAAGCCGCCTGCCGCGTCCGCCGGCGGCGGCATTCATCGGGTTTCGGGGGATCATTGGGCGCAGTCCGCGGAGCCGCAGCCCCAAGGGGAACGCCTCACGCAGCTCTCCGGGCTGGACGGCGCGGAGATCCTCAATACGTACAGGCCCGATCCGGCTTCGGGCGAGATTGTCCTGACGCAGGACGCGCATGCGCCGGAGAAGGGCCTGTGGGGCGTCGAGTGGTCCATCGAAGGCATTCCGCTCGATCACAACATCATCCTTCCCGCAAATTCGGGCCTCCGGCTCACGCGCAGCACGCCCGGCTCGAAACAAACCTTCGACTATCCGATGACGTGGGAAGCGCAGATGCTCATCGTGGAAGGCGCGGGAAGCGGCTTCTACGTCTGGGCAGAAGACACGAAGGGCCGATACAAGCGGCTGACAGTGGAGCGGAACGAGGACGGCTGGCGGCTTGGCTTCATCACGATGCCCAACGCGCCGTTCGAAGACAAGGATTCCGTGCAATCCGTCCGATGGCGGCTCGGCGTGTATCGAGGCGACTGGTGCGCGGCCGCAAAACCGTACCGCGATTGGATGATCGAGACGTTCCAGCCCACGCGCGTGGCGGAGCAGCGCCCCGCATGGGTGCGCGATACGCGCGCCTGCGTCATCATGCCGCTTGATCAGGAACTGCTCACGGCGATGGCCCATCAATTGGATCCGAAGCAGACGCTGCTTTACCTCTACGACTGGCGCCAGGCGGGCTACGATCGCGACTATCCCACGTACGATCAGCCGCGCGAGACGTTGCGGCCGTTTCTCGAACGGGCGCGCGAACTCGGCTTTCGCTGCATGCTGCACGTGAACTACTTCGGCTGCGATCCGCTGAACCCGCTCTATGCACAGTTCGAACCCTTCCAGGTGCGATCGCCCTGGGGGGATCACGACAAGGAGTGGTGGCTCTGGACCCGAGCGGAACCCGCCATCAAGTTCGCCTACATCAATCCCGCGTGCAAAGCGTGGCGCGACTTGTTCATCGCGCGCATGACGAAGTTGTGCACGGAACTCCCCGTGGATGCCCTGCACCTGGATCAGACGCTGTGCATCTACAACGACTACAATGGCCTGATTGACGGCAT
The DNA here is from genome assembly GCA_903837785.1 of Candidatus Hydrogenedentota bacterium. Taxonomy (GTDB): domain Bacteria; phylum Hydrogenedentota; class Hydrogenedentia; order Hydrogenedentales; family CAILVY01; genus CAILVY01. Next base: position 5,678 of record CAILVY010000369.1, read on the forward strand.
GACAATGCTCGAAGGCAATCTCGCACTGCATCGCGGACTGCGCGAAGCCTTGCCCGGCGTGGCCTTGAGCGGAGAAGGGCTCGACGAGGTGACTTACCGCCACGAGGCCTTTGCGCAGCGGCACGTGATGGGCGTCAATCATTCCGATGGCACTTTCGACCGCGGCATGCTCGATATGGCGCATCCGATCAGTTCCTATCTCCTGCGGCCCTTCACAACCCTGTATGGCTACCTCGGCATGGCGCCGCCGTCGAACGGGCAGCTCTATGCGGCGTGGCAGGAAGCCTATGAGCACTACGGCGTGATTCCCACGATCAAGGCGCAGCAGGAGCAGTTGTGGATGCGCACGGGATTCGACATCCAGTCCGCGGCGGAAGCCGGCTTCTGGCAGCTGTACCGGGTCGACGCCGATGTCGAGCGCTACACGACGTGGCCGGCCGATCTGGCCTTTCCGTTCAGGACGGCCGCGGGACACACCGTCTGGCGCACCGCGGAGCACTGCCTGAAGGATATGGACGAAGCACAGCCCATTATCAGCCGCACGGTCACCGGCGTCTCGGAGGTCGAGGTGGATGGAAGCGTCCCGGACTGGCGCGCCTACGACGGGAACCGGATCCTGGGCCTGGACCCGGAGCAGTGGTATCCCGTCTTCCGGCGCGACCCGGAAGATGAAATGATCGAGCACGTCTCGGCCATGCCCAAAGGATTCACGTTGGGCGGCTTTGGCTGGCGGGAAGCGGTACGCTTCTTCCGCTTCGTCCCCAGCAGCGACAGCACGCTCCGCCTGGGCGGGCGCGTGGCCGATGCCGTGTGTGGCGAACGCTACTTCCGCGGAGGCGCGAAGGAGGTCAAGGGCGAACTGCATTCAGCGAGCGGCGCCCTGTTCTACGGGGGCGGCAGCGTCATTTACGGCCATCCTCCGTATAAAGTGGAGGGCGGCGGCGTGGCCTATGGTCGCTTTGCGCTGACGCTGCCGAAACAGGCGGCACGCTTTGTGAGCGAGGTCGCCATGGACGCGGCGGCCACGGGCGAGGGCCGTTCGGACGGCGTCACGTATGGCGTAACCCTGCGGTGCGGCGATGAACAAGCGCATGCCGAGTTGCTCAACGCCGGCAGCGAACGCAAGGAACTCGCCCTCGACATGCGCCCCTTTGCGGGCAAAGACGTCACGCTCGAACTGTCCATAGATCCGGGCCCGGCGCATAACCCCAGTTACGACTGGGCGCGCTGCTATGATCCGCGCATCGAGTGCGACATGAACACGATTGGCACGATCACGCTGAGTGGCCGCAAAGACGCCAAGATGCTCCTGTCGAGCGAGGAATGCATCGTGATGGAGCCAACAGCCGAGGCAATCAACGTGCGGACCGCTCTGCCCGGAACTGTGTACCTCCTCAAGAATCTCCCCGAAACCCCGGCGCTGCCCCTGGCCCTGAAAGCCGATCAGGCCACCCCGTCCTTCCTGGACGATGCCGGCGCCATGCTGGAACGGCCCATGCATGCCTGCGTGGCCAACCAGGCGGGTCTCGTGGGAGGGGTGGAGAGACAGGGCCTCTTCGTGCACCCGCCCGATCATGGGCAGACTATCGCCGACTTCCCGATGGCGCTTCCGGCGCTGCCGGCCCAATTCCACGCCTTCCTCGGCATCCGCGACGGAGGCAAGTCCAGCGGCGTGCTCTTCCGCGTCGAAGTGAACGGAAGACCTCTCGAATCGCAACTCGTCCAGCCCGGGGTCTGGCACGAGACCACCTGCGATCTCTCGCCCTGGGCCGGCAAGCCCATTGTGCTCTCGCTGATCACTGATTCCGCCGGAGACTTCGTGTGCGACTGGGCGCACTGGGGCGAAGCGGAGATTCAAGCGAAGAAGCCGTTGGATGCCGTGGCAGTTCGCCTCTCGCAGTAGAGAAACGCTGCAAGGAATCGTTGAAGGCTGTGCTATATTGGATTTTCGGAACTGTGAAGAGAAATTCGTCCGCACGGAGGGCACGGCGATGAACCTGGAGAAACTCAGCAAGGCGCGCGACGCGCGGGCCAAGGCGATTGCGAAGGCGGGCGGCATCGAGGAGGCGCTGGATTCCGGGGCCTTGCCGAAATTCATCGACACGACCTTGTCCGAGTTGATTGTCCTTGGCTTGCTGCGTCAGGACGTGCGGCGATTCCTCTGTGTCCTGGGACACGGCTCGACGGAAGTCGGCGAGGTCCTGCGGATCTACGAACGCGCCGGAGTGCTGCGCACGTACAACCTGCGGCACGAGGGCGAGGCGGCGCACGCGGCAGCGGCGCTGCGTTGGGTGAGCGGCGAGAAGGCCGCCGTCGTGTGTTCAATCGGCCCGGGGCCCTTGCAGGCCATCGCGGCTTCGCTCGTTGCGGCGAGCGACGGCCTCGGCGTCTGGTTTCTGCTGGGCGATGAGACCACCCACGACGAAGGGCCGAACATGCAGCAGATCCCCAAGCCGCAACAGGGGACCCTGCTGCAGCTCTGCAATGTCATGGGCAGCGCGTACAGCCTGCACACGCCCGAGGCCATCGGCACGGCCCTTCAACGCGGGATGAACACAGTGGATCATCCACATCGTGCGGGTCCGTTCTATCTGCTGATGCCCTTGAATACCCAACCCGCCGAACTGAAGCATTTCAATCTGGATGCGCTCCCCACGGGCGCGCCGCCGCGCCTTGGGCTCGCCGTGGATGACGGGGCATACGCCGAAGCCGCCGAAGCCCTCCTGGCGGCGGAACGGGTCGTCGTGAAAGTGGGCGGCGGCGCGCGAAACGCCGGCCCGGAACTGGACACTTTCCTCGAACTGTCGGATGCCGTCGCTGTGACGAGCCCGCTCGTGTCCGGCGTGATTCCCTCGGGCCACCCGCGGAATATGACTGTCGGCGGCTCGAAAGGCTCCATCAGCGGCAATTACGCCATGGAAGAGGCGGACGTGCTGGTTGCCCTGGGGACGCGCGCCGTCTGCCAGTCCGACTGCTCGCGCACCGGATACCCCAAGGCGAAGCGGGTCATCAACATCAGTGCCGACCTCGATTCCGTCATGCACTACAACCGCAGCATCCGCCTGCTGGGCGATGCCAGTCTGACGCTCGACCGGCTCAACGCCGTGCTGAGGAAGTTCCCGCGCAAAGCGCGCCAGGGACCCTCCGCGTGGCTCAAGGCGTGCACGGCCAAGCGCGCGGAGTGGGAAGCCTTCAAGGCGGAACGCTACAACGCGCCCGCGCTGCACGACCCGGTTTGGGGCGGCCCCGTGCTCACACAGCCCGCCGCCATCAAGGCCGTAACCGATTGGGCGCGCGCAAAGGATGCGGTCTGTTTCTTCGACGCCGGCGATGTGCAGGCGAACGGTTTTCAGATTGTGGAAGACGAGCGGCCCGGACAAACCTTTACGGAGACCGGCGCAAGCTACATGGGCTTCGCCGTATCCGCACTGCTGGCCACGGCGCTCGCGTCAACGCCCTTCTATGGCGTGGCATTGACCGGGGACGGCTCGTTCACCATGCAGCCGCAGATCCTCATTGACGGCGTCATGCACGGGGCGAAAGGCTGCATCGTGCTTCTCGACAACCGGCGCATGGGCGCCATCACCGGCCTGCAATACGCGCAGTTCGGCGCGGAGTACGCCACAAACGATTCGGTTGAAGTGGACTATGTGGCGTGGGCGCAGTCCGTGAAAGGCGTGGCGGCCTTTCACGGCGGACGCAGCCTCGACGAACTCCGTGCCGCGCTCGACGCCGCGCAGGCGCATCCCGGCCTCTCGCTGATTCACGTGCCCGTCTATTTCGGACCCGACCCGCTCGGGGGCATGGGCGTCTTCGGCCGCTGGAATGTCGGCAACTGGTGCGACGACGTCCAGCGCATGCGCCTCAAGATCGGCCTGTAGTCCGCGCGGAGCATCCGCCCTGGACAGTCGCTGCGTGCGAAGGCTAGTTGGCGGCAAGCCGAACCCGGACCGCGAGCACCCCGGACGTCTCGGATTTCTGGAAGACGATGCGATGCTGTTGCACTCCGTCCACGCCGGGCAACGTGTCGATGCGAGCCAGGCACCCCGCAGGCACTTCGAGCACCGCGCGGCCGTGCTTTCCCTGGATGACGACTTCGTGTCCGGCAATCTCGCACGGCAACTTCGTCTGCCAGCAGCATTCCACCCCGCTCCCCTTCGCAAGCTCATAGTCATCCGTGATGATGATCGTGTCCGGCGCGGGCGACGCCCAGGAGCGATGCCATTTCCGGAAATAGGCATCCCAGCCGGGCGTCACATCCATCCGGGCATGAAATGACTTTCGGTTGCCCTTTCCCGCCGGCTTCACCGCCGCACGGATCGGCTGTTCGGGACTCGGCCGCTCGCTCAAGCCGATCGGCACAAGCATGTTGTGATACTGGCACTGCTTGAGAAGCGCGTGCAGCGGATCGTCGTACTCACAGACGCCGGGGTCCATGGCAAACGCTTCCCCCGCAAATTCCAGTACGAAACTCCCCCGGTCCTCATGTTCGTGATCGTGGAATTCCCCCGCGCGATTGCCGAGTATCAACAGCTTCACGGGAACGGCATTCCCATCGGCGTTCTTCATCCAGCGCATCGACGCCATGTGGCCCACTTCGGGCAGGAAGACAAATCCGGGCGCCTTCGGATTGCGCCGGGGCAGCGCATCGAGCATGCCCTGTTCGTCCCTGCTGAATTGCGTGCGCTTCTCCCGCTCGATGCTCTTGCGCAACATCGTGGTCCAGTAGCTCTTCGGCGCCGCGCACGCGAGACACAACAATGTGTCCGAGCGCAGCAAGAGCCCCGAATCCCCGTACGGAATCACATCGGCCTCGGGCAGCGTGGAGGCAATAACCGCGCCATAGTCCCCGGTTCGCGCAAGCCGTTCGGGCAACACTTTTCCCGGGTCCATGTGGCGCGCACGCGCGTACAGCTCGAGCATCTCGCAACCGCGGCTGAGCGTCGAGCCCACATACGAGGGCGGTTCCAGCGCGCCACCGTCGGAAAGGATGACGTTGCCAAACATCTCCTGAACATTCTGGCAGGCAATGTCCGTGTACGGACGGACGTGCGGCCAGTCCCGCTCCATCACGAGGCACGCGGCGAGCCGCCCCCGCGTGACAAACCCAATCTGATTGCCGCGAAAGAGATAGTCAAAACGCCACGTGATGTAATTGACCGGGCCAATCCCTTCCTCGGCCAGCCGCCGCATGAGATAGATGCGTCCGGATTCCGTGAACATCTCTCCCGCGAGATCGAGAAGTTGCGCGAGTTCCTCCGTCACATACGAACGCCGGAACGATCGCAGTTCCCAGGCACTGCCCGGAAACCGCGCGAGGAAACCGTCGTCCCATTTCTCGCACATGGCGAGCGAGAGCGCATAGCGCGCGGCAACCCGGAGCAGTTCCTTGTCCCGAATCACAAGGCCAGCGATTGCCGCCTCGCGCCCGCCGTTCAGCTCCGGCCTGGCCTCATCGCGCGTCCGGCCATGTTGTTCGTTCCGGCGTCCGCCGCTCCACGCAAATTCCGTGATACCGCGTTCCGGCTGGAGCGCCCGCAACGCCGGCGCGCGCTCGAGATAGGACGAACGCCCCTCCTTGTTCAGACTGGCTTGATGCGCTGCCCGCAACGCCTCCAAGGCCTCCGGCGTCAGGAAAATGCCCTGCCGCGGGGCGAACTTCGGCTCATACGCTTCATCCTGCAGAAAGCCTTCCCAAGTCTTGTGCGAAAAGTCCCAGCGCGCGAGATAGTGCGGAAGCATGGCCGTGTTCTGGAGGCCGACCCACTTGAACCACCCCGCCGCCTCACCCGCTGCAGCGGCGGTGATCTCGAACGTCAGCGACACGATTCTTCCAGCCCCCTGCAAGTCCAGGGCATGTTCGACGATCTCTTTGGGCGCGGGCGAAGAGACATACTCGCGCCGTCCCAGGTCCGTCTCCGCCGCGATCTTGACTGTGCTGCCCTCGGGAAGCACCGCGGCCAGCAAGAGGCGGTCATAGCCCGCACAGGACACATTGAATGTCCGCGTCATCGATAGCGCGGGGCCGGCCTCCGGCTTGCGCGCCCAGTAGAACTCGACCGAAGCCCACGTCTGCGTGACTTTCAACCCATGCTGCGTGCCCTCGACAATGTTCCAGTGCTTCAGCCCGCTGAGCACCGGCTCCCAGAACGGCTCGAGAATCGCCTCGGCTTCGTTTATGGGTGTCGGGTACAGTTCCGCGCCCAGTGCCTGTGGAGGCCGTGAAGCAGCAAGACCATACCCAGCCGGAATAGCATGAAGTGCTATCAAGAGAAAGGTAAAACGATGCCAAAGAGTGACTCTGTTCATGGTGCTGTACCCTCCCCTGATTGCGTGCATCCTATGGCCCCGCGGCGGACTTGCCGATGCGCATCTCCGCCCGGAGCGCGACCGATTGCCGCGCGCAAAAGTAGCACAACCAGACTCTCGAAAACACGGGACAGTTCAAGGGGATTGCAAATTCAGCAGGGATACTTTACACTCGATTCTGTTTTTGAGAGTACGGATGACTTGAAGATTGCCCTTGCCGACTCCGGTCGCCCATCGAACGACCGGAGGAAGGGCGGGGCTGGTGGGCGTTCGATAGCGTGAGGCAGAATCGGACGCCCGCAAGAAGTTGCTGTAGCCGGTATCGGCACCGTACGGGAAGGCGGACTACGTGCATGTAGGCAGCACAAAACGCCCGCGGGTCTTATTGGCAAATCTGGGGCGGCGGACTGTATCCATGCCCAGTGCCACTCCGCCACTGGGCTTGCTCTACCTCGCCGCCTATCTGCGTTCCAAACAACCGGTGGACATACACCTCATCGACAGCCGTGCGGAAGGCTGGCCGGCGGAACGTCTCACAAGGGAAATTATCGACTTTGACGCGGATATTGTCGGATTCACTGCGACCACTTCCGCAGCACTGATGATGCAGGAGGCCGTGCGTCTCGTGCGTCAGGCGCTTCCCAAGTGCCTCGTGGTCTTGGGCGGCCCCCATGTGACGGCCTTCGGCCCGCGTGCTCTGGAGGCGATTGATGCACACGCGGTAGTCCGGGGCGAGGGCGAGTTGCTCTTCGAACAGATCGTCTCCGCCCACGTGAACGGCGATGACTTCGATGGAATTCCGGGATTGATTTGGCGGACCCGCAGCAACGAGGTCGCAGTCAACGACGGCGTGGCGCCCGTCATAGAGAACTTGGACGAACTTCCATTTCCCGCCTATGACTTGCTGAATATGGACCCATATTGGCGGGTGGCACGCATGTCCCATGTGCCGCCTGGCAGATATGCGGCAATGTTCTCGAGCCGCGGCTGCCCGTACCGCTGCATCTACTGCCACCGGATCTTTGGCAAGACGTTTCGCACGCATACCGCAGCCCGCGTCGCGGAGGAATTGGAGCACTATGTCCGGACGATGCACGTGAACGAGATTGAATTCGTGGACGATGTCTTCAATTTCGACGCGACGCGCGTGCTGGAGTTTTCCGACCTGCTGCTGAAGCGAAACGTCAAAACCAAGATCGTGTTCCCCAATGCCCTTCGAACAGACACGCTGACCGAGGAGAGCATTGATGCATTGATTGCCGCCGGGATGTATCACTCCTGTTTCGCACTCGAAACGGGTTCTCCACGTCTCCAGAAGTATATCCGCAAGAACCTTAACATCGACCGATTTCTCAAAGCGGTGGACTACGCCACGCGAAAAGGCGTCTTCGCGCACGGCTATGCCATGATGGGCTTTCCGACGGAGAGCGAGGCGGAAATCAAGGAAACGATTGCGACGGTGTGCCGGTCGCGTCTGCATACGGCCGTCTTCTTCACTGTAATCCCTTATCCGAACACCGAACTCTACGACATGATCCAACAACTCCGCCCTGAATTGCTGGAGAAGATTCAATACGAGGACAGCGGCTACACGGGATTCGCCGGGAATCTCTCTGACGTGCCGGACAATCGTTTCTTTGCCTTGCAGCGCGAGGCGTGGCGGCACTTCTATTTGAGTCCGAACCGCGTCTATCGGATAGTGCGCAACTACCCATCGCCCAAGTATTTGACACGCTTCCTGCCTGTCTACGTCCTGCGCCTGGGCAAAGGACTGTACGACTGAGCACGGCGTCGCGCCGTCGTCTCAACGCAATTACTCATTTGCTTCCTGCTCCCGGCCAGATAAAGTCTTGCCTGTTTAGACACTTTGCCGTATAATGCATATCACTTGAGGAGTTTTTGACCGGCTCTGCAGGCCGCTCCGTAACAGGCATCCGCCTGAAGAATCGTGTTTGGGAATGACGGGCGAATGGGAGCGGCGCCGGGTGGGAAGAGGAGCCGGTGTATGAAGTGAGGCAGAGGGAAGTGTGCGCCCGACGCGGCTCTTGCCCATGGGCTGCATTTCCAACGGGTGGGTAAAGAATGCAGGCCGTTTGCAGGAAACGTCCGCAAGTGTTGCTGGCCAACGTGGGCCGACGTACGATTTCCACACCCAGTTCTACGCCGCCGCTGGGCCTACTCTATCTTGCGGCCCAGCTCCGTTCAAAGTTCCCGGCGGATATACGCATCGTGGACCTGCGCGCTGAGGGCTGGCCGGTGGAACGTCTTGCGCGCGAGGCGGCGCATCTTCGCCCGGACCTCATCGGGCTCAGCGCAACCACCTCTGCCGCATTCATGATGCAGCGTGCCACACAACTGCTGCGCCAAGCGCTTCCCGAAGCGTTCGTGGTGTTGGGCGGTCCCCATGTCACCGCCTTTGGAGCGCAGGCCTTGGAGACGATTGATGCACACGCGGTGA
>CAILVY010000370.1 GCA_903837785.1 Candidatus Hydrogenedentota bacterium
ATTTCGAGATCACGTTGGAGCCGCTCGTCGAGATCACGATCGAGAAGACGAACCACTCCCTGTTCTCGGCGCGCGTCGTGCCCGAACTCAGCGTGGTAGCGGGGGGGACGCTGGTGAACGCGGAAGGCGAGAAAGGCGAGAAGGGGACTTTTGGGGTGGCGTCGGCGTGGTGCGACTATTATGGCACGCGCAAAGGGGTTACGGAGGGTCTGGCCCTTCTGCAGCATCCGGCGAACCGCTGGTTTCCCTCGAAGTGGTTCACGCGGGACTATGGTTTTTTTTCGCCGACGCCCATGTACTGGCTGGAAGGCGACCGGCTCCTCCTGCCGAAGGGCGAGAAGTTGACGTTGCGTTATTGGGTTGTGGTGCATGCCGGGGATACGGAAGCCGCGAAGATTGCGGACGTTTTCAAGGGGTATTCGGAGGCCGGGGCGAAGCCCTGAAGCGGTTGCGGTGGCGCTGCCCTGAGCGGAGCCCGGTGGGTGCGCAGGGACCTCCTGTTGTCTGCGCGGATCACCCCTGCCCGATAAGGTACCAGGTGAGGCTGCCGGGCGGCAGGGAGACGTCGAGGCTGGCCGTGCCGTTGCGGTCGAGGGCCACGGTCCTGGCCGGGCCGTCTTTTTCGCGCAGCGTTGCGGTGTCCGTGCATCCGGTGTAATAGAGCGGCAGCGCCAGCGTCGCGGACCGGGCCTCGGACGCGGAGTTGTAGATCATGGCCAGGCCGCGTTCGGGGAGGCGCGGATTCACATGGAGGAGGCAGTCGATCTGCTGATTGTCGGCGCGGCGCACGTGGATGAGGTCGGAATCGAGGATGGCGCGGTGCTGTCTGTAGAAGTCCACCCAGCGCTTGACCACGGCCTTTGTTTCGTCCGTGTCGTAGAGGCGCGGGCCCCGGTAGCAGGCCTGGACGCCGCTGCCGAAGTTCTGGGCGAGATGCCATTCGTATTCCCTGAGATGGTCGCGGAGCGGTTCGAGGGTGGCTGCCGGGCCGCCTCCGTGATATTCGACGAGCGGCACGAACATCCAGCCCATGCTCGGCGTCTTTTCGAAGGTGCCGTCGTAGATGTTCTGGCGGCCGATGACGACCTGTCGCTCGCGGGGCAGGCTCCAGTTGGTTTCGCGGTAGCCGAGCGCGCATTTGTTGCTGCCGTTGAGGTAGTACCAGTCGGGGGTGTTGATGTAGACGCCGCGCTTCCGGCACTCGCGATAGAAGCGGCAGCACGCGGTCCATTGCGCCACTTGTGAATCTTCGAGACCGGCGTGGTGGGCGTGCGCCGTGGAGGCGCAGACATCGCCGTGAAACGGCCCGTCCGTTTCGATGACGTCGAGTCCGGTCGCGTCCATGAAATGCAGCACGCGCTGGAAGTAGGCGTCCGCCCACGCGCCGGCGAGACAGGCGCTCTGGCCGAACTTGCTTCCGGGTTGGCCCGTTTCGGGGGAGATCACGTTGTTTTCGGCGCCCGCGTCGCGCGAGGCGCACATCAGCGTGTATCCGCCGAGTTCGACGCCTTTGGCGTGCGCGTAGTCCACGTCGGCTTTGAAGCGGGCGAGGTAGTCCGGGTCTTCGCTCTCGATGTCGAATCCGCTCCAGAAGGTGCAGATCACCATTTCGAAGCCGACTTCGGCGCATTGATCCACGGCGCGGCGGATGGCGGCCGAGCTGGATTCCCGGACGTGCATGAGGATCGGGTTTTCCATGGCCTGGGGGGCGAGGGTCCGGTAGAGCCGGCGCCGGGCGAGTCCGCGGCGTTCGCGATCATCGCTGTCGTAGGCGAGGACGTGCGCGCGGAACGAGTCGAAGCGTTCGCCGGGTTTCAGGTGCTGTCCCGGCCCGAGCGGATACCTGATCGTCAGCAGGACGGGCGACTTGTACTCGTAGTCCACCTGCGTGAGGTATTCCGCGTCCGGCCCCCAGAGGGTCGTGTCCATCCCGGCGAACGCGTAATTGCTCTCGGCGTGGAGGCGTCCCTTCTCCGATTCCGTCACCGCGAGGACCTCGACTTCGAGGCCGGTCACGACAATCTCCCCGGGGCCGTGGTTGATCACGGACACCCACTTCACGAGCGCCGGGAGATTGTCATAGCATTCGTAATGCACGTCGATGGCGACGTTCCGGTACTGATCCGGCGCGTCCGCGGGCGCGGCAAAGTGCGCGACGAGCCCCGCGCCCTTCGGCGGCCAGGGCGCTTCGGGGGCATGCCGCTTCGGCGTCCACGGGAAGAGCGCGACCGGTTCGGCCGCCTCATAGCCCGTGAAGCGGAATGCCTTGGGATCGCATGTCATCCCGGCGAGCCATTTGGGGTCGAGATACGCGTAGTCCGGCTGGCCCTTGAGCCCGCCCACCTCGAAGCGCGTGCCGTCGAGTGTCACGACCGCCTCCGGCTTCACGCCGCGGAGGATGCTCGAGGACGTCATGCCGTTCGTAAAGCGGATGGTCGCGAAATTCGGTTCCAGCCGGAAGACCCGCTCGAGGAGCGCGTTCCGCAGCACGAGTTCGTTCTGTTCCGCGCGCAGTTCCAGGGACGCCGGGCGTTCCTGGGTATCCACGAGCCAGTCGCCGCCCGCGCCGAAGACCGCCATTGCGCACACGATCCAAGCCTGCATGAGTTGCCCTCTCGGTTGGTTGCTCTTGCCCCAGGGGGACGCGCGTCAGCATAGCAGACCGGCGCTGCGCGGGCACGCCCGCCGTTCATCCGGGAAAGGGCCCGGGGCGGATTAGGTGGACCCCCCTTCGCCAAGGCTTCGGAGGGCAGGGGGGGAGGGGTGAAGAATCTGGAAGTCAGGAACTCAGGAAGGGGGGATTGAGTGAATCGAAGCACAGCTTCGAGAGTAAGTGCGTTCCCAAATGCAATTTGGGA
>CAILVY010000371.1 GCA_903837785.1 Candidatus Hydrogenedentota bacterium
GTCGAGTACATGGCCTTCCCCCGCGCCTGCGCCCTCGCCGAAGCCGCTTGGACGCCGCAAGCGCAACGTAATTACGAAAACTTCCTGGCGCGCCTGAAAACGCATGTCACGCGGCTGGAACAGAGTGGGCTGCGTTTCAGGCCATTGGACTGACCCCGGCCGCACAGAGCGCGGCTATTTCAGCAGTTCCTTCGGGTCGCGGTTGCCCAGCAGCAGGAGTTTCTTGTTCGTGACGGGACCGGCCACCACGCGCACGCCCTGCGACTCGAGGTCCGCGAAAGCGAGCACGTGCGACGCCTGCGCGAGAAAGAAGTACGGGGCCGGTTGCAGCATCTTTGTCCGGACCGCGGCAATCGCCTGCCCCATCTCCTCGTTGCTCAACGTGAACGTGGTCCCGTAGAGCGGGGTGGCAAAGCGTTCCCACTGCTCTTTGGACTGGCCGGAAAGAATCTCGAGGATGTCGGGTATCGGATGCGCCGCATAGAACGCAAAGGCGGGGCTTACCCGCGCAGCCTCAACTGTATAACCCGCCGCCATCAGATCCCGGCAGAGCAGGGCCACCTGCTTCGGCGAACGATCCCCCACATAACGAAACGTGCGCGTCGGCAGCAGCACGGCAAGCACAACGAGCAGCGTGCAGATCGCGATGCGCAACATGGGCGGGAATTCGGCGCGCTGTCTGCCCCACAGCACCGCAAGCGCCGCGGCCGCCGCCAACAGGCCCATTTCCAGCGTGAGTGCAAGGGAATGCATCGCCACGGCGTCGTAGACAAACAGGCCCAGCGTGGCGGCGGGCAACAGCGGCAGAAGCACACGGCTGCACCAGCGCGCCCACTGCTCCATCCAGCCCGTCAGGCCGCCATCCACGAACTTCGACACCTGGCATCCCGTGGCCAGCAGCAGCACCGGCACGATGGGAAGGATGTACTCATATTCCTTCCCCATGATCTGCGAAAACACCGCGATGCTCAACCACCCGGCGGCCACGGAGAATCGATAGGGAGCATCGGCTTCCTGCCAGAATTCCCTTGACGCGTGCAGCGGCAGCAGCAGCCCCCAGGGAAAGACCATCAGGGGCAACATCAACAGATAATAGAACGGCGACCCGCTGTTGATGGCCGTCGAGGTGTGTGTCCGGTCGATCACCTCGCTGTGCAGCAGCCGCTCCACAAACGCCCAGCCGTTCTGCTGCAGCACCGCGAACGCCCACGGCGCACACAGGGCAATCCCCACCGCAAGGCTCAGGAGGCACAGCGGCAATGCCCGGCGCAGGGCCGGGCCCCCGTGCTTGAGCGCCACCGCCAGCCAGGCCAGCCCGAGCAGCACAAGCGACGCCGGAAAGCGAAGGCTGTGTCCCGTCCCCCAGGAGATGAGATACTGCGCCCAGCCCACGGCAAACGCGATGATCGTCCATCGGATCCCTGTCCGCAACGCCGCGGCCGGATGGCTCCCTTCCACCGCACAGAACGCCAGGAGGCTCGCCCCAAGGAACAAGTACGGCACAGGTCCCTTGAAGAGCGTGGCCGCCGCCAACGCCACGCCACTCAGCACGGCGAAAAGCGCCCGCCGCGAAGGACGATCTTCCGTCCAGGCCCAGTACGACGCCACCACGGTCAGAAACGTTGCCAAGACCAGCGGCACATCCAGTTCCGTGCTCCGCGCGCGCTCCAGGAAATAGGGCGAGGTCAGCATTGCAATGGCCGCCCACCGCGCCGGCCCTTCCCCCGCCTTCCGCCGGAAAACGAAGTATACGCACAGGACGAGAAGCGCCCCGCACGTTGCGGTCGGAATGCGTGCGGTCCATTCGTTGATCGTCCCGCTCGCCCAATACAGCCCGGCAATGATCCAGTAGTGCAGCGGAGGCTTGGCCAGATAGACCTTCCCGTTGAGCGTCGGCGTGATGTAATTCCCCGAGCGCAGCATCTCCGCCGGCGGCGCCGCCCGTTGGCCCTCATTGTCCGTGACGACGTCCTGGCGCCCCAACTCCAGATACACGCCGATCGCCGAAAAAAGTATCAGCAGCGCGACAAAGACCCTCGGCGCCATGGACCGCATAGTTTCACTCCCCAATTCCGACCTCGATTACAGACACGGATGCCCGCTGCTCTTTATCCGCGAGCATCCGTTCAATCCGCGTTCAGTTCCTGTTCTCGGTCCCGGACGCCTAGCGCTTCGAGAGCACGTCCTGCTCGTACTGCTTCACCGCATTGATCCAGGCCGTCCCCGCGGGCGTGCCCTGCTTCAGGCAGTAATAATCCCAAACCGCGCCAAACGGAAGCGTCTTAATCTCTTCCAGCAGCGCCAGCCGCGACGTAAAGTCGCCCCCGCGTTCCGCCGCGCGCAGCAGGTCCGTCGGCTCGACGAGCGCGATCAGCAGCGCCTTGATCATCGCGCGCGTGCCGGTCACCCACGCCGCGATGCGGTTGATGCTCGCATCAAAGAAGTCGAGGCCGATGTGCACGCGGTTGATGGCGTCGTGCCGAACGATTTCTTCGGCCGTTGCGCGCAACTCGTCCGACAAAATAACCACGTGGTCGCTGTCCCAGCGCACGCCCCGGCTCACGTGCAGCAGCAGCTCGTCCACGAAAAGCAGGATGGACGAGATCTTGTCCGCGATGCCTTCCGTGGGATGGAAATGACCCGCATCGAGCGTGAGCAGCGTGCCCTTGCGTTGCGCCGCGTACGCCAGGTAGAACTCGTGCGATCCCACCACGTAACTCTCCGAACCGATGCCGAACAGCTTGCTCTCCACCGCGTCGAGGTGGTGCTTCGGGTCGATCGGCTCCGCCAGCACGGCGTCCAGCGATTCGCGGAGAAACGCGCGCGGCGCCTTGCGGTCCACCGGGATGTCCTTCATCCCGTCGGGGATCCAGATGTTCGTCACCGTGGGTGTGCCGAGCGCCTTGCCCATCGCCGCGCCGATCTTGCGGCACGCAATGCAGTGGCGCACCCAGAAATTGCGCACCCCCTCGTCATAACTGGACAGCGTCAGCCCGGCGTCCGCCATGGGATGCGCGAAACACGTCGGATTGAAGTCCATGCCCAGGCCGAGCGACTTCGCCCAGTCAATCCACGCCGAGAAATGCTCGGGCTGGAGCTCGTCCCGCTCCACCTTCTTGCCGCCCGTCTCCGCGTACATGGCATGCAGGTTGAAGCGGTGTTTTCCCGGAATCAGGCTCAGGGCCTTTTCCGCATCCTGACGCAGCTCATCCGCCGTTCGCGCTTTGCCCGGGTAATTCCCCGTCGCCTGGATGCCACCCCCATCGGACGACGCAATATTCTCATACCCTCCCACGTCATCGCCTTGCCAGCAATGGAGCGATACCGGGATCTTCGCCAGCCGGTCCAGCGCCGCCGCCACGTCCACCCCATACTGGGCGTAGACTTCCTGGGCATTCTTGAATGAACTCTCTATCTGCTGGTCTTTCAACGTGGGATACATGGCGTGCTCTCTCGTTAGGTTGTGTTTCCAAAGGCGTTCCCAGAGCCCCTACTTATACACATCCGGCGCCGCGATGGCAAGACCGGGTGCACTTCCACGTATCGAATCTCAGTTCTTGAAGAGCGCGGAACGCAGTGAAACCTCCTTTCCCCCTCCGTGCTCTCCGCACCCTCCGTCGTGAGGTTTCTGCTCCCCCGCTGCGCCCTCTGTGCCTCCGCGTGAGGCACCTATGCGCTGGTAAAATTAGGGGACGCCACCCGGATTCTTGACTTGGAGAGCAGGTAAGCGGAGACTAAAGGGATGGTGAGGACCGTTCTCGCCGTGGTGCCGGGCCTTCCGAATTATGTCATGCGACGGAGGGGCGGAATCGCCGTGAGCTTAGGTCCGTTCCAGGCGGGCGGACCATCGAAGAAGACGTGGAACGATGACCTGAAAAATAGGGTAGCGTCCCTGTTTACCGAGAATCTCTGTGGGAATTGCGCAAATGAGAAGAAGATAGATGTGCTGGAACTCCTGGTCCTTGAGACCCAGTAAAAGTGATAGGAGAGGGAGATTCAAGAAAAATGGCTGAGGACAAAAGAGCCCTCGTTTGGGAACGCATTACTGAGTTTATTGCGGCGAAGACATACTGCACTGTGAGCCTTGCCCTCTCGGACAATCCAGAACGCCAAGGCATCATCCTGAAAGCCACTCACGAATGGGTGCAGATCCTTTCCTCCTTTGACGTTCAACCAGACGGTGTAGCCTTTCTGAAGATCCAACATATCGACAAAGTGAGACCGTTCTCGAAGTTTGTTCAGAAAGTGATGCGAAATGATGATATGAGGGCACTTGTTTCAGGTGAACCGTTGGCGGATATGCAGAGTACTGCAGCGTTGTTACGATGGCTGGCGAAGCGGCCCGAGTATATAACGATCGAATTCTCCGAGAAGGATAATGAGATTTTCTATATAGGAAAGCCTCTGCGCGTATCCAGCAAATCCCTCTCATTCTTTGGATTTGATACGAATGGCAAATGGTGGAAGACTCCAAGAAAAGTCGCGATGAGCGATATTTCCATCATCACCTACAAATCGCCCTACGCAGAATTCTATCGTAAACATATGACGGCAGCGCTTTCTCCGGAGAGGAAATTGAAGTGATGGCGTATGGCAAAGAACATCACCCGGCGCACAAGACTTTGTGGGTTGAACGCTTGAGGTCGGTTGTCGGACTTCGTTTCGGTCTCGATTCCCATCGACCGCAATGGAAACGGTCGGAAAGGCCACAAGGAGGCTTGCTTCAAAGATTGAGAAACAAACTTGAGACTCACAGCCTTGGGCTCACGGCGGCAATAATCATCACAGTGACCACATCAATGCACCTGTTCGGTTGCTCTTGTCTGCACGAGGGGGTTGTGGTGGGTGGCGCAGGCAAAACAAATGCCGGATTACTGGACAATGTCCGGTTTGTGTTTCAGCATGATGATCGTGTGTTTGTGGAGCTTGAACAAAGATTCCCTCCCCAATTCCCTGACTACGCAGCACTTGACACGTTCCTGGTTTCGAACGGAGTACTGGGTCAGAGGACATCCGGCGAGAACCCTTGGCTGAAACCAGAGACTCAGCGGCTTCTTCTGGCGTCAACAAACGAACGACTCGGCGACCGATACACGGTTGTTATTCCAGGGTCACTGAACTCTGGGATATCAGAGCTTTCGGGCGTCTGCCTCCTTTTTGGCCGCGGAGACACCATGGGTTTGATTGGCATTTTGGGCACGGGACTTCGTGAATCCCCTTTGCTCCATGCAAAGCCCGACTACAACCGTGTTCAGGCACTGGCCTTTCCCGGCGACCGCTGCCCTATTCAGAGATCTCGACAGAAATGCAGCCTGCCAAGAGATACAAAGGAAGAGATAGGGCGGGCGCTGGGGAAGAATGTGCAATCCCCCCATTTGCGGATCGACACGATACACCCTGTGTATCTGCGATACCCGGACGTAAAGGGTGCGGCTGTCTTTGCCCTGGATCCAGACCGTGGCGAGGAGCTGCTGTTCTTCTTCCAACAATCCCGGAATGAGTGGCTGCAAATGCCGGTTGAAACCATCTTGGATTTGTTGGATGGCATGGTCACGCCCAATGGAGGCATTATCTTCAACACGATAAGAGACACCGGGATTGGCGCATACATGCACGATCCCGCCTTCTTCGTGATGCCCGATTTGGACGGGAACGGCGGCGATGAGGTCCTCATCGTATCCGTGATCATTTCGAGATTCTTTTCCATAGAGGTACAGGGCAAAGAAAGCACTGGACAAGAGGGCGAAGCGACAAGGTACGTGCTCCGCGAAGTACATGAGATCGATTTCTCCGTGTGAGAGGTTAGAAATGCGGTAAATGCGGGGAGCCTCTCAAATCCGCTCTAAGCACCGCCGAATCCCTCTAAGTCTGCCAGGCTTCAGACAGTCTCTGCCTTCTTCCGGTAATTAATCCATAGCGGTTCGCGGTCCGCCGTGGACCCTGTCCCGCCACATACCCGGAGAATCGAAAGGGACTGTTTGCTGGGGACTTGGTTCTGCTTTGCTTCCTGCGGGCGGCTGACGTGGCCATTCAATTCAGAGTGAGTTGGGCGTTCTGGAGCCGGACGCCGTTTCGAGCGGCGGCGCGGGCGCGCAAGAGAAGTTGCCTCCGGATCCTGGGGAAGACCCAGTGGAATCGCGGGACTTGACACGGGGCTCGAATCATGGTAGAGTGCTCTGCGGAACAGAGAACTCTAAACCAAAGAAAGGAGCCTGAACATGAACGTCTCACAAGAGGACGCACGGGATGCTCTCAAAGACGTGGACACCGTTGCCGAGGCCACGCGCACCGTCGCCGCGTACAGCGGGGTCGACCTCATCCTCCTCGTCTGGGGAATCGTCTGGTTTCTGGGCTCCCTGGCCAGTTACGCGCTCACCCACCCGTCCATATGCCAACTCGTCTGGCTGGGGCCCGTCTGGGATCTCCTGGGAATCATCGGCATCCTCCTGACGATACTCATCTGCCGGCGCTCCCCCATTCAGAATCCGGCGGGCAGGCGCATCGGAATCTTCTGGGGGGCGCTGTATGCCTATACGTACGTGGGCATCGCCGTGCTCTGGCCCTATCTGAAGCTGGAGCCGTTGATGGGCGTGGAAGGCTCCAAGGCCATCACGGCACTCGCCACGATTATCCCGATGTTCGCCTATGTCGTCATGGGCCTTTGGCTCGAAAACAAGTACCTCGCCTGGTTCGGCGTCACAATCACCGCCCTGATCTGCCTCGGCTACTCCGCCTTCCCCGCCCTCTTCTATCTCTGGCTGGCATTCGTCTGCGGCGGCGCCTTCATCGGAAGCGGCGCCTACATGCGGGTCCAGTGCCGCCGGGCCCGCAGGCTCATCGCCCAGGACCAGTCCTGCCATGCCTGAACTCGATAACATCATCCATCAACCCATCCGCCTCCGTATCATGTCCGCCCTGGCAGCCTTGCGGCCCGGCGACCGCGTGGATTTCACCTACCTGAAGGAACTGCTGGGAACCACGGACGGAAACCTCGGCGCCCACCTCGCCAAACTGGAAGAAGCCGGATACATCCTCCTGGAAAAGGCCTTCGTTGCCCGAAAGCCGCGAACCTTCGTCCTCCCCACCGACAAAGGCCGAAGCGCCTTTCAGGACCACGTCAAGGCGCTTCACGCCCTCCTCGAAGCCCCCGCCCCTCCAAAAGAACCTGGTCAATAGCCCCCGTCCTGGAGCGCGCGGACGCGCCCCCAGGCAGGAATTGCCGCGCCTTACGCGGCCTTTCCGAGCACGCCAATCTCGACTTTCGGAAAATCGATCTCGGTGCCGGCAAGGCGATTGAAGTAGTTGGTGAAAATGCTCAGCGCGACGTGGCCCACGATCTCCGCGATTTCGCGGTCGCCCAACCCCGTGGCGCGAATCGCCACCAGGTCCTCGTCGTGCACGTCTCCGCGGTGTTCAACGATGCTGCGGACCAGCCGCAGCACCGCCGCGGTCTGGGCGTCCGTGCCGCGGCCCGCCCGCGCCGCCAGGATCTGATCGTCCGTCAGGCCCTCCTTCTTGCCCAGGGCGGTGTGCGCCGATACACAGTAGCCGCAATGATTCAGCTCTGAGACCGCCAATGCCACCCGGGACCGAAGTTTGGGATCGAGCACGCCCTTCGAGAGCGCGCCGTTGAACGCCAGGTACGCTTCCAGAACCGCCGGCGCTTGCGCCATGATCTTCGTCATGTTCGACGTCATGCCCATGGACTTCCGTACCGAGTCCAACAGGTCTTTCGCCTTCCCTTCCGCAAGCGCCGGGTCAAGTACACTAAGTCGAGTTGCCATGGTTGCTCTCCATCACATTTCGCCGGGCCGCGCGCACAAACGACCCCTGTGCCGGGCCCGGGCGGGTAGAAGTTTAAGGAATGGTTGAACCCTCGTCCGGCCAGGACGCCATGCCCTTCGGAATTCACGCCCCCGCGGCACTTCCGAAAACCCCGAAACGCAAAATCGCCCCTCGGCCGATACAAGAGAAACCCGTGCCCTTCCGGATCCGCTCTTGCCACGGAAGACTTCGCTCGGACACAGCGCTTCAACAGCGCAATGGACATGTCATCCTCTCGCATCGAACCGCACTGCCGAACGCTGCACCTGCACATTGAGCAGCTGGCCAACGCACATTAGGCAAACACGCCCGGCATCTCCCCTATTTCGAGCGATCCGGCAAACAATGCGCTGGATGGGAAGACATGAAGACAGCGGTAACGGGAAGAAACTGGTGAAGACGGACGCGCGAGATGCGTCCTGCTCACCACGGTTTCTTGGGGGCGATGCTGTAGAAGTAATTGACGGGTTTGGCGCGCTCCGGCGTTTCCACGTCGATGTTGAGCGCCTTGAGGAGTGTGCCCTCGGCGAGTTGCAGATCAATCTGGGCTTTCTCGTAAGCGATCTCCGCCTGAACCAGGAACGTCTGCGCGGAAGTGAGTTCCTCCTGGACGCGCAGGGTCTGCCAACTCGACGTCACGCCGAGGCGCAGGCGCTTCTCCTGGGCGACAACGTTTGCCTGCTGGAGCCGGACCGCCTGCCGGTTGCTCTCCACGAGGATTTGGTTCGTCATGACATTGTTCATCGCCACATGAACCGCCATCATCACGGATTGCTCGGCCTGCTTCTGCTTTTCCTCGGCTTCGCGGCGGGTGACCTTGGCGCGGAGGTGGGCACCGCGCGCGGCGCGGTTGCCGATGGGGACCGTGGCCATGGCGCCCCACGTGTAGGCGTAGTCCTGCGTGCCGCGCATGCCATAGAGCGCGCGCTCAACGAAATGGTTCCGGCCGCCCGTCATGTAGCTGCCGGTGATGCTGACGTCGGGGAGCATGTCCTGTTTGGCGCGGAATTCATCGAGCTTCGCATTGGCAATTTGCAGGTCGGAGATATGGAGTTCCGGGCGGTTCTCGAGCGCCTGCTTGACGCCTTCGTCCAGGCGCTTCTCGAAGTCCTGCGGATTCATCAGCGTCTTGTCTTCGACGCTGGGCCGATCCACGGGGACAATCTGCGCCTTCGAGAAGAGCCCCTCGTCGCGGAGGTCCAGGAGTTTCTTGAGCATGTCTCCGGCCACCGCGACTTGCGAGCGCGCGGCGATCAGATCGCTCTGGCGCGTGGCCACGCCGGCCTTGGCCTGCAGCACTTCGAGGTCCGCGGCCGTGCCGATCTTGCGCCGCATCTCATTGACCTCGAGGAGCCGCTCGGCATTGGCGAGGGATTCCTGGCGCACCTTGAGCGCCTCGGCCGCCCCCACCAGATCCCAGTAGGCCTTGATGACCTCGGACAGCGTGCCCATCACCTGCAGCCGAAGTTGCGCCTCGGAGATGCCCCGCATGTTCTTTGCCGCTTTGATGCGGACAGTATTGGCCTTCCAACTGAAGCCGCGCAGCAGGGGCTGTGCCAGCGACAGCGTAGTGCGCGTGCTGAAGTCCGCGATGAAACTCCCGTAGGTCGTTTCTTCCTTCTCCAGGTCGAAGGCGACGGAGTACTGCGTGCCGGTCTTCAGCTTTCCGGCGAGGGTTGTGTTGAACTGGGTCTGAAACAGGTCCACCTGGTTGATGCCCTGGCCGAAGAAGCTGAACTGCTGATTCGTGGACATCGAGGAACGCGCATAGTTGTACGTGCTCTTCCATGCGGGATCGAACTCGCCCTTGGCCGCCTTGATGTCGCCGTCCGTCCGTTGCGGTTCCAGCTGTGCCACGATAATGTCGGGATTCTGTTTGAGCGCGATCTGGAGGCAGTCCTGCAGCGCCAGGCGAACCACATGCTGGCTCACCTGGGCCTCGATGGCCTGGCGAAGCGCGTCCAGGTCGATCAAGTCCACGGATATCTCTTCCTGGATGCTCTTGTCCTGCGTGTCTTCGCCGTTCGGACTGGGTTCGCCCGGCGCGTCCGGGGCGGCCGCCGGGGACTCCGGCGCAGCCGCCGGCGCTTCGGGCGCAGGGCTGGCGGAATCTTGCGCCCACGCCCCAACCGCTCCCGCCACTGCAAGACACACGAGCGCCATTATCCGGAAACGCATATATTCCTCCCGCCACGGCACCGCATGGCTTCGACGACGTTTTGTGGGCGCATGGAACACTCCGCCGCGGCCGTTTGCCGCGGGTGCGGAGCGAGCCTTACATGCGCTGCTTCCTCACTTCCGTTTGTACGCGTCCGGCCGGACAACCCAGACTTTCCTCAAGGCCCAACACGCTGATGCCAGTCTACTGAAGGCGGGCGGCGCAGTCAAACGAAGAATCTGCCGCAAAGCGAATCGCGGGAGCGGACTTGCCGCCCCCGCTCCGGGGAATGTATCCCCACCGCTTCCCGAGCGCCCCATCCCGAGGCCATTGACATCGCTTCGCACCCGCTCCTCCGCTGCTCAGCCCGCGCCGCCCAAGGGCGGGCTGTCCGCGGAGGCGGCCGCCATGCCCTGATACCGGATGACTCCCGACGGGTCCACGAAGAAGGAATGATATCCCGTGTTGCCGTAGTCCACCGGCGTCGCGTGGGCGGCGAAGGTGGTCCCGTCGCTCTCAAACGTGAACTGATAGCCCGCCCGCGGACCGCCCCACTCGCCCGACAGGAAAGGCGGGTTGGGCGAAGTCAGTTCATCGAAATTGGCGGCGTAGCGAAGATGCACGTTGTTAAAGGACATCTGTGCGTCCAATACGGCGTGCAGGTTTCCGACGGCCGATGCCTCGTTGGACTGTAATCGTGTGCGCAGATAGTTGGGCACAGCCAAAGCTGCGATCACGGCGATGATCTCCACGACGATCATCAGCTCTATCAAGGTGAATCCGGCGTTCCTTTTCATACGCTGTCCTCCTTATCACTCGACCCATGCGTGTACTGCGCCTGAGTAAGAGCAAGAAGCACGCCAAGGGCCAGGCAGGCACCGACAGGCTGATTCCCAAGGACTTAAGCGAAAGGAAGCCGAATCAAGGCACATTTCCCGGCGGCCTGTGACAATTTTGGTCCGGAAAGACGCAAGACACGTCTCAGGAGGTGGGCACGCCCCGGTGGAGCGACTGGACGTGTTCGAGCAGGGTTTCCGCATCCCGCCCGACATTGTAGCTCCGATTGACGTAGCGCACGGCGCCCTCCTTGTCAATCAGAAACACGGACCGCTTGGCCATGCGCGCGAAAAGGAGATTGAGCACGGGCACCCCGAAGGCATTGACGATCGCCCGGTTCGTGTCGCCAATCACAGCGAAATTCAGGTTGTACTTCTCTTTGAACGCGCGACTCTTCTCCGGCGTGTCAAGACTCACGCTGATGAGTTCCGTGTCCGCATCCCGGAAGGCCTGGATGGCGTCGCGGTACCCGCACATCTGTTGGGTGCAGTGCGGGGTGAAGGCCTTGGGATAGAACGCGAGCACCACGTTCTTCTTCCCCCGCAGGTCCGACAGCCGGGTGACCGCCTCGAGACCCGTGTCATGCAGGGCGACATCGGGAGCAAGATCGCCGACCTTGATCATGTTTACGCCTCCCATGGAACACCCGGACCACTGGAGCCCGAATTTCAGCCCGATCACCAGGAAAGGGAGCGCCAGCGCGAGGATTGCCACGAGCCTATACTTCACTCGAATTGCCATGACTTCATCTATCCTTTCTGCGGTCCACAAGTTTCATGAATCGCAGAAAAACTGCACCTCGGCGAGTGAAACACGGGAAGGGTCGCGTCTATTTCGGGGGAAGGGCTTATTGCCCCGGGCGCAGGTTGGCCGGGTCAACGCCCGCATTGCGCATGAGATGGTCCTGATACTGCTGAACGCGCGCAACATAGACCCGCTGCAAGTCGGCCAGGGAAGCCACCAGTTCGCCTTCTTCCTCGGCGCTGAGGTTGCCCTTCGTCTTCTCGCGGAGCATGATCAGCAGATCGATCGTGAACTTCGCCTGATCGAGATCGATCATGACCTGCTCGGTCTCGCGGGGAGCGATGACACCCAGGGCAAGCATGGCCTGCATCGACAGCGTGCTCATGAGCGTGGTAAAGGTGGGTTCGGGCATGCCCTGCCCCTCGCCGAGATCCTGCGCGTCCGCTTCCGCGGCGGCGGGTGTTTCGACGGCCTTCTTGCTGGCCTCTTCCTTCTCACGCCGGACCTTCTCTTTCCAGTCCTCGTCGATGAATATCTTCGCCTGATCGTCGGCCATGGAGAGTCTCCGGAAATGATAAACGTTGTCTGCGGCAAAGCGCCGATCCCGGCCCTGCGGATGCAGGGCCGGGAAGCGTCATACATTAAAGCACTCTGAACAAGCGGCTATTTCTTGTTCTTATGGCGGTTCAGTCTCCGCTTCTTTTTCCGCTTGTGCTTGTTGATCTTGGCTTTGCGTGTTTTGCGTCCACCGGCCACGCCGATCCCTCCTCTCAGTAAGTCCTGCGCCGGAACCCTCGCTCCCTACTGGAGCCAGTGCTCATCCGGCATGGAATAGTCCACTAGTTCGTTAACGTCAAAATATAACGCAATCTCGCGCTCCGCCGTATCAGGAGCGTCCGAAGCATGCACCAAATTGTAGCGGTTGCTGAGCGCCCAGTCACCGCGTATCGTGCCGTTCTCCGCCTCGAAGGCGTTCGTGGCGCCGATCATCCTGCGGGCCTGCGCAATAACATCCGCGCCTTCCCAGATCATCTGCACCGTCGGTCCGGATGTGATGAACGCGAGCAGGGGCGCGTAGAACGGCTTGCCCTGATGCTCGCCGTAATGCCGCTCTGCCTGTTCCCGGGTCAGGACCTGGAGTTTCAGGCCGGCCAGCTTGAATCCGCGTTGCTCGAAACGGCGAATGCATTCGCCCACGAGCCTGCGGCCCACCGCATCCGGCTTGATCATCACGAAGGTCCGTTCGCTCACATACCGCCCAATCGTTCATTTCTTTGGGGAAGCCCACCGGACTCACTCCGGCCACGGGCCGATAAACGGGGAAAAGCCTGATAACTATAGCAAATACGCGGCGTTACGTGCAAGCGGCGCGCGAACGGCCGGAATCGTGCTATGATGGGCGCCGTGAAAGGCAGCAACGGGAGGTGAAAAGCATGTTTCGGCGCAACGTTAGCAGGCCCTTTGTATCCGCATCGCAGGTATTGCGGCGGCTGGCGGAACTCGAATTGGAGGGGGTTCAGTTCTATCAGGGCATGGCCGAGGGCGCCGAGTCGGCGTGGGTGCGCAAGTTCGCCGCAAAGATGGGCGAGGCGGAACAGCGGCATCATGAACGTTTCATACACTATGCGGAACACGCCGCCAAGCGAAGCGCGCCCGAGGACGATCAGTTGCTGGGCGAACTCTCCGCGGAAATCAATCGCCTGCTGTCCATCTCTGTTTTTGCAGAGAAGGAACGGGCCAGACAATCCGCGCATTACCTGAGCGACTCGGACGCGCTGCGCACCGCCATCCGCGCCGAGGAACATCTCGCCGTGCTGCTGACGCAGCTCCAGGACTACGTGCCCAAGGCCAGCCGTTCGTACATCCTCCGGGTCATCAAGGAGGAATGGAACCATAAGCGCAAGCTGGAAGAGGTTCTCCTCAAGCACCTGTGACACCTCTTCGCGGCGATGCCCTGTTGCCCGGGACCATTTGCACCGCGCCGCCCTTGGCGACACGCCGGGCGCCTGTGCTAAACTTCGCGCCATCTTTTGGCACTGTTGAAAACCGCGTTCGCCGCGCTTCGCAGGAGGACTACAACCGATGAGAAAGATTTGGCGCCGCATCCGTTCATGGCGGCACAGTTTGAAGCTGGTCAAGCACGGCAAAGACTGCCGATTCCAAGGCGCGGAGTTTGTGGTGGAAGGCAATGTGGAGGTCGGCGACTACTGCCGCTTCCGTGATCACGTGATTCTGCGCACCCACAAGAAGGGCAAGATCGTATTTGGCAATCACTCGGGATGCAGTTACTTCGTCGTTCTGGAGGCCGAGAACCTTATCCAGATTGGCAACGACACGGCCATCACGGAATTCTGCGTCATCCGGGATACGAACCACATGATCTACGGCACCGACAAGCATTGGGACTACACGCCGCACATCACCAAGCCGATTATCATTGGAAGCGGCGTGCTGGTCGGCAGCCGAACCTATATCCATCCCGGAGTGACCATCGGCGACGGCGCCATCATCGGGGTCAACAGCGTGCTCATTGAGGACACAAAAGTCGGGCCGTATGAGATCTGGGCCGGGTCGCCGGCACGCCGCATCGCCCACCGCACCGAGGGCGTGCCCCCGGAAAAGCTGAAAGAGGCTCAGGAACTCATCGAGAAGCACGGCCTGCGCACCGGCCGCTACGAAGGCAAGTACTGACCGGCTGGCGTACACGAAGGCCAGGCACGCGAAACAGAAACTGGGCCACAAATCCGATGGGCCGCCACCGCCGTTCCGGCGGCCTGCCGATCGGCGCGACAAGTTTCTCGGCAGTGTGTCAGATATTGGGCGGGCGCGCTTCCGGCGTGCGGCGCACGTTTTCCGGCAGCCACTTGGGGCACAGTCACTTGCAGGGATTGGCCGGTCTGGAACAGTTCTTGCTTTCTGTATGCTCAGCTTCGGGCTGCGCGGGAACGCGAGCCAAGGCCTGGAACCGGCCGCGAATGAAACGAGCCATCCAGTCTTGCCCAGCGACACACCGCTTCATGAGAACGCGATCCCCGTCGCGGCGGCTTGGCCCCGGCGTTGACTCGCCTCCCGCGCCCGGAGCGATTCCTGGGGGTACGGCAGAGTTGAACGGCAGGTGGCGCCTCGCGAACGTTGGACTTGTCACAGCGAGGCGAACTGCTTATACTTAGGCCAAGTAGCCAACCGGAGGAGAAACGTATGCCGACGTATGCCTACCAGGCGCGCGGCCGGGACGGGTCAAAGCAAAAGGGGACCGTTACGGCAGAGAACCAACAGGCCGCGGGCAAAATGCTTCAGGACCGGGGTTTAATGGTTGACAAGCTCCAGGAGAAGAAGGGGATGTTCTCCTTCGGCGGGGGCGGGCCGAAAACCAACAAGCGGGTGCGCACTGTAGACCTGCTGGTTTTCACCCGGCAGTTGTCAACGATTGTCAGCGCCGGTTTGCCGTTGCTGCAAGGGCTGGACATCCTCTCTGAACAGACCGAAGACCCGAACTTCGGGGCGGTGATCGACGCCGTGGGGCAGGAAGTGGAGTCCGGGGAGACCTTCTCGGACGCACTGCGCAAACACCCGAAGGCGTTCCCGGACCTGTACGTGAGCATGGTCCGCGCGGGCGAAGCGGGCGGCGATTTGGACGGCGTGCTGCTGCAGCTGGCCGATTACCTGGAAGCCAGCGAGAAACTGAAACGCAAGATCAAGTCGGCCATGACTTACCCGGTGGTCGCCTCAGCATGATCATTCTGATCGCGTCGGGCCTGATCATCTTCGTGGTGCCGCAATTCGAGAAGATCTTCGGCCAGTTCGGGAAGCAGCTTCCGACACCGACGATGATCCTCATTCACATCAGCGGATTCCTGCGCACGTGGTATGCCTGGGTCGTGATCATCGCCGTTATTGTGGCCATCGTCGCGTTCCTGCGCTTATACGGAGCGACGCGAACGGGGCGTTATAACCTCGACGCCTTGAAACTGCGCCTGCCCGTGTTTGGCAGCCTGATGCGCAAAGTCTCCATCAGCCGCGTCACGCGGACGCTGAGCACGCTGACGCGCAGCGGCGTCGCCATCCTGCAGGCCCTCGAAATAGTCGAGCGCACCGCGGGCAACGAAGTCTTTGCCAAGGCCGTGCGCGAGGCGGCCGA
>CAILVY010000372.1 GCA_903837785.1 Candidatus Hydrogenedentota bacterium
ATGATCGGCGATCTCCGGGAACTCCTCGCGCAGCACTTCGTTCGCGCCGTCCAGGATGAGCGTGCCGCCGCTTCCCGACGTGCAGCGCCCGAGGATAAGGACATGCTTGAGCCGGTAAAAATCCGCGTAGTGCGGGATTGTGTAGCCCATGTAGCGGCCGATGCTGCGCCAGATGTTGATGGCGCCCTCATGCCCGGCCTCGAGTTTCTCCTGGACGAACTTCAGGCGTTCCGCGTCCGTGACGTCTTTCGGGAGCTCAATCCCGGCCTTGGGCGCCAGGCGGAAGACGCACTGTTGTGAGAAGTAATTCGCGCCCACGCCGCGGTCGCCCGACCACTCCTCGATGGGCGCGTCCGGGCTGTAATCCACCGGGCAGAAGGCCAGCTCATTGAGCCAGTCGGTGATGTTGCCGTCGGGCGTGACATAACCGCCAGCTTCGCTGGAGCCGAGGGCGACGCCCAGCACGCCGTTGTCCTCAAGAGACATCGAACCCGCCAGGGCGGTGACTTCGCCGTCATTTACCACGACAAGCGGGACGCCCAGTTCCTTGCCGATCCGGTTGAACATTTCCCGGACTTCGCCGAAGCGATCCTTCGGAATGCCGCGGAAAAGGGAGGCAACCATCGCGCGGTTGTCGATGTATACGCCGGCGGAACTGCCGCCGATGGCGTCCACACGCGGCATCTTGGAGGCGGCCGTCTTGATCGCCGCGAGCACTTCGCCGTAGTGATAGGCGGGGTCGCTGTGCTTCTTCGGCTCCCATACGACTTCCTCACTGTAGACGGCTTCGCCGTCGATCACGGCGGAGACTTTCCGGTCCGAGGCGCCGAGATCGAAACCGATGCGGCAGCCTTCCAGATGCCGGCCCAGCGGCTGCGTCGATTCCTTCTCGGCGGGCGCCTGTTCCGGGAGGCAGGAGGCAATCGTGAACGCCTGTTCGTAGACGTCCCGGCCCATGAAGTGAAAATCGAAGGACCGCAGTCCGCCGTCCCGGTAACATGCGGCCAGATAGTTCGCGATGGACGCCGGTCCGCCCACGTGCACGCGCCATGCGCCGCGCTGCCACAAGAGGAATTTGACGAGCCGCTCGGCGTAGGCCAGGTTCGCCGCCGCGCCCGGATGCGCTTCCGCGAATACGCGCGTCTCGTAACGGGAAACCGCGCCGTTGTTCCGTTCCAGCGACAGAACCAGCGGGACGGCGGCGCCCGATGCATCGACCCGGCGAAGGAATTCACGATTGGCCAGCACCGCCGGGCGGTACCCTTCGTCCAGGGGCGGCGCGAATCGCGGTTTGATCAGCATCCAATTCTCAGCCATCAGCGTGTCCTTTCATACTTCTCTTTCTGGCTTCTCTTTGGGGAGGCGAATAATATAACATATGCCCGGGAGTCGGCGCGCACGGGCGTTAGGCGGGGAAGACGCGGCGGGGAGAAGGTGAGCCGGGAAAGCGCCGAGGCAGAGAGAGGATCATATTCCAATGGCGGTTAATGTGCGTTGGCGGGTCTGGTTACGCCGTGCAGTTTTCGCGGTTCTTGTCCTTTTCGTCCTGTTCGTGCTCTGGGGATACACCCTGATGCCGGGCATGATGATGAGCACGATCAACCGTGCCCGGTCCCATGGCCCCTATGCGGTGAACCCGGCGGCGCAGGCGCTGCATCAGCGGCTGCTGGTTGCCGACATGCATTGCGACGCGCTGCTGTGGTGCCGGGACATTCTCAAACGCGATACCCGCGGCCTGGTCGATGTACCCCGGCTCATCGAGGGCAATGTGGCGCTTCAGGTGTTTTCCGCAGTGACGCGAATGCCCGCGGACAGCAACTTCTCTTCGACCCATGGCTGGGGCGATGTCCTGGCGCCGCTGGTCTTCTTTCAGGGCTGGCCTGCGGCGACGTGGTTCAGTCCGCGTGAACGGGCGCTCTATACGGCGGGCCGGATGGACAAAGCGGTGCGCGACTCGGGCGGCGTGCTGAGCCTGATTCGGAGCCAGGAAGATTTGCAGCGCTACCTGGAGCGACGGAAGCAGAATCACAAGCTTACCGCAGGGCTGCTCAGCATGGAGGGCTTGCACTGTCTCGAAGGCGATCTCGAGAACCTGCGGGTCTTTTTCAATGCCGGTTATCGCATGATGAGTCCCACGCACTTCTTCGACACGGATTTGGGCGGTTCGGCCCAGGGAAGTGAAAAAGGGGGGCTGACGGAATTCGGCAAACAGGCAATCCGCCGGATGGAGGAGCTGAAGATCGTTGTGGATTTGGCCCACGCTTCGCCGAAGCTGGTGGATGACGTGATTGCGTTCGCCGCACGTCCCCTCGTCGTTTCGCACGGCGGCGTGCGCGCCACGTGCGACAACACGCGCAACCTGAGCGACGAGCAGATCCGGGCGGTGGTGAAGAACGGCGGCCTGGTTGGGATTGGTTTTTGGAGCAAGGCGACGTGCGGCAAGGACGTGGACAGCATCATCCGCGCCATTCTGCATGCCGTGAAGATCGCCGGGCCGGATCATGTGGGCCTGGGTTCGGACTTCGACGGAGCGACGGTTTCTCCCTTTGATGTGAGCGGAATGGCGTTATTGACGCAGGGGCTCTTGCAGGCAGGCCTGTCGGAGCCGGACATTGCGAAGATCATGGGGGAGAATGTGATTCGTCTGCTCTCGGAGAACCTGCCCTCAGAGAAGGCGCCCTCCGCACCGGGGGCAGCCTGACGCGGTTTGACTGACCTCGAACGTGAGGCTAGAATCCTTTTTGAACCTCCAAAACACCGGGGATCGGGATGAAGGACGCGACGTTCGAGACGTTTCAGGTGAGCGACGGCAACCGGGCGGCGCTCGAAGTCTGCCAGGCCGTTGCCACGCTGCAATATCAGGGCGACTGTCCCGTCGTATTGCTGGGCATGGAAGGCTGCGGCAAGACCCATCTCTTGTGGTCCATCGTGCATCACGTGCGCGCGAGCGCCGTGAAAGCGGGTTTGGGCTTCGTCCTCTCGCGGGAGTTTCCCGAGAAAGTGCGCGACCTGATTCGCGATCCCAGCCCCATCCGTCAGGGCCGTCCCGCCATCCTGCTCGTGGATGAACTCGAGGAATTCCGGGAAAACGCACCCGTGCTCGAACACGTGGTGCAGTTGTTCCTCTCGAATCGGCACGTGGTCGTGCTGGCCACTTCGGTGCTTCCAGAGCGGCTCGATGTTTTTACGCCCGCCTTCAAGGCGTTGTTGTCGCGGGGGCGTGTGGTGGAGATGCGGCTGTTGCCGGCCGCGGCGGGCGAGGAGGCGGAGGCGATGCGGGAAGAAATCGCCGGGCTCCACGCAGAAGTGGAAACCCTGCGTTGGGAACGCTTCGAACTGGAGCGCAAACTGGCGGACAGTGTCGGCCAGGTGGTTGCCGCCCGCCGTGAAGAACTGGAGAGCCTGCGGAAGCAACTGGAGGAGGCGCGGGCGGAAGCGGCCTCGGCCCTCGGCGAACAGGCGCGGCTCCAGGGATTGCTGACCGGCAAGTCCTTTGGCGACGAAGCGCTGCAACAGGCGCAGAGCGGGCGCGATGCGGCGCGCAGCGAAGTGTTGCGGCTCCGGGAGGAGATGGAGGCGGTGTTGACGCGCCTGGACGCCTACAAGAAAGCGTTTGCTGAACGCCGGGTGGCCATCCCCCTTGATGAAGCCCCCGATCCGTCGGCAGCGGAATCGTACGCGCTGCAAGCGGCGCTGGCCGAGGCGCAGAGCCTCGCCAATGCGTTCGAAATACAATTGGGCCGCGATCGGGAGCGATTCACGGCGGCTTTGATCCAGGCGGCGGCGGAACGCGATCACGCCAATGCGCTGCTGGAGGAAGCCAAGTCCGAGCAGGGGCGGCTGAACGTGCAGTTGGATGCCGCGCGGGGCCGGCTCGGCGTGGTTGAGCCGGAACTGGAAAAGGCCCGGCGGCAAGTGGCGATTCAGTCGGCGGAGGTCGACGCGCTCCGGCAAGCCGCCGCGCAGGAGGCCGCGCGCGCCAGCATCCAGGCCGGCGAGATGGAACAGCGCATTGCGCGGCTCGAGTCCGCGCTGCACATGATGCGGCAGACAAGCATGGCCACGGAAGTGGCGTTGAACCGTGTCGGCGACGAGTTTCAACGGAACGCCAGAACGCTCGAAGGGCTGGCGCAGCGTCACGGAACCATCGTGAGCCTGAATACGGACGCGCCCGCGGTGACTCCGTATCCCGACGTCGCGGAACAAGGCACCTTGTTCGAGCCCGATGCGGCGGTGGAGTTCGGATTTGAAGGCCCGGTTGCCGCGCCGGACGCGCGGCGGACGGCGCCCCGCCTCTCGGAAATGGTTGAACAAGCCTTGTATCCAACCTTGGATGCTTGAGCGCGCGCAGAGCGCACAGGAAGGGCTTATGGAAGGGTTTGCCGAGCGGGTCATCGGGTTGTTCGAGAATATCCATCCGCTGGATCGCGTTCCGCGGGCGGGGTATCTGTTGCGCGGTGTCCCCGAACCGGAGAGCGTGTCCGCGCACTCCCATTTCGTTTCGCTGCTGGCCTTGCTGCTGCTCGACGAGTATCCGGAACTCTTCGATCGCGAGAAGACGCTCGCGATGGCGCTTATTCATGACCTCTCCGAAGCGCGGCTGATGGACATCCCCATGCCCTACGCCGATGCGTACATGAGCGAAGCCAAGAGCCAGGCGGAACAGGCGATCATCGAAGACCTGTTTCGCGATTTCCCCGAACGATACGGCGAACTGCATCGGGAATTCTCCGAGGCGAAGACACCCGAGGGACGCCTCCTGCGCGGGCTGGACAAAGCCCAGATGATGATCAAGATCCTCTCCTATGAGCGGGAACATCGCGGGCGGCTCGAAGAGTTCTGGAAGAATCCGCGCAACTTTGAGGACTACGGCGTGCAACCCGTTTCCGAACTGTTTGACGCCATCTGCGCGAAAGCCGGCCGGCCCCGGCCGCGCTGACCCTGCCCCGAGAGCCTCGCCGCGCCGCGCGGGGACGTCGCTTCCGTCGGGGCGCATGTTTAATCAGGCGCTTTCCGTGGGGTATACTTCAAGCCTGTGATTCTCATGAGGACCTGTCACCTCGGGCGTTCCAGAATGCCCATTCCATAAGGAGATGGCTGATGCGCAGTGACGTTTTCAAGAAGGGCTTTGAGCGCGCCCCGCACCGTTCGCTGTTGTGGGCGACGGGCAAGATCAAGGAGGCGAAGGATTTCGACAAGCCGTTCATCGGCATCTGCAACAGCTTTGTCGAGATTATCCCCGGCCACGTGCACCTGAACGAGTTCGGCGCCCTGGCGAAACAGGCGGTGATCGATGCGGGCGGCGTGCCCTTCGAATTCAACACGATTGGCGTGGACGACGGCATCGCCATGGGGCATGCGGGCATGAAGTACAGCCTCCCCTCGCGCGAATTGATCGCGGACTGCGTGGAGACGATGGTGAAGGCCCACCCGTTCGACGGGCTGATCTGCATCCCGAACTGTGACAAGATCGTGCCGGGGATGCTGATGGGCGCCATGCGCTGCAACATCCCCACGATCTTCGTGTCCGGCGGCCCGATGCTGGCGGGAAAGGTCAAAGACGGCAAGGCGACCGACCTCATCACGGTTTTCGAGGGCGTCGGCGCGTACAAGGAAGGCAAGCTGAGCGACGAGGAACTGGCGGATCTCGAACGGAACGCCTGTCCCGGATGCGGTTCCTGCTCGGGCATGTTCACCGCGAATTCGATGAACTGCCTCTGCGAAGCCCTCGGCATGGCGCTCCCGGGCAACGGCACGATCCTCGCCCAGACGCCGGAACGCCGCGAACTCGTGAAACAGGCCGCGCAACAGCTCATGAAGCTCATCGAACTCGATCTGAAGCCGCGCGATATCGTGAATCCGAAGTCCATCGACAACGCCTTTGCGCTCGACATGGCCATGGGCGGCTCGACAAACACGGTGCTGCACACGCTGGCGATCGCGAATGAAGCGGATGTCGAGTACCCACTCGAACGGCTCAATGAGGTTTCCGCCCGTGTGCCCAACATCTGCAAGGTTTCCCCGTCGTCGCACTGGCACATGGAAGACGTGCTGCGGGCGGGCGGCATCAGCGCGATCCTCGGCGAACTTTCGAAGAAGCCCGGCGTCGTGCATCTCGATTGCATCACGGTGACGGGCCAGAGCATCGGCGAGAACATCGCAGGCAAGGCATCGCTGGACAAAGAGGTCATCAAGACGATTGAGAAGCCCTACAGCCCGACGGGCGGCCTGGCCATCCTCTTCGGAAACCTCGCACCGCAGGGCGCCGTGATCAAGGAGGCGGGCGTGGACCCGTCGATTCTCCGCCACACGGGGCCGGCCGTGGTCTTCGACGGCGAGGAAGAGGCCATGAAAGCCGTGCTGCTGGGCAAAGTGAAGCCGGGGGACATCATCGTGCTCCGCTATGAAGGCCCCAAGGGCGGGCCCGGGATGCGCGAGATGCTGTCACTGACCTCGGCCGTCATGGGCCGCGGCCTGGGCACGACGGTCAGCCTGATCACGGACGGGCGCTTCTCCGGCGGCACCCGCGGCGCCTGCATCGGCCACGTGAGCCCCGAGGCGGCGGACGGCGGCCCGATTGCGGTGGTGCGTTCAGGCGACATCATCGAGATTGATATTCCGGGCCGCACCCTGAACGTGAAATTGAGCGATGCCGAGATTGCCGCGCGCGCGAAGGAACTGCCCGCGCCGCCGGACCGGAAGCTGACCGGCTGGCTGAAGCGTTATCAGCGCCTGGTCACCAGTGCGAACACCGGCGCCGTGTTGGAATAGCGCCGCATACTGCGTGGAGTTCCTGACCCCTTTCTTCCCCGTGAAGAAAGGGGTTTGCTGTTCTGAACGGCCGCAGTTTAGACTCTGGGACGCCCTTCGCCCAAGGCGCGTGACATGATCCAAAGCTGGGAACGCCCATGGGATGCGCGAGGGAGGCCCATTGCAGGTTGAACGCGGGAGAAAGGACAACGACATGCGACACGCATTGCTTATCATGCTGGCCGGATCTTTGATGGCGGGCTGCGCCCACGTCACCGGCGGTGTTTCTTTCACGCCGTCGGGGAACCCCCTGGACGGGCTCGCGCAATTGAAGGCGGGGGAGTCCAAACGGTCCTCGTCGTGTGATGTAAATTGGGAGAACGGGAACGGGGATGCCCGCCCCATCGCGCCCGGCGGCACGATCGTCGTGGCGCATCTCGAAGGGCCGGGCGTCATCGAGCACATCTGGAACACAATTGCCTCCGAAGAGCGCGGCTATTCGCGCCTGCTCGTGTTACGCATGTATTGGGACGGCGAAGAGAAGCCCTCCGTCGAAGTGCCGATCGGTGACTTCTTCGGCATGGGGCACGGCGTCGATCAGCCGCTGCAGTCCCTGCCGATCACCGTAACTTCGGAAGGCCGCGGCCGGAACTGCTACTGGCCGATGCCGTTTGGGAAATCCGTGAAGATCACCGTCACGAACGAAGGCCGCAAGCCGGTCGGAGCACTGTACTGGTACATCGACTGGAGGAAGCTGCCGTCGTTGCCAAAGGATACCGCGTATCTGCACGCGATGTACCGGCAGGAACACCCCGCGGTGATGGGGAAGAACTATTTGATCGCGGACATCGAGGGCCGCGGCCACTATGTGGGCACGCTGCTCAACGTGCGCCAGCTCACGGCGAGCTGGTGGGGCGAAGGCGACGACTTCTGGTTCATCGACGGGGAAAAGGAGCCGAGCCTCCGCGGAACGGGTTCGGAGGATTATCTGTGCGACGGGTGGGGATTGCGGCAGATGTCCACGCCGTACTACGGCGCGCCCCTGATGCAGGGCTATGACCCCTTTGCCAAAACCACGGCCTATCGCTGGCACATCACGGATCCCGTTTCGTTCAACACGTCGTTGCGCCTGGAGATTGAGCACAAGGGCGTGACGTTCAATCCGGACGGCAGCGTGAAATCCGGATTCGAAGAGCGGCCGGATGATTTCTCTTCCGTGGCGTTCTGGTATCAGATCGAACCGCACAAGCCCTATCCCGCCATGGCGCCCGCGTACGAACGACTGTATCAGGATTGGAGCCGCATGACAGAAGCGGAATCGCTGTTGAGCGTGGCGAAGGCATCAAAGGGCGGCCTGCAGAAACAGGACGGGATCGGAAGCGGGGGCGCCCAGTTATTCTGGACGCCCGCCGAGGAAGGCCAGTCGCTTGAAATCACGTTTGAAGTCAGCGAGGACGCGAACTACGAAATGATCCTCGTATTGACAAAATCCTGGGATTACGGCATCGCGCAAATCGAGGTCGACGGAACGCCGCTGGGCAACCCGGTGGACCTCTACGGCGCGTCCATCGCGCAGATGGAGCAGACCTTTGGCACGGGGCTCCTGAAAGCCGGCAAGCACGAGCTCCGCTTCGTCAACCGCGGGAAGAACAAGGACAGCAAGGGCTTCTTTGTGGGCTTCGACGGCATGCTGCTCACGGCGAAGAAGTAGCGGCGCCGCAACAAGTCCGGGAGGCCGCGCGGCTATGTGAGGGGCCGTTCGATCAGGTCCGTCTCGCGCAGGGTTGCCGTCCGCACATCCAGCAGGAACGTCTTCACTTCAAAGGCGTTGAGTTGGATCTCCGTCTTCAGCCCCAGGGCTGGGATGGACAGTGCCGTTGTCCGCGCTTCGCCGGTCGGCTCGAAGAGCCGGACAACGAAATTCTCCGAAGATTCCGCCTGCTTGAAAGCGGTCAACTGCACCACAGCATCGTCAAGACAGAGGCCCGGCAGCGGCTCTTGTCCTGCGCCTGAAGGATAAAACGACAGCAGGAACGGCTTCTCATTGTGTACTAGGGCCTCGCGGTCCACGGCCTTCAGGCGCGCATCCGCCGGTCCGGGATTGATCCAAAAGCGGAACTGGCGCTCTCCCTGATCGATGCGCGGGGTATAGGCGTCGGGCCGAACCATCGGGCGGTCCCCGTAGGGGAGGCACGAATAGGCGGGCGCGCGCAGCAGGGTCAGGCGCACCTCGCTGTCCACAAAGTCCGAACCGTAGCTGCCGTCATTGATGATTGTCAGGGCCGCGTTGCCCGGGTCAGAGACGGCGGCAACCCACTTCTGCGCGACCACCTCGCGATCCGCGCCGGGCAATTCATCCCGGCCGCAGGCCACCTGCCCGAGATAGCGGGCCCCGTCAAAGGCGAAGGGCAGGGCCAGCTTGAGCATCTTGTCCTTCTCATTCCAGTGAACCCGGACATGTACTTCGAGTTCGGTGCCCTGTTTCGGTAGCTTGTACGTGAGCACGAGGAACGAATCGCCGTATTCGAACACGGCCTCGATAACCGTCCGGACCTGGCCGTCCTCGATCACGCGCAGCGGCGGAAGCGAGGCGCTCTTGACGCCCGAGATGCGCGCACTACCCTCCGGCGACATCAGGCGGAAGGCGCCGATGACCTCGCGGTAGCGCAGGGCGATGGAACTCCAGGGATCAGGGTCGTCGGCGAGGACGCGCGGCAGAAAGGCGCCGGGCTTGAGATAGTCCACGCCGCCCACCGCGAGTCTGTCCATGAGTCCGGTCCCGGCGTTGATCGTGACCTCCAGCACATCACTCTTGAAGTGATACGTGCCGTCTGCCGGCAGGAGCGCCGGCGTGGGGCGTTTGGGAAGCACCTGATCGAAAGTGCAGCCGAAGCGGTTCATCTGCGACGGGGCGAGCTCCGCCCGGAATACGACGCGCTTGCGCCAGTCCACGAGTTGATCGCTCAGCGGCTTCTCCGCCTGGCAGGGGATGGGGACGCCGTCCCGGCGAACCGTCGGCACGACGAACGTGTCCTCCCAGTTGAAATCGGGCAGGTTGAATTCGCATTCGAAGAGGCCGTCGATGGGGAAGGGATGTGGGTTATATGCGAGGATGGGCACCACGCCTTCCTCCGCTTTCGCCTGTCCCTTGGCAAGCGCGAAAAAGGTTTTCGCTTTCAGGCGAGAAACAATCTCCAGCGCATGATCGAAGAGGCGCAGGCCGGCTTCTTCGACCGCCTGCACGGAAGTGCCGGGAAGGATGTCGTGGAACTCCCCGGCCAGGAGGTCGCAGAGCGCGTCATGGAGGGCGGCTTTCGGGTACGGCAGGAGCTGCTGGAGGGCCGCGTTCGCGGCCATTT
Organism: Candidatus Hydrogenedentota bacterium; assembly: GCA_903837785.1. Classification (GTDB taxonomy): domain Bacteria; phylum Hydrogenedentota; class Hydrogenedentia; order Hydrogenedentales; family CAILVY01; genus CAILVY01. The sequence goes on from CAILVY010000372.1 coordinate 10,110, forward strand.
TTTCGAGCATGAACAGCTCGTTTTCAAGCAGGCGATGCCGCTGCTTGATCCGCACCTGCGACGTGTAGCAGCCCGGCGCCCAGGAGTTCAGGTCGCGGGCGACGCGCGGGCGTTCGATGCCGCTCGCGGTCATATCTGCGAAGTAGGCTTCGGGCGTGGAGTGCAGCATCTCAATGGCGGGTGTCTTCTGCATGAGCGCGGCAAGATCGCGCAGATCCTTGCGCGACGGGCCGCCGCCGTGGTTGCCGACCCCCCAGAGCATGAGCCCGATTTCCCGGGCGCTGTTCTCCTTGAGCCAGCCCTCAGCTTTCTCCCGCGCCTTTCCGAGCCAGGAGTTGTACCACCCGATGAAGCGGTGCGCGGCGACCTCCGATCCATCGTAACCGACCCAGCGGAAGCCGTCCGGCGGCAGCGGGAAGATTTCCTCGTGCGGCCGTCCGAAGAGATAGGCGTTGTAGCCGGACTTGACCAGGAGCTGCACCAGGCCGCGCGTGTGGCCGAAGGGATCGAAATTGATCGCCGTGGTGGGTTCCACGCCAAATTTCTCGCGGAAGTAGAGCCTGCCCAGAAGGATCTGGCGCACGAACGATTCGCCGCTCGGCATATTGCAGTCGGGCTGGAGATACCACCCGCCCATGATGTGCCACCGGCCCTGCGAGACGAGGCGCTGAATGCGCGCAAAGAGTTCCGGTTCGAATTCCTCGATCCACTTGTAGAGCGTCACCTCGTTGTGGTTGAAGATGAACCCCCCGAACTCTTCACAGAGGTCGGCCGCGGTGCGGAAAGTGCTCAGGGCCTCGGCGGCCCCTTCTTCCCATTCCCACAGCCAAACTGGGTCGAGGTGCGCATTGCACAAGAGATGCAGACGTTTCACGGGAGGCTCCTTCCAGGATTTCTTGCGGTCACTTGGGCTTGTCATCGTCCGGGATGGCTGACGGCGCTTCGGGCAGGTCACCCTGATCGCCACTGTCGGCGACCCAGCGGTCCAGCGCCGCGCGCAGCCCGGAAATCTCGGATTGATACGCGGGTTCGCCCGCGAGATTATTCACTTCGCAGGGATCCTTTTCCAGATCGTAGAGTTCTTCGGCGGGCTTCTGCGCTTGCATGAAAGCCTGCTGGGCTGCATTGAGCGTGCCCCTGGCGGCGCACTGCTTCAATAACCCGAGCACGGGGTAGTTCGTCTCGATGTAGTTGTTCGGCTGCGTGTACGGCCGTTCCGGCATGAAATTGCGGATGTACTTGAAGCGCAACGTTCTTACACAGCGAATGTGATCGCGCGTTTCGTCGCAGCGATCCCGGGCGGCCACAATGCAGTCGCGGCGGCAGGCCTCGGGGCCAAACAGCATGCGCCCGTCCATCCGTTCGGGACGCGGCAGCCCCGCCAGGGCGAGCGAACTCGCCGTCACATCAATCAGGCTGGCCAAGCCCGGCTGCACGCGGCCCGCTTCGATGTGGCCGGGCCAGTGCATGATTAAGGGAACGTGAATCCCCGCGTCATAGAGCCATTGCTTTCCGCGCACGAGACACTGCCCATTGTCACCGAAGAAGGCAATGATCGTGTTGTCGGCGAGCCCGTCGTCCTTGAGCCGCTGCAGGACTTCGCCCACTTTTTCGTCCAGGCCATTGATGGCGTCGAGGTAGGTTGCGACATCCTCCCGAGCCACGGGATCGTCCGGATAGTAGGGGGGCAGTGTCACGCGTGCGGGATCGATGCGCCGGGCGCGCTTTCTGGCCTCGGTCCAGGCCGGACCGCGGTGCGCTTCGTGGAAATTGACCTGGGCGAAGAACGGCTGTCCGGACGCGCGTTCGCGCCAGTCCACGCCGTCGAAGGCGTGGTCCATAGTGAAGTTGTAGTCTGTCTTGCCCGGCACAAGTTTCCCCGCGCCAGTGTAAGTAGCGTTCGAGGTGAAATAGCCGCTCTCCTGAAAGATGTGGCTCAAGAAGCGGACACCCTTCGGAAGCGTGTGCCCGTCGCTGCGATGGCTCCTGTGATGATGCGCCCCGATGCTCGTCTGATACATGCCCGTGGAAAGGGCCGAACGGCTCGGCGAGCAGACCGGCGCCGTGCTGAACGCGTGGGCGAAACGCGTGCCCTCCGACGCCAGCCGGTCGATGTTGGGCGTGCGCACCAGGCGATTGCCGTAACAGCCGAGGTCCGGGCACATGTCCTCGGCGATGAGCCAGAGCACGTTTGGCCGCACGGGTTCGGCGTGAACCCACGCAGCGGCGCCCAGCCCGGCCGCCCAGCCCGCCAACGACAGATTGAATTCCCTGCGGTTCATGACCCCTCCGAAGTTCGAGTTGCCCGCCCATATCCTAGCAGAGGACCACCCGGCTTTTGCATCACGCAGCTCGTTCTGGTTAGCCTAGGGGCAAACGTCAAGCGGGCAACGACCTATGTCAGTGGGCACGCGCACATACGCCGTCATGAAGGCCTTTATCGCCGCCGCCCTGTTCGGCGTGGCCACGCCCTTCTCGAAACCGTTGCTGGATACGCTTTCGGCGAACCAACTCGCCGGGCTGCTTTATCTGGGGGCCGCGCTGCTCTTGCTGCCGAGAATGACGGTGGAGTGGCGGCGGGGCTCGACGCCGATACCCGGCGACAGGCGGACCCGGCTCCTGCTGGCGGGAGCGATCCTCTTTGGCGGAGTGGTGGGGCCGGTGCTTCTGCTGATCGGGCTGCGCGTGGCGATGGCGGCATCCGTATCGATGTGGCTGAACCTGGAAACCGTTGCCACGGCCATCCTGGCCGCAGTACTGTTCCGGGAGCACCTCGGCAGATGGGCCTGGGTGGGCAACGCCGGGGTCCTCGGTTCCGGGTTCTTGTTGAGCCTCGACGGCGGTTGGGCCGGAGTACTGGGGATTCTCTGCGTGGGCGGCGCGGCCATCTCCTGGGGGTTGGACAACAACTTCACCGCGCTCATCGACGGGATCACGCCGCAAGCCAGCACCTTTTGGAAAGGCCTCATCGCGGGCTCAGTGAATCTGTTCATCGGCCTCCTGCTCTTCCCGGTTCAGCCCGGCGCCGCATGGCTCTGGGCGCTCGCCCTGGGCGGAATCTCCTATGGCGCGAGCATCGCCCTGTACATTGGCGCCGCGCAGCAACTCGGCGCAGTGCGTTCCCAGATGATATTTGCCTCGGCGCCCTTCTTCGGCGTGTTATTCTCCGTGTTGTGGCTGGGGGAGGCTCTGAGTATGTTGCAGGCGCTGGCGGGGGGGCTGCTGGCGGGGGCGTTGTGCCTGCTCTTCCTCGAACAGCACGGGCACGAACATTCGCACGATGCGCTTGCCCACGATCACGAGCACCGGCACGATGACGCGCATCATCTGCATGCACATGCCGGCCCGGAGGCCGCTGAACGGCACTCCCACGCCCACGTTCACGCGCCTGTGCACCACAGCCATCCGCACTGGCCCGACCTGCACCACCGCCACGATCATCAGTAGTGCCTGCCGCGGTGCAACGTGCTATACTCCGCCGGACGCAACGGGAGAAGTAATTATGCTAAAGACACGCATCACGGAAATGTTGGGCATCGAGTACCCCATCCTCCAGGGGGGCATGCAGTGGCTGGCGCGGGCCGAACTGGTTTCAGCCGTCTCCAACGCGGGCGGGCTGGGCTTCATTACGGCCGTGTCGTTTTCCACGCCCGATGAGTTGCGCGAGGAAATCCGGCGCACCCGCGACCTGACGGACAAGCCCTTCGGCGTGAACGTGAGCATGCTGCCGATGATGCTGCCGGGCGACATCACCGAGGGCTATCTTGATGTCGTGTGCGAAGAAGGCATCCCCGTGGTTGAGACGGCCGGCCGGAATCCGGAACCCTACGTGCCCAAACTGCGCTCGGCCGGCGTGAAGCTGATTCACAAGGTCCCGGCGGTGCGCTTTGCGAAGAAGGCCGAGTCCATCGGGGCGGACGCGGTGACGGTCGTTGGTTTTGAATGCGGCGGGCATCCGGGCATGGACGATGTGCCGAGCCTGATTGTTGCGCCGAAGGCGGCGAAGGAACTGAACGTGCCCGTGATTGCGGCGGGCGGCTTCTGCGACGGCCGCGGGCTCGTGGCGGCGTTGGCGCTGGGGGCGGAGGCCGTGCTGATGGGCACGCGCTTCATGGCGTCCAAAGAGAGCCCGATGCACGACAACTTCAAGGAGTGGATGGTTTCCGCCCACGAAACCGACACGATGATCATCGAGCGCTCAATCCGCAATGCCGCGCGGGTCATCAAGAACGACGCCGCGAAGACGGTCGAGAAACTCGAAGCGGACGGCGCCGAACTGGATGAATTGCTGCCGGTCATCAGCGGCAAAGTCGGGCGGGACGCCTATCTGAGCGGCGATGTGCAGCGCGGCACGATTGCGTGCGGCCAGGTCGTGGGACGCATCACGGAGATCAAGAGCTGCAAGGAAATCATCGACGGCATCGTGGCGGAGGCGAAGGCGGCGCTCGAGCGGTTGAACAAGATCATCAAGTGATTCGCACGCCCTGGGGGCCGCGTGCCATACTCTCGCCATGTCCTCGCGTGGAATGATCAGACTCTTCCTGGCGCTCGCCTATCTGGGCGGGCTCTTTCTCGCCGGGGGGTACGTCTATCGGCACGTCCAGCGCTTTGATGGCGAACTGTGCGTCGGGAAAGGCCGTGTGGAGAACGTGGCGGCGCGTCCGGCCGGCGCCGGGGGCATTCGTCCGATGGAACGCAATCTCGCCATCGACGTCATTCCTTTCAAGGACATGAACGCGGCGCGGCGGCATTTCGATGCCGACGGCCAGTACGACACGGCCACCCTTCCGTTCTCCCTGCGCCTGGAAGACGTGGTGATCTTGGAGCAGCTTCCGCCCCGTGAGGTGCTGGAAGTTCAGGCAGGGAGGGACAAGGCTGAATATCCCGCGAAGGCCGGAACCGCCATCACACTCGATGGAGAAGAAGTGGCCGTTCTGGAACTGCGGCCATGGACCGGATTGATCCGCAACGCCCAGGGCCGGCCGGCCGCGTCGCTTTCGCTTCGACGCCCGGGAGAGGCGTGGATGCCGCGCATTTTGCTCGAAGTGAACCGCTGGCAGTCCGTCGGCGAGGCCATGGCGATCCGCTTTGCGTGGTTTGAGAGCGAATCGGCGGCGCGCGATCTCCTGCCCAACGTGTTGACCGGACTCGAAACGGCCCGCTGGGGTGTGCGCGAAGGCGAGTCCGTGCACTGGGTGAGTTCCTTCGCGCCCGGCACGGCCATCAAGCTTTCCGGCGGAGAGGAAGTGACCCTGTTGCAGGCGGATCTGTCCCATGAAGGGAAGCAACCGGCCATTCTGTTGCGCGCCCAGAAGCCGGGGGGGGAGGAAGAAGGCTGGGTGAATGCCAATGGGACTTCCCGCGACGGCAGCATCCTTTTCGAATATCCGACCGCGGCAAAGTCGGTCGTCTTCCTTCACGCATGGCGCGATGGGGCCGCGTTGATGGCGTCGTTCGACTCCGGGAATGCCTCCGGCGTGCGTGAGATGAAAGAACACGATTCGTGGATGCCCGAGGGGTCCGCATACGAATTGCGCCTGGATCAAGTGATGGCGGCCGCCCTGCCCATGCACGAGACGGAAATGCCACTGCGCGAAGCCGTCCTCAGGACCGCCGAGGGGGAGATGGCCGTGCGTGAAGGCGAATCGCAGGCCTACAAGGGGGCGCGTATTGCCTTTCGGCGCATTGCCACGCCTCCCCGGGTCCGATATCAGTTCGCGGTGCTGCCGGAAGGCGGCGGAAAGGGGTCGGGTCAAACCCTGAGTCCGGGCGACAGCCTGCGCATCGGCGAATGGCGCTTCCGCCAGGTCGAATCCAATCCCGACGCCGCCACGATGGCCGTCTTGCGCGCGGAACGAAGCTTGGGAGGCGCCGGGAAGCTGATCGGCGCCACGTTGTTCATGGCAGGTTCCATCGGCTGGGTCCTCCTGATGTACAGATTTCGCTGGCGCAAGTCCTAGCGTCCACTTGAACGTCCTATCTTGGACGGGGAGATTGAAGTTGCAGCCGGGTTCGAAACTCCAATGAGGATTCGCGGTTCGCAGAAAGCGATCGAAAGTGGCGTGAGGAAATGAATACTGAGTTCACGGAGATAACCGGGGAGAAGCGGGGAACCTTCGCCCGCATGTTGCGGGAGAGTTATGCAGGCCTCCTCGAGATCGATCCGTTTTGGGAATGCGAATGCGCCGGCTGGGACCTGTACGATCAGGAGATATTCAACCAGCCCACGACTGTCGGCGCCTGTCTGTTCCTGACCCGGATCGATGGGGCAATCGCCGGCTTTGCATCCTGGGATCCGCGTCAACGCCCGGAATATGGAATCGTCGGCCACAACTGCATCCTGCCGGCGTTCAGAGGCAGGGGATTGGGACGGCTCCAGATTCTTGAGGTCCTCCGTCGTTTCCTGGTCTTGGGCGTGAGCAAAGCAAGAGTGTCCACGATTGATCACCCTTTCTTTGTTCCCGCACAGCGGACCTACACCGCTTGCGGATTTCGTGAGTTGCGGCGTGAATCCTGGGTGCGCAATTCCGGGATGATGAAGATCGAGTACGAAAAGAAGCTGGGTCAAAGCGCGGCCGGGCCCGGGCCGCACATGCGCGGCGCCTGAGGAGGTCACTTTTGACCGCACTCGGGGCGGGAGTTACAATGCGGCATCCAACGGAGGGTGTCCCCGGATGTTGCGTGCAGCGGTGGTGGGTCTGGGACCCATCGGAAACATTCATTGCCGTCATTATCAGTCGAGTCCCTTGTGCGAACTGGCGGGGGTCTGTGACCTGATCAGGGAGCGGGCCGATGCCGCGGCCGCGCATTTTGGGGTGCCTGCCTTCTACGATGCGCGCGAGATGTTCGCCGCGCTGAAACCGGAAATGTGCGGAATCTGCACGGGCGGCTACGAGTACGGCAGCGATCACTATGAACCGACGATGCAGGCCCTGGAGGCAGGGTGCCACGTGCTGGGCGAGAAGCCGATATCGAATGAAATCGAGAAGGCGGAGGAAATGGTCGCCTTGGCGCGGGAGAAGCGGCTTTGCTACGGCATCAACCTGAATCACCGCTTCACGCCGCTCGCGAGCACCGCCAGGGAATGGATCGCGTCCGGCCGCCTCGGGGAACTGCTCTTCGTCAACATGGCGATGTGGATCAAGAATCCGGTGGAGTCGTCGCCGTGGTTCCAACTCAAGGCGCTGCATCCGCACACGATCGACGTGATGCGTTATTTCTGCGGGGACATCACCGCAGTGCAGTGTTTCGCGATGAAGGCGCCGGGCCGCAACATCTATTCGACCGCGCATTTCAACCTGGAATTTGCCAACGGCGCGGTGGGCGGGCTCACGGGAAGCTACGACATCGCCCGCGGCCACCCGATGGAGCGTTGCGAAGTGGCCGGCACCCGGGGACGTTTCGTGCTCGAAGACATGTTTCAGGAACTGACGCTGTACCCCGCCGGAAGCATGGAAAAAACAGTGATCACGAACACGCCCTTCGGCGACATCGCCGAGAAGACCTTCGACGATACGTTCCGCAACCGGATCCATCGATTTGTGGAGCAGGTGGCATCGGGTTGCGCTCCGGAGGCCATCGATGCTTCGGGGGCCGATGGACTGGCGGCACAGCGCGTGCTCGCGGCCGCGATTGAGTCGGTGCAACGGCGCTGTGTCGTCGAGGTGCCGAGAAAAGGGCTTTGACGTTACCAGGGGGATGCTGGCTTTGAGCGTGGATGCCGTTCCGCTGCAGGATTTCGATTTTGCGCGCATGGCCTATCTGCGTTCGCTCGTGATCGAAAGCATGGGCCTGTTCTGGCTCTTTGCCGAAATCGCCATCCTGTGTGCAGTGCTCACCGCGCGGCGTCATATAGAGCAGGGCGCGGGGGAGAGTGCCGGGGAACTCGTCCTCCGATTCCGCCGCCGCTTGCTTGCCTGGAGCCTGCTCTTTCTCGCGTTGCCTGCGCTGGTGTACGGGCGGCACCTGTTCCTGACCCCGGCCCACGTCTCCCTTGCGGAGCGCTCGTTGCCGGATGCGGAACTGCTGCGCATCTTCGTCCGGCGCGGCCACGAACACCTCGCGGTGTGGTCGTTCTTCATCGCGGGTTGGGTCGCGCTTGAAACACTGATTGTGTATCACGGGTGGCGCAGCTTCACGGCGCTGCGGCGGCGATTGAAGGACGAACCCGCATGAAGTCCTGGCGCGAAATCCTGCTGGCGGCCGCGCTTCTGGCCGGCCTGTGCATCGTGTCGGGATTGCTGCTCAGTGCGGTTTCGCTGGACGGCCGCGTTGTTCAGCCCAGGGCTGCGAGCCTGTTGAATGGTTTGCTGCAGGCACAGGCGGAGGATGCGCCCTATCGCAATGCCGTGTACTTATATTTGCGGGTGGCGGGCGTGCTTTGGATCGCCGTGGAGTGGATGGCGGCCCTCATACTCTGGCGGGGCTATCGATTGCTGGCAGAGAGCGTGAACCGGACAAAGGAGGCGCTGCATGGATAGCCTCATTGTCTGGCTGGGAAATCATTTCTCGCCCGAGCAATACCTGTTCTGGACCCGGATCCAGTGCGCAGCGTGGACCGCGGCGGATGTCGTCATCGTCCTCTATCTGCTTCGCATCGCCAATCTGGCGCGGGGCATGGAAGGCGTGCGCCGACACCGCGTTTCGTATCTTGTGCTGGCCGCCACACTTCTTCCTGCGCCCTTTGTGATCAGCGCACAACAGGGAATGAGCATCTTCCTCTTGGAGGTTCTCATAACCGTGCCGCATTTTGCCTTGATCTTGTACGTGCTAGTGGCGGACTGGCTGGTGTGCAGCCAGGCCTTCGGGCGATTGCTGACGGCAACTGGAGGATCTGCTGAAGATGCAGGGTAAGGACTTGCCGAAACCCATTCGGACGCCGCTGGTCCTGCATTGGATTGGCGTGCTTGTGGCGCGGTTGACGGGCTGGCGTGCGGCGGGAGAACTGCCCGATCTCAAGAAGTTTGTCGTGATCGTGGCGCCGCACACCTCGAACTGGGACCTGCCCGTATGCGTCATGTTCTCCTTCGTGCTTCGCCTGCGGGGGTACTGGTTTGGCAAGCATACGATCTTCTGGCCGCCCCTGGGCTGGATCCTTCGGGCGTATGACGGCATCGCAATCGACCGCAGATCGCATCACTCGTTTGTCTACCGGGCAGCATCGCTTTTTAAGGAGCGGGACGTCCTTGTACTGGCCATTGCACCCGAAGGCACGCGCGCATACACTGAGTACTGGAAATCCGGCTTCTATCATATCGCCGTGGAGGCGGGGGTGCCGATCGCGCTCGCCTTCCTCGATTTCAAACACAAGCGATGCGGGATTGGCGCGGTCGTCTATCCCACAGGCAATATAAAGGAAGACATGGACAAGATCCGCGATTTCTACAGCCGGGTGGAGCCGAGGCACCCCGCGCTGCGAAGCGCGGTCCGGTTGCGGGAAGAAGATCCCCCGCCCGGGAATCAGCAGGCGTAGGCGCGGGTGCGCGGCATGGCGGGCCCAGGCTCGCAAAGAAAGGACGTATGGAAATTCCGGGAAGATTGATGGCCCTGGACGTGGGCGATGTGCGCACGGGCGTGGCGCTCAGCGATCCGTTGCAGATGATCGCGTCTCCGCACAGCGTCGTGCAAAAACCGTCCCTGGACGCCACGTTGGCGGAACTGAAGCGGATCATTGCCGAAACCGAACCGGTTCGCATCGTCGTGGGGATTCCACTGGATCAAGGCGGCGAACACGGGCCGCAGGCGCGAAAGATCCTGGCTTTTGTCGAGCGGCTGCGCGCGGAGACTTCCGCGGAGATTGTCACCCAGGATGAACGCTTCAGCACGGCCGAGGCCCAGCGTATGCTGATCTCCGCCGACGTCAACCGCAAGAAACGCAAGCAGGTCGTGGATAAAGTGGCCGCGACGCACATCCTCCGCACGTACATGGACCGCCAGGCCGTGCTGCGGCGGCAGGGCAGCGAGGGCGGTCATGCCTGACGAAAGCGGAGGCTCGGATCGGCCCCGAACCCGCTGGACATTCTGGCGGGTGCTGTATCGCCTCTTCCTCTTCTCCGCGGTGCTGCTTGCCCTGTGCGTTGTGGCCGGCGGCGTTGCAGCCTTCATCGTCTACGACCACGTGGTTCAGCCGGGCACACCCGGCGCGATAGTGGAGGTGGCCGTGCCCAAGGGCGCGTCCGGGCGTGACATCGGCGTGCTTCTCGCACAGTCCGGCGTGATTGAGCGCGAGGCCTTCTTTCGATTCGCGCTGAAACTGGACCCCGCGCCGCAGCCGATTCGGCACGGGGTGTATGAACTGCCCAAAGGTCTCTCGGCCAGGCAACTGTTGGAACTGCTGCACGCCGGGCCCGCGCACATGTTGCCCAGTGAGCAGATCAAGATTACGGTCCCCGAAGGGCTGGCCATCCCGCAGGTTGCCGCCCTCTTTCCCAATCCGGCGGCGTTTGCAGCGGCGGCTTCGGACAAGGAACTTCTTGCGAAACTCGGTGTGGCCGCGGCTTCACTTGAGGGTTTCCTGATGCCTGACACGTACTTCTTTGACGCCCAGCCGCCGGAGCGCGTTATGGCAGAGCGCATGATCGACCAGTTTCAGGCGGCCTATGGGCGGTTGCTCTCGGAGATTCCCGCCGCGGCGCAGTATGACGTTCTGAAGATTGTGACAGTCGCCTCCCTGATTGAAGAGGAGGCGCGCGTTGAAGAGGAACGGCCGCTGGTGGCTGCGGTCATCTACAACCGTCTTGAGAAGAAGATGCCGCTCCAACTCGATTCCACGCTGCAATTCGTGCTCGGGAAATACGGCCAGCGGATGCTCGATGCGGACAAGCAGGTGGATTCGCCCTACAACACATACAAGTACGCGGGACTTCCGCCCGGCCCCATATCGAGCCCGGGATTGTCGAGCCTGCGTGCCGCGCTGGAACCGGCCGAGGTGAAGTATCTCTACTTCGTCTCCAATGCGGACGGCAAGACCCACACGTTCAGCGGGACCTACGCCGAACACGGGAAGGCGGTGGGCCGTTATCGGAAAGAAATGCTGAAACAACGCCGTCAGGAATCGGGGCGATAGTGCCCTCCCGACTTCCGCGAATCACCCGTGCGTCTTGTGGATGAACTAGCCTTGTTGACGGCCTCCGCGCAGGACAAACAGTGTCACTAAGGCGAGGCCGCCCATGAACAGGTCGGCTGGATTGGGAAGTCCCGGATTGTCCTTGTCCCGATTGCATCCGCAGATCCCGTCTTCGCCTTCGCCTTCACCCTCGCCCTCGCCCTCGCCCTCGCCCTCGGCGGCACTCGAACGCATCGGAATGACAATCGACACGAGCTGGCCGGAACTCACCGTGACGGCACGGACGTCCTCCTCGTAGCCCGGCGCGGTGGTTACGACAGTGTAGGCGCCATCCGGCACGGCGGGAAATGCGTAGACGCCACCCACATTCTCGGAGACGCTGTTGTACGTGCTTGGCGCGAGCTGTACGGTTGCGTTGAGAATGGACACCTGGTTGTCGGCCGTCCAGACAGTGCAATAGAGGGAGGAGGCGAGCACGCCCGAGCCCGTCGCGAGATACCCCTCAAAATCGACGTCGCCTTCGATCCGTTCCTCGATGGCCTCGGGCGTGGGGTTGTCGATGTCCCAGTCGCATTCCTGCATGAGCAGCGTGGTGCCACGTTCGTTAATGACCGCGGGCCCGTCGATGCTTCTCCGGAAAGTGTTCCATCCCGTTTCGGGATCCTGCAGATTGCCGACCGGGTCGGTGGGCGCGGCGGGGTTTGCCCGCAGGATAATGCCCGCAATCGAAAGATCCTCAAAGACGCAACGGCGGATGCGAGGAATGGCACCGCCGATATCGATGCCCACGGCCAGGCCGGTGAACAGGCACTTGTCGATCACACTGCGCCGGGGCGTGCTATCGTCGATGAGGATGCCCGTGGCCAGACGCGCCGGCGTGCCACGGAACGTCACATCGTAGAGGCGTATGGCCGCGTTGTTAATGTCGAGCAGGACGTCTGCATCGTTCACGGCCGCGATTTCGAGATGCGTGAGTGCGCTTGGATTCGCCGCCTCGATGCGTCCCCGAAGGATGACCTCCAAAACCGGCGGGCCCGGCAGACAGTGGGCGATCTCGCCGGAAAGGGCCATGTACGGCAGCAGTTGAACGTCTTCAGCGTACTCGCCCCCGGCAAGAATCAAGCGGACCGGCGAGTTGTACGAGGGCGGATTTTCCGGTGCGGGAACCGTCGGCGCGGGGGAGACGAAACGTGTGATGGCGTACCCGATGGTCGCCCAAGGGCGCTCCCGGGTACCCGCCTCGGGCACGTCTTCACCCTGCGGGGCAATGAAGTACGATCGGGCTGGGTCGTCCGCGTTGATGGGACTGGAACGCTCCAGGAACTCCTCGAGATTGGAGAGCGTGTCATGGTCCGGGTCGCCGCAGGCGCTCCGGGCCTCGGGCACGTCAAAGTGCACGGCTTCGACGTTGTCCGGAATGCCGTTTCCGTTACTGTCGGGCGTCTCATCCGAGGTGCCCAGGCAGTCTTCCACGCAGGCAGTCAGGCCGTCGCCGTCCTCATCGATCTTGGATTCGCCATAACAGGCGCGCAGGCAATGCGTCAGAGAATCCTCGCCTTCGCCTTCGCCTTCGCCTTCGCCTTCTCCCTCGCCTTCGCCTTCTCCCTCGCCTTCGCCTTCCCCGCAGGGCAGCACCGTCACCGCGCGTGTCTGTTCCGGCGCGGCATTACCGTCGGCGTCCTCGACGTTGTAGCGGAGGGTGTACATCCCGGGCACGTTAAGATTCACTGCGCCGGTGCGAACGACGCTGGCGTTCAGATTGCCGGCGCACGCGTCGGCGGCGGTTGCGCCGGGATCCGTGAACTGCCCGTGGCATTCAACGCTGACCACGCTGTTGCCCAGAAGGGTCAGTACCGGAGGAGCGGTGTCGACGACCGTGACCACGCGTGATTGGGTGGCCGTGCGCCCCGCGGTGTCCCTCGCTGTGTATTGAAGCGTGTAGGTCCCGGGTGTGTCTGGGTTAACCGAGCCGGTAACGGCTATTTCAGCGGTGAGATCGCCGCTGCACGCGTCCTGCGCGGAGGCGCCGGGGTCGGAAAACGCGGTGTGGCATTCCAGGGTGACGGGCGACGCGCCAGACAGAGTCAACACGGGCGCGGTCGTGTCGCGGACGATGACCGCCCGGGTCTGTTCGAAGGCGGTGTTGCCCGCATCGTCCGAAACATTGTAACGAAGCGTGTACGTCCCTGGCGTGTTATTGTCCACCGTTCCGGTCACCGCCACCCGGGCCGTCAAGTCTCCGGCACACGTGTCCGTGGCTTCGAAGCCGGGGTCGGTGAAGACCTGGTGACATTCCACGGTCATCGAAGCATTGCCCAGGCGCGTGATGACCGGGCGGCGCGTGTCCTGAACCTGCACGGTTCGCGTAACTTCCACGGCAGGATTGCCCGCGGCATCGTGCACATTGTAGTGAAGAAGGTAGGTCCCCGGCAGATCCAGATCGAGAAGGCCCGTCCGGGTCACCGCGGTGGAGAGATCACCGCCGCAATCGTCCGAGGCCAGGACGCCAGGATCGTTGTAGGTGCCATGGCATTCAACGACGGGATTGGACACGCCGAGCAGCGTAAGGACCGGCGCGACCGTGTCGCTGACGATTATTGTGCGCGTGACCTCGGCGGCGCTGTTGCCGAAGGGGTCGCTGACGTTATAGCGCAAGGTGTAGACGCCCGGGGTGTTCACATCGACGTTGCCGGTGACGATGAGGCTGCCGGCAACGTCCCCGACGCAATCATCCGTCGCGGCGACGCCCGGATCATCAAAAGACGCGTGGCATTCAATGGTGTAGGCGGGTTCGCCCAGGAGCGTGATGACGGGCGCCAGGGTGTCTTGAACTGTGACAGTGCGAAGCACCTGCACCGCGAGGTTTCCGGCGGCGTCACGCACGTTGTACTGGATGGGATAGACGCCGGGTTGATTCACGTTCACCAGTCCGGAGGCCTGGATGGAATCGCTCAGGTCTCCATCCACGTTGTCCAGTGCTGTGGCGCCCGGATCCGACCACGCCTCGCCGCATTCCAGCACAGGCGAAGCGTTGCCGGTCAGCGTGATGACGGGCGGCGTCAGGTCGATGACCCTAGGCGCGCTGAATTCGGACGTGTTGCCGGAAACGTCCATGGCAATGGCCGTGAGGTTCTTTCCCGCGTGTGCGCTCAGGTTCACGGATTTCGAGAAGGTGCCGACACTCGTTGCCACGAGCGTGTCGACATAGGTCTGGCCCTCGTCCTCGCTGTCCACATATAACTCGACGCTGGCGTTCGGCGGCGCAGTCCCGGCGACCGCCGGACGAATGCTCAGGATCGTCGGGGCGAGGATGCCGTCATGGGCGCCGCCCAGGAGGACGACGCCGTTCCCGCTGTTGTGATGGATGGAATTGCGCCTGACCTGATTCCGCGATGTGCCGCTATCGGAAATTGTGACCCCGTTCTCCCCGTTCCGGGAGATGAGATTGCCCGCGCCCGTGCCGCCAATCACGTTGTCCGAGGCTTCACCGGAAATATGGAGCCCGCTGCCGCCGTTGGGCAGCCCCGCAGTGCCCGCGGCGTTGATTCCAATGTAGTTCCCCTGCACATAGTTTTCCGACGTGCCGGAACCCGAGATCGACACGCCGTGGTAGTTGTTCCCGGAGAGGATGTTGCGCGACCCGGCCACGTTCCCTCCGACAAGATTGCCGGAAGCACCTCCGGTGAGGTCGATGCCATTGCCGTTGGGGAGGGCCAGCGCGCCGGCCGTGTCACAGCCGATGTAGTTGCCCTGAATGATGTTCCCCGCGGTTCCGGCGCCGTCCAGGCGGATCCCGCTGCCCGCGTTCCCGGAAATAACGTTGCGTTCAGCGCTGGACAGGCCCCCGATGCGGTTGCTGGCCGCGCCATTGACCATCGCAATGCCGCTTCCCTCGTTTCCGCTCCCGGCGGGGCTCTCCGCGCCCACAATGCAGCCCCGGACCACATTCTCCTGGGCGAGAGGGCCATCAAGGATAATTCCGCCCAAGGCGAATCCGCTGATGATCAGCCCTTCGATCACGTTGCCCGGAGAACTGAGTGTGAGGCCGGCGCTGGACATCTTGGGAAGAGCGTCTCCGGTCACATGAACCACGCCTCCGCCCTGGATCGTCGTGCCGCCCGTCGTATCCTCCAGAGGCGGCAGAGCATCTGTGAGCAGCAGTGTTCCGCCCGAGGCGAAGCCAATGGTGTTGACGCCCGTCGTGCCGTTGGCCGCCGTAATCGCCTCCCGCAACGAGATAGTGCCGTCCGTCCCCGGATGGGCGATCAGCGAGCCCGTTGACGAAGTGTCGCCATCGAGCACATCGCTGAAATTGCTGACAGTCACCTCCACGGGATCCGGTTCGCCCTCGCCTTCACCTTCGCCTTCAGCCGCAGAACAGAGGGGACCGTCCACAATAATCGTGCGCTGCACCTGGCCGAAGCGGCCGGTCGGATCATTGACATAGTAGGTCAGTACATAATTGGCCGCCTGGCTCGTATCGACGGAGGCAACGAGGTTGCCGTTGCGCAAGATGTTGACATGAATTTCGGACGTAATGTCGCCGGCACAGGTGTCGAAGGCGGTGGCGCCGGCTTCAAAGTAGGGTGTGCCGCAGTCCAGGCTGAGTGAGGAGCTGCCCAGGAGCGTGACCACGGGGTTGGCCGTGTCCACCACGCGCACGGTCCGGCTGAGCGGGACGGCCGCGTTGCCGGTTGCGTCCGAGGCCGTATACATCACCACGTAATCGCCGGGCTGGCTGATGTCCACGGAGGTGCCGGCATCACTGATGACGGACACGGCTGTATCGCAATCATCCTGCACGGCGGCCATCGGATCCATGAATGCGGTGCCGCATTCCACCGTTTCAAGGGGCGCGCCGAGCAGGGTGAGGACCGGGCTGATGGAGTCGACCACGTGGACAACGCGCGTGATGGGATCCGCGATATTCCCCGTGGCGTCGGCGGCCGTATACGTCACCGGATAATCCCCGGGTTGATCCAGAAGCACAGTGGACGCCGCATCACTGACGACGGACACGGCCGTATCGCAATCATCCTGCACGGCGGCCATCGGATCCATGAATGCGGTGCCGCATTCCACCGTTTCAAGGGGCGCGCCGA
>CAILVY010000373.1 GCA_903837785.1 Candidatus Hydrogenedentota bacterium
CGGCGACGGGGCGGAGGTCATCGACACGCTGGTTCCCTACTATCGGTTGGGCGAGGACTATGCGGTGGTGGCCGCCGCGCCGGAGCGGCGAAACTATCATCTGGTGCAGCACGAGCATGATCCCGGCTGGGATATCACGGTCGAGATGCCCGGATACACGTTCAAGTCCGACATCGCATTCCGCGACGTGAACCCCGACGACTATATCGGGCTGGTCCTTCCCGGCGGGCGCGCGCCGGAATTCCTGCGCTACGACGCGCATCTTCTCCGCATCGTTCAGGATTTCTTCAGCAAGCAGAAGCCCGTGGCCTCGATATGCCACGGCGTCGAGATTCTCGCGGCCGCGGGCGTCATCCGCGGCGTGGCGGTCACGACAATCCCGCGGTGCCGCTTTGACGTCGAAGTGGCCGGCGCGACGTATGTCGATCAACCGCTGGTCATTTCCGGGAACCTGTACTGCTGCCGCTTCAAGCGCGAGTGTTCCGCGTGGATGAAAGCGTTTACGGAGGCATTGAAACAGCGGACGACCCGCTAGAGGAGACTGCGCCCATGCCCACGTTCGATCGCAGGGATTTTCTTGGACTCCTGGGCGGCAGCCTGGCGCTGTGCGCCTTTGGCGGGAACGCCTCGGCCAAGCGCGCGGCGAAACCGAACATCGTGTTCATTCTCGCGGATGATCTTGGACGGCATCAGTTGCGCTGCTACGGGAACCCGTTCTATGAGACGCCCCGCATCGATGCGCTTGCGGCGGAGGGGGTGCGATTCAGCAATGCCTATGCGGCCGCGCCCATCTGCTCTGCCACGCGCGCCAGCATCATGACCGGCAAGTATCCCGCGCGCCTCCATCTGACGGACTACATCCCGGGCAATCCGTTTCCCTACGCGAAACTCAAGACGCCCGACTGGAGCAAAGAACTGTCCGTGAACGAGACGACGTTGCCGGAGTCGCTGGCGAAGGCGGGATATGTCTCCGGGCATTTCGGCAAATGGCATCTCAGCAAGGACAAGGAGCACGTTCCGGGCCGCCCGGGCGAGCCGGAAACCCAAGGGTTCTCCGATGTGCTGATGCGGGAGAAGCCTGACGCGGGCGAAGAGGCGAAGGCGGCCGCCGATCCGAACGGGGACGCCCATCACGCGCGCGAGATTACGGATCGCGCCATCGCCTTCATGCGTGCCAACAGGGAACAGCCTTTCTTTTGTTACGTCGCCCACAGCCTGGTGCATCGTCCGGAAATGGAGTACGGGCCGCGCGTATTCAAGTACGCGCGCAAACCCGAGGCCTCGAACACAATGGGCAACAACCCCGTGCTGGGCGCGATGGTTGAGACTCTGGATAACCAGGTGGGCCGCCTGCTGGATTCATTGAAGGAACTGGGGCTGGAGGAGAATACGCTGGTCGTGTTCTTCTCGGACAACGGCGATTTCTACGGACGGCAGGGACTGAAACCCTTCTACGGGTCCAAGGCGGATCTATATGAAGGCGGAATTCACGTGCCGTTGATCCTGCGCTGGCCTGCCGGGATTGCTGCCGGAGCGGAGTGCGCGGAAGTCGTTTGCAGCGTCGATTTCCTGCCGACGTTTGCGGAATTGGCCGGCGTCCCCGTGCAGGAGGGGGCAGTCGATGGCGTCAGCTTTGCCGGCACGCTGTCCTCGGGCGCACATCTCACGCGCGACGCGGTCTACTGGCATTATCCGCATTATCACACGATTGGCATCGCGCCCTCCGGGGCCATCCGTTCCGGCCACTACAAATTGATCGAGTGGTTCGAGAAGAGCGTGGACGGCCCGGACCGCGAGGGTGCCCTTGAGCTCTACGACCTCGAAGCCGATCCCGGCGAACGGCACAACCTGGCCGCGCTGATGCCGGAGAAAGCCAGGGCGCTCCACGAGAAGCTCAAGGCGTGGCGTTCGTCCGTGGGGGCGCAGGAGATGGCGCTCAATCCCGCGTACGATCCGGCCCGGGCGAAGAAGGAGCAATAGTCACCCGAGCGCCGGAAGCTCGTAGCCGGGCCGATACTCGCGCGTAAAGAGCTTTGCGGCGTCGGGATCGCCGATGCATTCCCATTTCTCGGGGTCGAAGTGCAATCTGCGGCCCACCCGCGTGGCGATGTTACCGAGATGGCAGAGCACGGCCGAGGCCGCGGCTTCGCCCACGGGCGCGTTGAGCTTCGAGGGATCATTCGCTTTCAGGCAATCGAGGAAGTTGCGCATGTGGTCCTTGATGTCCGCATAGGGGCCGAGATGCGTCTTCTCGCCGCCGATCAGCGTGACGTCGCAGCCGTTCCGCCCGATCTCGAGCTTCCCCTTGTCGCCGTAGAAGACCACCCCGTTGTCGTGTCCTTCGAGGGGATAGTCCGTCCACAGGCGCATCTCGTACAGGAGATAACAGTGTTCATACTCGAACGTGACCACCTGCGTGTCCGGCGTCTCGTGATCGTCGTCATAAAAGAGCTGGCCCCCGGACGCGCTGATGGCGTTCGGCAGGCCGACGCCCAGCCCCCAGCGCGCCTGATCGACTTGATGGATGCCATCGTTGCCCATGTCGCCGCAGCCGTAGTCCCAGAACCAGTGCCAGTTGTAGTGCCAGCGATTCTTTGTAAAGCGATGGACGGGCGCGGGGCCGAGCCACATGTCGTAGTTGACGCCCGGCGGCGGGTCGGATTCCGGCTGGCGTCCGATGGGTTCGCGCAGTTGATGATTGATGGCCTTGGCCATCCGAACCTTGCCCAGGTTCCCGTCGCGCATGAAGGCGATCGCCTGCTTCAGGGAATCGGCGCTCCGCGCCTGCGTGCCGTGCTGCACGCACTTCCCGGATTTCGCGGCGGCCTCGACGAGCACTTTCGCCTCGTGAATATTGTGTGAGCAAGGTTTCTCGACGTACACGTGTTTGCCCGCCTGAAGCGCGGCAAGCGCGATGGGCGTGTGCCAGTGGTCCGGCGTGGCGACACTGACGCTGTCGATGGTCTTGTCCTCCAGCAGGCGCCGGAAATCCTCGGATTGCAGGACCTTGTCCCCGTTGGGGAGTTTCGAAGCGAGGGCCGCGCGGCGTTCGGGGTCCACATCGCACACGGCCACGACTTCGCAATCCGAAAGCGAGGCGAAGACCTGGGCGTGCCGTCTGCCCTGGCTGCCCGCGCCGATGACGGCGTGCCGGACCCGTTCGCTGGGCGCGGCCTGGGCCAAGCCCGAAAGCGCCGGAAGCAGCAGGCCGGTCGCGGCGCCCTCTCCCACACGCTGAAGGAAGCTGCGGCGGCTGAAGTGCTTCATGAGGGATTCTCCTTTTGGGCCCGGGGGCGGGCCGGTGTTTCTCAATTCCCGTGCCGATATCTTATACTCGCGTGACGATGCAGCGCCAATGAGGGAGGAAGTATGCCGGAAGCGCAAGGACTGGGCGGCAGACGCAACGCCGGGAAATGGATCGTGCTTGGCGCGGCCTTTCTGGGATGGCTCTTCGCGGGTGTGCAGTTGGGATTGATGCCGTTCGCCGCACTGACTATCTCGAAAGACCTGATGGGCGACGCGTTCACGAAGGCCGGGGCCGGCGCCTGGTTTGCCGCCTATTCCGCCGTCACGATGCTGGGCGCGGCCACGGGCGGCATCCTCTTCGGGCAGATTGGGGATCGCTTCGGACGGGCCCGGGGCCTTGCCTGGAGCATGTTGTGTTTCACGGCCTGCGGCCTCGCGGGCGCCTTCGCACAGACGCAGGAACAACTGATCGTTCTGCGCTTCTTCGTGGGACTGGGCGTGGGGGGAACGTGGCCCAACGGCGTATCGCTGCTCTCGGAATTCTGGACGGATGTTTCCCGCCCGGCCCTGGCGGGTCTGATGGGCGCGGGCGCCAACCTCGGTATCCTCCTGCTCTCGCTGCTGGGCAAGTGGCATGCGGTGACGCCCGACACGTGGCGCGAACTCCTGTTGATGACCGGGAGTCCGATTGTCCTGGCGTTGCTCGCGTGCTGGCTCGTTCCGGAATCGCCGACCTGGCTCATGAGCCGCGGCGCGGCCAAGGCCGGGCCCGGCGGGGTTTCACTGCGCAACCTGTTCCGAGCGCCCCTGCGGCGCGCGACGCTGCTGGGCATCGCGCTGGGGGCGATTCCGCTGCTGGGGGCATGGGCTTCGAGCAAGTGGATGCTGCCGTGGGCCGACCTCGTCGGGGGTGCGGTGAATCCGGGCTACAAGGCCATCACGCTGCTTTGCTGGTCCTCGGGCGCAACCCTGGGCGGGCTCGTGGGCGGCTACGTCGGACAGTTGCTCGGAAGGCGGCTCTCCTATGCCGTGATCAGCGTCGGCGCGTGCGGCATGAATATCCTGATCTACGGATTCCTGAAGCCGCTCGAACCCGCCTTTCTGCCCGCGGTCTTTGCGCAGGGAGTCATCAGCACGATGTTCTTCGGCTGGCTCCCGCTTTACTTGCCGGAGATCTTCCCGACGCACGTGCGCGCGACCGGCACGGGCATTTCTTACAACGCCGGACGCTTTCTGACCGCCGCCGGCGTCATGGCCGCGGGAGTATTGATCCAGCTCGTTCACGGGGACTATGCCAAAGTGGGGGCGGTGACGGGGCTTGTGTACGCCTTGGGCGTGCTCGTCATCTGGCAGGCGCCGGAAACGAAGGGCGCGGCAGTGGGCCGGCAATCCTCGAAGTAGGCGCGAAGCCGGCTATTCGCTCTGTTCGCGGCGCTCTTCTCGCTTGCGCTTCTTGCCCTTGAGGTCATCTCGGGCGTAACCTGCGGCGTAGTCCTTGCGGCAGCGCTCTTCAGTCTTGTCCGGGTTTTCGCCTAATTCCTCAACGAGATTTGCGTGCAGGAACGAGAGCTTCTCCGCGAACTCGGGTTTCCCCGCGAGGTTGTTCAATTCGCCCGGATCTGCAACGAGGTCGTACAGTTCGCGTTCCGCGGGATGATTCGCGTCCGCGGGCGTGTGATAGACGTACTTGAACTGACCCATCCGAATCATGGCATAGCCGGAGGCGATGTTATGGGCGTAGTACTCGCTGACGGCCAGGTCCTTCCAGAATTCGGTGGGATGGTCGAGCCACTCGACGAGCGAGTCGCCGTTCCAGTCTTCGGGCGTCACGGCCCCGCCGAGTTCCGCAATCGTCTGGGCGACGTCCACGAGGGAACAGGCCTGTTCGCGATGCTGGCCGCCTTTCCAGCGGCCCGGCCAGCGAACGATGAGCGGCACCCGCGCGGCCGTGTCGAAGAGGCAATTCTTCCACCACAGGCCGTGTTCGCCCATGTTCTCGCCGTGGTCCGCCGTGTAGATGACGACAGTATTCTCGGACAAGCCGGCGGCTTCGAGAGCCTGCAGCACTTTGCCGAACTCCTCGTCCACCCATTGGGTCAGGCCGTAATAGAGTTCGCGGCCCTTGCGCACAATTTCCTCCGGCACATCATCGACGTTGAAGCCGGCGCGCAGATGCCTGTAGTTGCGCGGCAGCGCATCGAGGTAGCCTGCGGGGATATTCGGCATCGGGACCTTGCCCTTGTATTCCTCCCAATACTTCTCGGGGACGATGAGCGGGAAGTGCGGCGCGAGATAGCCCGCGAGGAGGAAGAAAGGCGCAGCCTCCGGCTTTCGGTTCTTGAGGAAATCGAGCACGCCCGCGGTCACTTCGCGATCGTGATCCAGCACGTGCGAATGCTCGCCCGTGTGGAAGTCATTGAATCGTTCGGAGATCCCCGGCTCGGGGCCGAGGTCATCGGCGCTGCGCCGTGCGCCGTGCCCGCTCATGTGGCCCTGATTCATCTGTCCGCCGATTTCCGTGAAGCCATAGCGGCACGTGGCGTCATAGTGCATCTTGCCGCAGAGATAGCTTTCGTAACCGGCACTGTTGAGCAGGCGCGGCAGCGACGGATAATCGGGGCTGGGCAGCCAGCAGTCGTTGTTCCATGCGCCCACGCGGGACACGTACTTGCCCGAAGTCAGCGAGAGGCGGGAGGGCACGCAGAGCGGCGAATTGCAGTAGCAGTTGTCAAAGACCACGCCGGACTGCGCCAGTTGATCGAGATTGGGCGTGTGCACGATCGGATTGCCGGTGCAGCCCAGCACGGAGGCGTTGTGTTCGTCCGCCATAATCAAGAGGATGTTCGGGCGCTTCTTCGCGTCCGCGGCGCAGGACTGCGTGGCCCAACTGGGCAGGGCGGCCATCGCGGCGCCCAGTCCCATCGCCGTCACAAATTCCCGCCGGGTGAATTCCGTTGTGCTCATGACATGCCCTTTCAGATGCACACACTCACTTCAGGTTCGATGCAAAGTCCGCGTCCAGGCGGTCTTCATGCAGTATCGCGCCCTCCACGCCGCGGTGCTGGAGACGCATGACCGGTTTGCCTTCCGGCCGATCCACCTCGACAGTCAGCACGCCGCCGATGACATTGAGATAGCGGTGCTCCGGCATCACTTCGTCCTGGCGCCATCCGCCCGCATGCTGATCGCTGGCCGGGCCGCAGGAATACTCGCGCACGCCGGTCTTCCGATCCACCGAGACGTATTGCCAATGCCGGTCGCCGCACACGATGATCATGTTCTTCTGCGCCGCGATGAACTCACGGAGTTCGCGGCCTTCGTGCGCAAACCCCTTGTTCGCGTGGCTGTCGTTCTTCTTCGGGCGGTCGGGGCCGACGAGCGGCGTTGGGCTGATCAGCACGCGGAACGTGGCGTCGGACGCTTCGACAGTGCGTTTGAACCACGCCTTCTGCTCGGCGCCCCAGATCGACTTTTCGGGGCCGTCCGGCATCGTGTTGGGGGAGCGGAAGTCGCGCCCTTCCACGAACCAAATCTGGAGGTCCTTGCCCCATCGGACGGTCCTGTACGTGCTTTCCCCCATCGGCACCTGCTCCAGGAAGATGCCCTGGCCCTGCTCAAACGTGAAATCGCCCATGTACTTCGTCTTCATGCCCGGAAAGCAGTCGTTCATCCAGGTGTCGTGGTCGTCCTTGATGAAGTAGCTGGGAACCGCGCGATGGAAGGCCACGTTCGTCGGAAGGCTGTACATGCGCGCCCAATGCCAGCGTGCGAGGTCGGCATTCTTCGCCAGCGCGTCGTAATAGACGATGTCTCCTGTATGAACAAAGAAATCGAGGTCCAGTTTCAGCATCGCGGGATAAATCTTGAAACCGCCGCCCGGCATGTCCTGGTCCGGATAGGCCTGTCCCGTCGAGACGGCAAAGGAGACTTTGGCCGCTTCTTCCGGCACAGGCGAGGTGCCGAAAGCGCCTTCCAGCGCCGGGCCTTCCTTGTGCTCCGGCGCGTTGCGGCTTTCGACCCGGATCACGTACTTCGTGTGCGGCTTCAGGCCGGCCAGGCGGAACTGGCGGGTGAAATCCCGTTCCGGATCCACGGCCACCCATTCCGTTTCCGCCCAATCGCCGCCCGCCGCGGGCCTGTAGCGCACCCGAACTTCTCCGGCCGTTCCGGGCACGGCCCCTTCGATGTTCTCAATCGACACGCCTTCCGGATATTGCACCACGGGTGTCCAGTCGGGCCGGTTCTCGACCGACGCTTCCAGTTTCCCGTTCTTCGGATTGCGATAGAGCACCTTGGGTTCGGGGGCGTTGCGATCCACGCGTTCCGGCAGGCGGGTCAGGCGCGCCCAGACGATCGCCTCCGTGCTCGATACTTCGCCTATCTTGAGGCCGGTCGCCTGATACGGACCGGAAGGGGCATCGGCCCCGGCGAGGACGGACAGCAGGCACAACGCGCCGCCTATCGCGAGTATCCAATGGATTCTTCTCATGGGTCGCGTGCTCCTCCGGAATTCCGAATGTTCCAACTCGGGATGGCAAGGAAACGTGTCATGCCGTTTGCCCGCGAATACGATGCTACTCCTGGATGTCATTTCGCAACCCCGAATTTCAGGACGCAACGGGCTGCTGTGTGCTCATCGTGCGGAACGTCCGCGGCTACTTCCAGGCGGACGTGGCCCGTTCATAGTCGAAGAGTTCGTGGGCGTTGCCGCACATCAGGCGGCGAATCAGGGTTTCGACTTCGCCGGCGCCGACCCAATTCTCCGCGACGAGTTCGGAGACCGCCTGTGCCAGGCCCTGCCGCGCAACGGCGGCGTGGCCGGGAACGAGTTCCACGGGCAGGACGTCGCCGCCGAACGTGAGCAGCTTGTTCACGGGGGCGGCCGTGACGAATTCTTTCACGAAGCGGACGCACGCGGCGGGATTGATGATCCAGGTCCAGCACATGTCCACCCAGGCATTCGGATAATGCTTTGCAATCGCGATCATCTCGTCCTGATAGGGATAGTCGATGTGGAAGAAGTCGAAGCGCGCGTCGGGGTGGGCGCGCAGGAGTGCGCAGGCGTCGCCTGCATTGGCGCGCACGCGGTGCAGCGGCATGCCGCCGTGCCCCGCGAAGTAGCCAGTGTGCAGCTTGACCGGCAGCTTGTATTCCGTGGCCTTGTCGATGCAGTAATGGAAGAGGTGGTCCTGCACGGCTTTCGTCTCGGCCGGGGTGAGCCGCCGCGGATTCTGCAGGTGGCGCGCGAAGAGGGGTGCGGCGTCTTCCGCGCTCACCTCGTCGTAATCAAGCCCCCGCGCATAGGCGCTCTGGTTCTTTGTGGCGATGGCCCGCGGCCCGAACCTGGCAAAGCACCCGTCGATGAGCTCGTGCCAGTCCTTGAGGCTCCCCACCTCCTTGTTGAACGCCTTTGAGAGGCCTTTCACATCCAGGCCGGAACTGAGCGGAACCGTGCTGATGTCCTGGCAGAGCAGGTCCGGAAGCTCTGTCTGCATGAAGACCGGCGCCTGCAGGTTGTTCACCTGGGCGTATTCGACGTTCGCGAAGTCGCGCAGCACGATGCGGTAGAACCCCGGCTGAACGGCCTTGCGCAGCTTCTCGGAAATCGACTCGGCGTTGTCGTCCCGCAGGTCGTCCTCGTCGAAGAGTTTCCGGACGGTTTCCCGCACGAAGCGGCCGTAGCCCGTGTGTCGGATGCGCTCGTAGAAGGGGGCGACGAGCGCCCACTTCTCCCTCGGCGAGAGCTCGTACTCCGTGACGCGCTCCATGTCCTTCGGCGGCATGCCCGAGACGATGAGATCGGAATTCGTGTAGTGACAGAAGAGCATCCCGAGGTCCGGCGCCGGCAGCTTGCTGTCCTTGCCCTGCGCCACCCCGCGCACGCGCATGGATTCCTCCCACAAGTGCTCGTGGGTGTCGACAAACGGGGTTTCCTCGATCAGGCGGGCTATCTCGTTCATCCTGCGATCCTATGCGGTGCGGTTTAGGGTTTGGGAGCGAATCTTTCCCCGACGTATGCCTCGAGCATGGCGAGGAACTGGCGGGCAAGCTCTTCGCGCGTGCCCGTGAGCGCTGCGCGTTTCTCGCCCCCGATGAATACGGGACAGGCCGGCGTTTCGCCGTTGCCCGGCAGGCTGATGCCGATATCGGCCGCCCGGGATTCGCCGGGGCCGTTCACCACGCAGCCCATCACGGCCACTTTCAGGCTTTCGACCCCCGGGTAGCGCCGGCGCCATTCTGGCAGCCGCGCGCGGAGATAGGCCTGGGTCTCCTGCGCGAGTTCCTGAAACAACGTGCTCGTCGTGCGGCCGCAGCCCGGGCAGGCCGTGATGCTGGGCGAGAACTGGCGGAGTCCGAGCGCCTGCAGCAGCTCCTGGGCCGCATAGACTTCTTCCCGGCGGTCGCCGCCCGGCTCCGGCGTCAGCGACACGCGAATCGTGTCGCCGATCCCTTCGGCCAGGAGAATGCCCATGGACGCGGCGGACCAGACCTGTCCTTTCATGCCCATGCCCGCCTCAGTCAGTCCGAGATGCAGGGGCTGCTCGGTCTTGGATGCGAGGTCGCGATAGAGCCGGATGAGATCGCGCGGCACGCTGGTTTTGCACGAAATAATGATCTGATTCTTCGTCAGCCCGCAGCGGAGGGCTAGTTCCGTGGATTCGAGCGCGGAATGAACCATGCACTCGATCATGATCTCTTCCGAAGTCTTGCCCAGATTCCGGCACGTGTTCTCCTGCATGCGCTCCATCACGAGTTCCGGGTTCAGCGAACCGATGTTCACGCCGATCCGTACGGGCTTGCCGTTGTCCCGGGCAATCTCGCAGATCGTCGAGAACTGGGCATCCCGCGCGCTGCCCTTCCCGACGTTGCCGGGGTTGATGCGGTACTTGTCGAGCGACTGCGCGCAGCCGGGATGCCTGCCCAGCAAGCGGTGGCCGTTGTAATGGAAATCGCCGATGATGGGCGCGGCGCACCCCGCGTCGCGCACCCGCTGCACGATCTCCGGCACGCACTCCGCGGCCTTCGGCGTGTTCACCGTGATCCGCACGAGTTCTGACCCGGCTTCCGCCAGATCCAGGATCTGGCGCGCCGTGCTTTCCGCGTCTTCCGTATCCGTGTTTGTCATCGACTGCACGACGACCGGCGCGCCCCCGCCCACCTGCACGTTCCCCACCGCGACGGGCGCCGTCCTATGCCGCTCTGCCAAAACCATGTCAACTCCTTCTGGGGGACTCGGGACTCCAGTCTCGGGGCCGCAATGGCCCGCTTCCCGGATTATAGCGAAACGAAAAGGCGTGTGTCAGGGGAGCGCATCGCGGGCAATCAGGCCCCGCCCCCGCCCCCGGCGCAGGACGCGCACACGTTGCAGGGGGCGACCTGATCCATGGCGACGTTCACGTTGAGCCGGGCGCGGATGGTTGTGACGCCTTCGTTACAGTCGATGCGGGCGACGCTGCACGCCTTGTCCGGGCCGCAGTCCGCGCGGCCTGTCAGCACGGCCAGGACATCCTGCAGGGCCATCAGATGCCGCCGCCGGAGGAAGTCTTCTGCGAAGGCGTCCACGTTCAGGCGCAGGATCTCGTCGAGGTCCCGGCCGCTCAACTCGTCCAACAGCAGGGCTTCTTCGCCAATGCCGCGGCCGCAGGTGAGCTTGACATAGCGGTAGCGTTCGAGGCGATTCTCGCTGTCCACCGCGGCTTCGATGATTTCGGTGGCCTCCGAGCACGGCATAATCCGATCTTGCCTCCACTGGTTCTTCGCTTACTGAAGTATAGCGTGGCCACGGCGGCATTCGGAAGAAACGCCGGAGGCCGTCCCTTGTCCACGGCGTACTGCTCGGCGTCCTCGATCTGCAATTTGGCAGAAATATTACCTTGCGGGCGCGTGTCACAAGAACTTCTCGTTTTTGTCGCTTGAAGCTCCGATGTGATATATCTTTAAACGGTGGGTGACTACGGAAAGGTGCTCCCGGGATGCAAATCTTCAGAAAAGGCACGGTGCTCTTCGTTCTCGCGGCTGCGATGGCGTTTTCCGGGGTTTCCGAGGCGGGCGGCAAACGCATTGTGCTGATTGGGGACAGTTGGACCCAATGGCCGTGGAAGATGGACGCTTTTCAGGATGTGTTGGACGCCAACGTTCCGGGGGTCGAGGTGGAGGGCACCTACACGGCTATCGGCGGCACGGCGGCCCTGTGGTGGGCGCAGAACCAGGTGCCGGATGCGGGCACGTTTCCGCCGCCGCCCGGGCCTTCGCCCACGCCGGCGGGTTGGGGCCTCCTGGATCGGCTGGACTACACGCTGGACCTCTATCCGAGCATCGACATCGTGCACATGAGCCTTGGGGGGATCGATGTGCTGGGCTCGTGGCGCAATGGGTGGACCACTGAACAGGAAGCGCAGCTCTTCGCGCAGATCAAGGACAACGTGCGCACAGTCGTGGAGCATGTCCGGGCGCGTCCGGACGGCGCCAAGTTCCGATTTCTCTGGGTGGACTACGACTTCCTGAACATCACGGAAACCTGCACGTACGGGATGAGCGAGTACTCCAACGATGCCGCCTTGGCCGCGATGGCCCTGGGGTTCTCGCTCGGAACCGTGTTCCAGAACCAGGCGAACAACGAGACGATGAATCATGTCTTCGCGCGGTGCGCGGCGAAGAAGATCGAGCTGGCGCGTTCGCAGCCGGCCCTGCGCTATATCCAGAACTTCGGGAATGTGCAGTGGAGGGCGGGTTACACGGACTCCCTGGGGACCTTCTTTCTGCCGGGGCAAGTGCCGTTTCCGGGGATGGCGCCGGACTACAGCCCCTTGCCGGGCGGCAATCCGGCCTTCGGGACACCGCCGCCACTTATGGACCAGACGAGCGGCAAAGTCGATCCCATTCATCTCGGTAAAACGGGGTACAAATATCTCTTCGAAAACTGCCTGGTCCAGTACTACGCCCGTTGGCTGAACGACGCGGCTCGTCCATCCTGCACGGGCATCCTGCGCGTGGATGCAAATCCCGCCCCGCCCGGACAAGTGCACTTTGCGCTCACATTCAGCGAAAGCGTTTCCGGGGTGGATGCCGGCGATCTTGTGCTGAACGCTCCGGGCCTTCCGTTCGCGGCAGTGGAGAGCGTATCAGGTTCGGACAACAGCTACGTGGTTGCGGTGAATACGGGGAGCCCGGATTCCGCTTCGGCAATACTCGGCCTTGAACTAACAGACGACGAGAGCATCTTCGACGCGGCTGACAATTATCTGAGCGGCGGCTACACGGCAGGCGAGTTGTACACGATTGAAGCGCCGGGCGAAGGCGAAGGCGAAGGCGAAGGCGAAGGCGAAGGCGAAGGTGAAGGTGAAGGTGAAGGAGAAGGAGAAGGAGAAGGAGAAGGTGAAGGAGAAGGAGAAGGAGAAGGAGAAGGAGAAGGAGAAGGAGAAGGAGAAGGAGAAGGAGAAGGAGAAGGAGAAGGAGAAGGAGAAGGAGAA
>CAILVY010000374.1 GCA_903837785.1 Candidatus Hydrogenedentota bacterium
GATCTCGCCGGTCATGGCCATCGTGTTGCGCACCCGCTTCCCCGTGAGCAGCGAAGCGATGGCCGTGAGCATTGCCACCCCCGCGCTGGGGCCATCCTTGGGCACGGCGCCGGCGGGGACGTGCACGTGAATGTCCATCTCCGAAAACGCCTTCGGGTCCAGGCCCAGTTTGACGGCGTTTGTGCGCAGGAAGCTGAGCGCGGCCTGGGCCGATTCCTTCATGACATCGCCCAGTTGCCCCGTGAGGATGAGTTGGCCTTTGCCCGGCATCCGCGTTGCCTCGATGAACAAGATGTCGCCGCCCACGGCGGTCCAGGCAAGGCCAATGACCACGCCAGGCAGGCGCGTGCGTTCGGCGCTGTCAAAGTGGACTTTCGCATTGCCGAGATAGTCCCGGAGATCCTTCTGGGCGATGCGGATGGGCGTCCGGCGTCCGGCGGCAAATTTCCGGGCGCATCCGCGGCAGACATTGGCGATCTCCCGTTCGAGATTGCGCACGCCGGCTTCGCGGGTGTAGTCGCTGATGATCGCGCGCAGTGCGGGCAGTTCGAAGCGGAGCTTCTGTGCGCTGAGGCCGTGGGCGTCCAGCTGCCGCGGCGCGAGATAGCGCTTGGCGATATGCAGCTTCTCTTCCATCGTGTACCCGGGGATCTCGAGGATCTCCATGCGGTCCCGGAGCGCCCAGGGAATCGTATCCAGGACGTTCGCGGTGGCGATGAACATGACTTTCGAGAGGTCGAAGGTCACGTTCAGGTAGTTGTCCATGAAGGAGT
Source organism: Candidatus Hydrogenedentota bacterium (assembly GCA_903837785.1). Lineage (GTDB taxonomy): Bacteria > Hydrogenedentota > Hydrogenedentia > Hydrogenedentales > CAILVY01 > CAILVY01. Next base: position 774 of record CAILVY010000374.1, read on the forward strand.
TGTTCTGCGCGGGGTCGAGGACTTCGAGCAACGCGGAAGACGGGTCGCCATGAAAGTCATTGCCCACCTTGTCGATCTCGTCCAGCATGAAGACGGGGTTGTTCGAGCCGGCCTTCCGTATGCTTTGAATGATGCGGCCGGGCATCGCCCCAACGTAAGTCTTGCGGTGGCCGCGGATTTCGGCCTCATCCCGCATGCCGCCCAGGGCCATGCGGATGAAGCTCCGCCCCAGAGATCGCGCGATGGATTTTCCGAGCGAGGTCTTGCCCACCCCGGGCGGCCCCTGAAAACAGAGGATCGGCCCGTGGGCATCGGGTTTGAGTTTCCGGACGGCCAGGTACTCGAGAATGCGGTTCTTCACCTTGGCCAGGCCATAGTGGTCCTCGTTCAGGATGGCCTCGGCGCGTGCGATATCGAGCACGTCCCCAGTGCTCTTGTTCCAGGGCAGTTCGAGCAGCGTGTCGAGATACGTGGTCACGACATTGAAGTCGGCACTGGCCTCGTTCATGCGCGACAGGCGCTCCACCTCGCGCAGCGCCTCCTTCTTCGCGTCTTCAGGCAGGCCCAACGCCTGGATCTTCGCACGATACTCCTGAACCTCGGGATGCTGCGCCTCGCCCTCGCCCAGTTCTTCGCGAATCGCTTTCAACTGCTGCCGCAGATAGAATTCGCGTTGCCCTTTCTCGATGGATTCCCGCACTTCCTGATGAATCTTGCTCGAGGTCTTCAGAAGCTCGATCTCGTGCTCAAGCAGGCGCATGAGGCGTTTGAGCCGTTCCTTCACATCGAGGGTTTCGAGCAATAGCTGCTTTTCTTCTATCGGGAAGGACAGATTGCTGGCCACGAGGTCGGACAGGAACCCGGGATTCTCAATGTTCTCGACGATGTTCTGGGCGCCGTCCGGGATCGCGGGATGCAGCGAAATCAGAGCGGACATTTGGGTCTTTATCGTGCGCGCCATGGGCTCCAGTTCTGCCAGATCGCCCATAATGTCTTCCATGGGCACGATCCGCACAACAAGATAGGGATCCTGGCGCACCACGCCGCGCACACGAAAACGGCGAAGCGCCTGCGCCACGACGTCGAGCTTGCCGTCGGGGGAATGCTGCATCTGCAAGACGCGCGCGATGCAGCCGACTTCGAAGGCATCGCTCAATCGCCGGTCTTCCGTCGCCTGGGGGCGTTGCGTCACAAGCGCCAGGAGTCGGTGCCCCTTGATCGCGTCCTCCATCAGCAGCCGGTCTTCCTTGCTCGCCAGCCGCATCGGCACGAGCGACATGGGAAAGACCACCTGCCCCGGGAGCATCAGCAGGGGCAAGGCATCAGGGAAGTCCATCCCGGTCTGCGCGGGCAGGTTCTTGCTCTCGTCGTCGTCACTCATAGGCACTCCCTCGAACACGTAGCCAACAGTATATTCACCTAGGAGTTAACCGGCAAACCAGCCCGCACATTCCAGGTGCTGCCGGCAAACCGGGCCATGGCGCAGAGCAACGGAGAGTGCCGGCAAGAGGCGTGGAACGGCCTGGAACCGGGGCGCATGTCCGAATGGAATTCCAATGGAATCCGTGATATGCTTTGTCCGGCCTGTCAAGAATGAAGAAGCCCGAAACGCTGCGGGTGCGGTTCTTCCCGCCTGCGGGCGATTCACGGAACGGTTTCGGGGGACTGGGTCTTCCGGTAAATTGCCGACTATCTGCACGCATTAGGGAGCAGACCGCCGACATGTCGCACTGTCATTGCCTTCGCATTCTCCTGGTGGCGGTCGCCGTGTCTTTGGCGCACCCCGGCGCCAAGGCAAGCGACTCCGCGTGCGACGACTGTCTGTGCCTGCAAGCGGCCGTTGGCGGAACCGGCACCTACCCTTCGGACGGCGGGGCGGTGGATATCGAAGTGACTGTCGAGCACCCCGGCGCCTGCGCCGTCACCGCGGTGGCGGCACGCTTTTCACTGCCGCCGGACTGGTCCTTCGATTCGATGCTGACACCCGGCCCCGCCATTCCTCCGGTGCAGGGCGCCACGGGAACCATCGAATTCAATTATGTCTTTGTCCCAGCATTCCCCTTCTCCTTCGAGTTTCGCCTCCTGGCCCCCGCCGGACTCACGGGCGATGCCGCCATCTCCGGCGCCGCGGTGTATCGAACCGATGGAAATGAACTCCGAACGCCGGAGTTGACAACCCTCATTCCCGAGCCGCGCGTGCTTTCCGTGCTGCTTGCGGGCAGCGGTGCCGTATCCGCGCGGATTGCGTGCGGAACGAATTGTCTCGGAAACGCGATCGTGCTCGACGCGGGGGAACATGAATTTGGACGCGGTGCAACGCTTGAACTCAGTCCCGAGGCGGCGGCCGGTTACGCCTTTGACCGCTGGGGGGACGATCCCTCGGGATGCGAGATTGGCAAGCGGATCACCTTGGACGAGGACCGCGCCGTGGCCCTGCGGTTTGCTCCCGCGCGCATGCTGGACATCCACCTCGAGCCCGGGAACAGCGCCAGTGTCAGCGTTGATTTGCTCTGCTTGGGCGAGAGCAGCACAAGGCCCCTGACCCCGGTGTTGCCCGGAACATTCGAGGTCCCGGAGGGCCGTTCGGCTCAAGTCGCGGTTTCGCCTGCCCAGGATCAGCGTTTCACGATGTGGGCGGAGCCTTGGGTCGCCCCCGAGAACGTCCGGGACAATCCTCTCACAGTGGCGGTGGCCGAAGACCGGACGTTGACGGCGCGCCTGAGGAGCATCTTCCACTCCGCCGACTACAGAACGGACGAGCCGCTGCGGCAATGGGTGATCGAGTTCAGTGAGTTGTTGCGGGTGATCCAGTTGTTCAACTCGAAGGGATATCACTGCGGCCATGTCGGCGATCCGGACTATCCCTCGCCGGACGGGTATTCGCCGGGTTCCGAGGCGCTTTGGCAGAATGGCCTCGCACACGATGCAGACTATCAGCCCCAGGATTGGCGGATCGACTTGTCGGAATTGTTGCGCATTATCCAATTCTACGACCTGCCCGGCGCGGGCTATTGCACGGACAAGTCGTATCATTATTGTCCGGACGAGGACACTGAGGACGGATTCTGCCCGGGCAGCGAAGACATGCCTTCGGGCGGCGCCTGCACGGACTGAGCGCGGCTGTCTCCGTCCGGCCCGCCGTTCGGGGGAAATACACCGCGCCATCGCATTCCGGGTAGAATGTCCATGGCGCCTGAGGCGCAAACGCGGGGCGTATCATGCCGATCTATGCGCGACAAAGCACCCGGCTATCCCCCATCCGGCCAATGCGCGGGATGGCAGCAGGTTTCCTCTGCTTCCTCGGCTTCCTCTCGCTCGCCGCGAACACATTCGGAGAAGATCTCCCGTACATGGTCCGCGACATCAATCCCGGCGATGCCGCCTCCTCAAATCCCGCCCAATTGACGTGTGTGGGTGACGCGGTCTATTTCGTCGCGGACGACGGCGCCACCGGTCCGGAACTGTGGAAGGCCAGCGGGGTGCCGCCAAGTGCGGTGCTCGTAAAGGACTTCCGGCCCGAGGGCGATCCCGGCATTATGGCGCTGACCGCAGTCCAGAACCGGCTCTTCTTCACGGCGGACGACGGCAGCATTTGGGAGCGCCAGGTGTGGGTGAGCGACGGCACGGAAGCCGGCACGACGGTCCTCAACAGCGGGGTGTACGCGGAGCGTTACTTCTTTCCATTGCACTTGGCGGCGTTCGGCGCCCTGGCCGTGTTTCAGGCCGGGGACCCCGAACACGGCTATGAAATGTGGCGAAGCGATGGCACCGGTCCGGGCACGGGACTCCTGAACGACATTTACCCGGGCCCGGCGGACTCGAACCCTTCGGCATTTACCGCAGTGAATGGAACACTCTTCTTCGACGCGGTGGACGATGTGTCGGGAGACGCCCTCCGAAAGACCGACGGAACCGGCGCCGGACTCGAGCTGGTCGCCCCGATGGGGACAAGTCCGGTGGGCGGCGAACAGTTTGCCGTGCTCGGGAATGTGATCTTCTTCCAGCACAATGATCCGGTGCTCAAAACGGAGTTGTGGAGGAGCGACGGGACCGCCGCGGGGACGTCACTGCTGAAGGACATCAACCAGCAGACGGACGATTGGGCGCACGGCAGCTCCGAGCCGGACGCCATGAAGGCGATCGGCGGCCTGCTCTACTTCTCGGCAAACGACGGATTGCGCGGCATCGAACTCTGGAAGAGTGACGGCACGGAAACGGGGACAACCTTGATTAAGGACCTTGACCCCCGCACGCCGGCAACATTGTTCCAGGGAAACTCCATGCCCCGCGAATTCACGGGCGCCAACGGCATTGTCTTCTTCGCGGCAAATGACGGTACCCACGGCTTCGAATTGTGGCGCACGTCCGGCACGGAAACCGGCACGGAGTTGGTGTTCGACATCAATCCTGATTCCTCCGCCGACCCGGGGGTGCATTGGCTGACGAACGCCAATGGAACCGTGTACTTCAGCGCGAGTGATGGCGTGCATGGCTATGAACTGTGGAAGAGTGACGGGACGGCGGCGGGAACCGTGATGGCGGCGGACATCAACCCGGCGGGGGATTCCTCGCCCGCCTGGCTGACCCTGAACAATGGAACCTTGTTCTTCATGGCCTCGGATGGAACGCATGGGTTTGAATTGTGGCGCCTGAACATCGCGCCGGTGGTTGACTCCATAGTGCCCCTGGGGCCCAGTCCGACGAATGCCGACAGTGTCGAGTTCCTCGTCACCTTCAGCGAATCTGTCGTGGGGGTGAACGCCTCGGACTTCGCAGTGACCGCGAACGGAATCAGCGGGGCCTCCGTGAGTGCGGTCTCACTGGATAAGGGCGCGACACGCGTTGTGACGGTTTCCACGGGGAGCGGGGACGGGGACATCGGCCTCGCGCTGCTGGACAACAACAGCATCTGGGACAAGATGGCCCGGCCGCTGGAGGGGATACGAAACACGGTCGGAGACTTCAGCAGCGCCGAAGCGTACGCCATCGACAAGTCGCCGCCCACTGTCGCACTGAGTTGCGCTGCGCCGGAACCCGTCGATCAGCGCCCCTTCGCCGTCACTGTCTTTTTCAGCGAATCCGTGGGGGACTTCGGCGCCGAGGGTGTCCAGGTGGAAAATGCCGCTGTGTCGGATTTCACCGGAACCGGACAGGGATATGCCTTTCTCGTGCATCCTTCCGGGCCGGGCACGATCACGATTCAGGTCCCCGAGAATGTGGCGCACGATGACGCGGGCAACGGAAACGCGGGCTCCGCGCAAGTGATTCGAACCGTAGTGCCAAGTGAAGGCGAAGGCGAGGGTGAAGGCGAGGGCGAAGGGGAAGGGGAGGGCGAAGGGGAGGGCGAGATGAGCCTGCTGCGCGATGTGGCAAGCGAGTACACGCCCGGCAGCATTGTGAATGTCACGCTGTCATGCATCTTCGAAGCGCTGGACGGGGTGTACCTGATAAGCATCGCGGAAACCCTCCCCCCGGGCTGGGTCTATCTGGGGCCGGTTTCGGGAATCCTGCCTGCAAGCAGCCCCTCTTCCGGTGAGCACGGGACATTGGAATTCACCTGGTTCAACGAACCCTATCCAACGCCGCCGGAGAACTTTTCGTATCAGGTGCAGGCGCCGGATACGGCCGCGGGAATCGTCTCATTCAGCGGAGTCTTGCGATACCACACGTTGAACGGCGTCATGACGCTGCCGCCGGTGCAATCGATACTCAGTCCGGCTGCGACGGGCGAGGGCGAGGGCGAGGGCGAGGGCGAGGGCGAGGGCGAGGGCGAGGGCGAGGGCGAGGGCGAGGGTGAAGGCGAAGGCGAAGGTGAAGGCGAAGGCGAAGGTGAAGGTGAAGGCGAAGGTGAAGGTGAAGGCGAAGGTGAAGAAGCGTGCGAGGGAGAGCCCGTGCCGATGCTGTTGACGCAGACGGACAGTGCGGCCTATGTGTCGGGCGGGACGGCCGCACTGTCGGTGCGTTTGGATTACAGCAACTGTGACACGTTGACGGTGCTGGCGCTGCAGGAAACGCTTCCCGCGGGATGGACTTTCGCAGGCTGGGTGAACGAGATCCCGCTGGCCGTTGCGCCAGCCATGGGGGCGGCGGGACCGCTGGACTTCCTTTGGGCGCCGGGCGCCATCCCCAGCTTTCCCATCGAATTCAGCTTTCTCGTCCAGGCGCCGCTCGACGCGGCGGCGGCAGTAGAGGTGTCCGGCCTTGCGCAGTATCGGCTAAGCGGCGATGCCGAGTACTCCAACGCCGCCGTAACCACGTTGTTCATTGCCGAAGGCGAGGGCGAGGGGGTCCCCGAGGAGGGGGAAGGCGTGCCGGGCGAAGGCGAAGGTTCTTACGGAGAGGGCGAGGGCCAGGGCGAAGGCGAAACGCACTGTCACACGGCGGACCAGGACTGCGACCATCTCGTGAACCTCTCTGAACTGTTGCGCGTCATCCAATTCTTCAATTCGGACGGATTGCACTGTCAGGCCGGCACGGAAGACGGCTATGCGGTGGGTCCGGGCGAATCCTCCTGCGCACCGCATCAGAGCGACTACAACCCGCAGGACTGGCACGTAGACCTCAGCGAGCTCTTGCGGCTCATCCAATTCTTCAACTCGGGCGGATATCACGCCTGCCCGGAGGCCATACCGCCCTCCGAAGACGGGTATTGTCCGGGACCCTAGCGGCCGCAGACTGCTCAGTGAAAGAGGCTTCTAAAGGCGCATTCCGTGATTTCTGCGCATTTTGCGCCCACCACTCCGAAGACGCACCCGGGGGCGCTCGTGACTGCCATGATGATGTCTTGGGAATGGAAGCACCCGGGGGAGCGTTAGCACTTTTTCGAATTCATCTGTTACACTCTGAATATGTTGCGAATAGCAGTGGCGCACGGCGCACAGCGCCGCGCGCATGGAGGATTGCATGCCGAAGAAGAACAGCAAGTATGAAGTAGCGGCCCTGCTCATTTTCGTAGTGGCGGCCGCCATGCTCATCAGCAATGGTTTTGTGGCCCGGATTTCCGCGCAGGGCAAAGAAGCGGACGTATATCAGTCCATCGAGCCTCTGGGCATCGTGCTGGACACGATTCAATCGCAATATGTGCGGGACGCGAACATGGACCGCCTGGTCGAGGGCGCATGCCTCGGGATGATGGGTTCGCTGGATCGCCACAGTTCGTTCATAACCGAACGCGAGTTGAAGGTGATGCAGGAGGAGACAAAAGGCGAATTTGAAGGCATTGGCGTGTCGATCCGCACGGACGACGACAAGAGCATCATCGTCTTCAAGCCGTTGCCGGATTCTCCCGCGGCCAAGGCCGGAATGAAGCCCTTCGATATCATCATCAAGATTGATGACATTTCGACGCAGGGCATGACGTTGGACGATGCCGCGAAGAAGATCCGCGGCCCCGGCGGCACCTCGGTCAAGCTGACCGTGAAACGCAAGAACGAGGCCGGCGGCGAGGAAACGCTGGAATTCAACGTAAAACGCGCGAAAGTGCCGCTCGAGAGCGTGATTGAATCGCGCATGCTCGAGGGAGGCATCGGCTATGTGCGTGTCAGCGATTTCAAAGACACGACGGCCAAAGACATCAAGAAGGTCATTGTCGAGTTCCTGGATCAGGGGATGAAGGGCTTCGTGCTCGATCTGCGCTGGAATCCGGGCGGCCTGCTGACCGCGTCGCAACAGGTCTGCGAGTTGTTCCTGCCGAAAGGATCGCTGGTTACGTACACAAAGGGCCGGGCCGGGGCCGACGGCAAGAACGAGGAAGAGGACATGAAACTCTTCACGGAATCCAAGCCCGTGCTGCCGCCCGGCATGCCCATGGCGGTGCTCGTGAACAGCCAGACGGCCAGCTCCTCGGAGATTGTGACGGGCGCGCTGCAGTTCTATCAGCGGGCCATCGTCATCGGCGAGAAGACCTTCGGCAAGGGCAGCGTGCAGACGATTATCCCGCTCGAGAAGCCCAAAATGACCGCGCTGCGCCTGACGACGGCGCTCTACTACACCCCGGCCGACGTGACGATCGATCATCAGGGCATCAAGCCGGACGTGGAAGCGGTGATGACGAAGGATCAGGAGAAGGCGTTGGGCCTGCAGATGTTCAAGTCGTATGAAAACGACCCGAGCAAGACGAACGAGCAGAACCACGGCGCGGTTACGGGCAATCTGGTGAACAAGGAAACGCTGCCCCCCTCGGAAGCGGAGTTGAAGCTGCTGGAAGAGATGGGCGCGGCCTACGGCGACAATGCGAAGAAAGTGCTGAAGGAAGTCGTCGAAAAGATCAAGAGCACCTCCGGCGGCGTGGAAGACCTCCCCCTTACCCGCGCGAGCGAGATTCTCCGGGAAGATCCGGTCTGGGAAAACCTCCTGAAGAAGTATCACAAGGACATCCACGAGACGCAGACGGCCGCAAATCCGAAAGACGTGGAGAAACTCCCGGATGCGGAGCGGGATCTGCTCGGGCCGACCGAGATGCCCGCGCCCGAAGAAGAACCGGCCGTTCCGTAAGCCAGGCAGAAGGAGACGCCCATGCGTATCGACGGACGTGCTCCGGATGCATTGCGCCCGGTCACTATCGAACGGAATTTCACCCGCCACGCCCCGGGGTCGGTCCTGGTTTCTTTCGGCGGCACCCGGGTCATCTGCACCGCCATGTTCGAAGAACGCCCGCCGGCCTGGCTGAAAGACACAGGCAAGGGCTGGGTCACGGCGGAGTACGGCATGCTCCCGGGCTCGTCGCAGGAGCGCATTCACCGCGATTCCGTGAAGAAGGGCCGCGCCCTCGAAATCAGCCGCCTGATCGGGCGCGCGCTTCGGGCGGTCACGGACCTGCGCGCCATCGGCGTCTGCCAGATCACGATTGACTGCGACGTCATCCAGGCCGACGGCGGCACGCGGACCGCCTCGATCACCGGGGCTTTCGTGGCGCTGCACGATGCCCTCAGTCATGCGGTGCGGCAAGGTTACCTCGCGTCCGTACCGCTGGCAACGCCGTGCGCGGCGGTGAGCGTGGGTATCGTGGACGGCGAGCCGCTGCTCGACCTCTGTTACGAGGAAGATGTGCGGGCGGCGGTGGACATGAACCTTGTCATGGACGGCCACGGCCGCATTATCGAGATTCAGGGCACGGCCGAACAGGAACCGTTCAGCCGGGATCGGCTGAACGACCTGCTCGAACTCGGAGAGAAGGGGATTCGGGATCTTATCACGGCGCAGAAGGAGGCGCTTGGACTTGCCTAAGACCTTGCTGATCGGCTCGAACAATCCCGGCAAGGCCCGGGAACTCGCGGAACTGCTCGAAGGGTTGCCTTGGGAGGTGAAGAGCCTGCGGGATTTCCCGCCCGCGCCGGAACCGGAGGAGTCGGGAACCACGTTCGAAGAAAACGCCCTGCTGAAGGCACGCTACTTCTGCGAACGCTATCAGGTGGCCGTGGTGGCGGATGATTCCGGGCTGGAAGTGGATGCGTTGAACGGGGCGCCCGGCGTGTACTCCGCGCGTTACGCGGGAGAGCCCGCCGACCACGCGAAGAACAACGAGAAGCTGCTCGACGCGCTGGCGGAAACGCCGTGGCACGAACGCACGGCGCGCTTCGTGTGCTGTGCCGTGTTTCTTGCGCCGGACACGGAGCCGCATATCGAGTATGGAACCGTCGAAGGCCACATCGCCATGGAGTGTTTCGGCGGTCAGGGTTTTGGCTACGATCCCCTCTTCGTGCCCGAAGGCCATGACCGCACCTTCGGCGAGATGGAGAATGCCGAAAAGCACCGCATGAGCCATCGCGGGAGGGCGCTCCAGAAGATTCGCGCGTATCTGAAAGCGCAGGCGTGAGAATCGTCACCGCCACGGCGGACGGGCTCGAAGCGGCGGCTCAGACGCTGCGGGAAGGCGGGATCGTGGCCTATCCCACCGAAACTGTGTACGGGCTGGCCGTGGATCCGTTTTCAGAGACGGCGCTGGGGACGCTCTTCGCCGCTAAAGGCCGTCCCGAAAACAACCCCATCCTGCTCATCGTGGCCGATGCGGGACAACTTCCTCCGCTCGTGCGCGAGGTCTCGCCGCGCGCCCAGGCCTATATGGACGCGTTCTGGCCAGGCCCGCTCTCACTGCTCTTTCCCCGCAGCGCGGCGCTGCCCGCCCGGCTGACGGCGGGGCAAGAGAAGATATGTGTGCGCTGCCCGGCGTGCGAAACGGCCCGCGCGCTCTGCGCGGCATTCGGCGGCGCGGTGACCTCCTCCTCGGCGAACCGCTCCGGCCAGC
>CAILVY010000375.1 GCA_903837785.1 Candidatus Hydrogenedentota bacterium
ACGCCGGAGGCGAGGCCGAGGAGTTCGAAGGGCTGGGTGTTCCACTGGACGGAGACGGGGCCGTGGGGATGGAGTTTCTCGAGATGGGGCGCGAGGAGTTCGGCGACGTAGGGGACGGCCCTGGCGTGCTGTTCGGCGCACCACTTCACCGCGTCGAGCGAATCGCCGAAGACGAGGGGGTATTTCGTCGGAGTGACGCCGCCGCGGGGCCGTTCGTGGAATTCGAAGACGAGGGGTCCGTAGGGGGTGTCGAGGGTGTTTCGGGTGATGCGTTCATGGTCGTTCCGGGTGACGTGGGAGGTCCAGGCGAGTTCGGGGACGGCATCGCCGAGGGAAGGGAGTCCGATGTTGTAGAGGGGTTCGCCGCCGGCGAGTTCGTAGGCGCGGATCGTATCTTCGATGACGCCCTCGCTGACCCATTCCTTGCCGGCGAGCTTGGCGTCGAATCCGGCGCCGCCGCCGATTTGGAGGGAGAAGAGCGGGCGGGCGCCGCCGTGCTTGACGTAGTGAATGAATCGTTCGCGTGCGGACATGGGGAAGATTGAACTCCGAGGGTGTGGGGATTATACGGCAGGGGCATTTGTTGCGCCAGTCTTTGGGGGAGGGGAATTCTGCCGAGGCGGGTTCCGTGCCAGACTTGCAGAGACGGGGGCGTGCGATTAAGATGGGTGGCCGCATGGCACGGAAGAGGAAGAGGCCGTGAAAAAGGAAGCACGCATGAAGCACAGCCAAGGGGAAGTAGCGGCCTTTGCATAATCGGGAAGATCAAGAGTTGGGCGGTGCAGCTTCCGCGGAGGAAAAGTGCCACCTCTCGGCCGTTGCGCATGCGAGCGGTCTTCTGCCGCGGCTGGGGCTGTTCACCGCGACGATGATTGTCATGGGGAACATGGTCGGGTCGGGGATTTTCAAGAAGTCCGCCCCGATGGCGGCCGATCTGCAGTCGGCGGGGCTGTTGCTGCTGTGCTGGGTAATCGCGGGGCTGGTTTCTTTGTGCGGCGCGCTGGCGAATGCGGAAGTGGCGGGGATTATTGCGGAACCGGGCGGACAGTACAGCTACTTCAAGAAGATGTACGGGAACATGTTCGCGTGGCTCTTTGGCTGGGCGGGCTTCGTGGTGATCCAGTCCGCGTCGATCAGTTCGATTGCGTATGTATTCGGCGAGTCGGCGAATTCGTTGTTCGCGTTCCCGCGCCTGGGGGAATCCTGGGAATCCATCCGGGTGCTGTGGATATTCCATCCGTTCGAGAACTTTGGCGTGAAGTCATTCACGATTCTGACGCTGATGTCGTTGACGATGATCAATTACTTCGGGGTGGTCTTCGGCGGATTTGTGGCGAATGTGACGATGGTGCTGAAGCTGGCGGGGATTGCCGTGGTGGTGCTGGCGGGGCTGTTGTGGAGTGGCGGGAGCCTGGGGAACGTATCGCCGTTGCTGGCGAACCCGGATGCGCAGTATGCGTCGAATCTCGGGCTGTTTGGCGCGTTCTTCGCCGCATTCCTGGGCGCCTTCTGGGCGTATGACGGGTGGAACAACGTCACGTTCCTCGGGGGCGAGGTCCGGAATCCCAAGCGCTCGATTCCGCTGGCGCTGGGCTTTGGCGTGGGCGGGGTGGTGGTGATTTACGCCATCGTGAATCTCGCGTATCTCTACGTGATGCCCGTGGCGGAAATCCAGGCCGTGGCCAGGACCGAAAACGCCATTCTGGGCGTCGAAGTGATGCGCAAGGCGTATGGGGCGCACGCGGCCACGGTCGTGGCCGTCCTGATTCTCCTGTCCACGTTCGGGGCCACGAACTGCCAGTTGATGCCGCCGTCGCGGATGTTCTTCTCGATGGCCCGGGACGGGCTCTTCTTCAAGTTCGCGGGGAAGTGCCACCCGAAGCACCGCACCCCGTCGAACGCACTCCTGCTGCAAGGGGCGTGGTCGTCCGTTCTGGTGCTCACGGGCACCTTTGATCAGTTGTCGGACATGGTGATCTTCGCGGGCTTCATCTTCTACGGGGCGAGCACCCTGGGCGTCTTCGTGCTCCGGCGCACGATGCGGGACGTGCCGCGCAACTACGCAGTGCCGGGATATCCCCTTGTCCCCGCGTTGTTCTCACTGTTCTGCCTGGTCCTGGTCGTGGTGACGGTTGTCCAGCGTCCGCGCGACGCAGGATTCGGGCTGGTGCTGATTTTGATCGGGGTGCCGTTCTATCTGTATTGGAACCGCAAGCGGCAACGTGTTGAAGAAGTGACGGATTAGAGGAGCAAGAGCATGGGACAGGATTGCACGAACAAGGACCGGAATCTGGAAGTCTGCGGGTGCACGTATGAGGCGTGCACGCGGCGCGGCAAGTGCTGCGAGTGCATACAGCACCACCTGAAGAACAAGCAGCTTCCGGGCTGCTGTTTTCCGCCGGAGGTCGAGGCCAGTTTCGACCGGTCCTTCAAAGCCTTTGCCAAGGCGTGGGGATTGTAGAAGCAACGACGCGCGCGAAGAGTGGGATAGGTGGGACGGGCCGGCAAGGATGCCGGCGCTCCCAAGGGAGAGTCTATTTCACAGGGACATATTCGTGGGTGGGGGTGGCGTTGTCGGAGAGGTGCCAGAGGCGGAAGCCGAGGGGCGGGCCAAAGCTCTTCGTGGGTGATGCGGCGGTGGCGATGGGGATGCCCTGATAGTCGAGGACCGTGTTGAGGTGGGTGTGTCCCGCGAGGCAGGCCTTGACGCCGTGGGCTTTCAGGAGTTCGAGCAGTTCGGCACGCGTTGATTTCGCGAGGTTGAAGTAGGCTTCCGCTTCGTCCGGCGTCTCGGTGAAGGGTGGGAAGTGCCCGGCCACGATGACGGGCATCTTTTTGGCTGCGGCGTCCGCCAGGGTGGTTTTGAACCACTCGTTGTGTTTCTCGGATTCTCCGGAGAGGGGCTGCTTCCAGAGGGAGGTGTTCGTGAGGACGAAGCGCCAGCCTTTGTGATCGAAAGCCTGATAATCCTTTCCGTGGGCCTGGCGGTACGCTTCAAGGGAGGCGGCGCTGGGCTCGTTGCCGATGTCATGATTGCCGGGCAGGCAATAGACGGGCATGGCGAATGTGGCGAGGATGGCGCTGAAGGCGGCTTGTGCCTCCTTGTCCTTCGGGTCATTGACGAGGTCGCCGCAGATGATGACCAGGTCCGGCTTCAGGGCATTGATCTGCGTGACGGCCTGGGCGAAGGCGGTCTTGTCGTGGTCCAGTCCGTCCATGCCGAGCTGGGGATCGCAGACCTGAACGATATCGAAGGCGGAGGCGCCCGCTGCGGCCAGCAGCAGGACAAGAACAAGGCAGACGAAGTGCTTCACGGCTTTCTATCCTTTCCTTTTTCGAGGTCGCGGAGGAAACGCAGGAGTCGGTCGCGGCAGAGTTCCGCCAGGGCGGGATGGGTGCCGAGGGTGTTCAGCGGGGCTTCCCCGGGGTGATACGTGTCCATGTCAATGAGTTCGATGGGGACATCCTGTTCCCGTGCCGTGTACGTGAAGGGCTCGCGGCCGGAGTCCCAGGTGTATCGGCAATGTTTTGTGCGGATGGAGAAGACGAGGGGGTCGCCCGCGATGGCGATGGGTTCGCGATAGCGCGAGAAGTCAAAGAGGTTGGCGCCGGTGCACTCGTGCGGGAAGGAGGACTTGGCCAGCAGCAGGAGCGTGGGAGCGAGGTCCTCGAGGGATACGGGGCCGGCGCGACGCTTTGGGGTGTCTCCAGGCACATAGATCATGAGGGGCACGTGGAGAACGGGTTCCGAGAGGGCGGGGGTCGCGGCGGGCATGGCGGGATCGAGGGCATAGGGCGAGGTGATGGCGATGACGAGGTTGTCCTGAAGGGGGAGGGTCCCGAGGTGTTCGAGAAAGGTGCCCAGCTTCCGATCCAGGTTCGAGAGGGCCGTATCGTAGTCGCGGCCGCCGCGGGCAAGATCGCGGAGGCGGAGCCAGACGAAGCACGGCGATTTCTCATGGGCGGCCAGCCAGGCGGCCCCTTTGTCGAGGGTGATTTCGGGCCCGGCGGGCCGGGGCGGGGCCTCGCGGAGCGTGGGGAGCGCCTTGAGGTCCTGCGTCATGCGGCATTCCGGGTCGAAGAGATCGAATCCGCGGTCGAATCCGCTGCCTTGTGTCAGGTCGGGAAATTCGGGGTCGTCCCCTTCCGTGAATGCGGCGGTGGCATAGCCGCGCGCCTGGAGGAGTTCAGGCAGGGTCATCATTTTGGCGGGGAGCGGACCCTGGCGCCCGTTGAGGTAGCCATGCAGGAGCGGATGGACGCCCGTGAGGAGGCTCATGCAGGCCGCGGGGACTTCGGGCGCGGTGGTGTATGCCGCCTCCATCACGCTGGCGCGTGCGGCAAAGGCGCGCAGGGCCGGAGCGGGGTCTCGGTCGAAAATTCCATTGGCGATATACTCGGCGTTGAGGCCGTCAATTGTGATGAGGAGGAAGCTGGGGAAGCCGGGGCCGGCGTGTGCGCGGAAGGCGGGGCCGGCGACTTGCATCGAGCGTCCACTTTGGACCGCGGGCCGAAAGCCGCTCTGGAGAATCCACGGGGGGATGCGTTCGGCATTCCAGGAGAGCAGGCAGGTGCTTGCGCCTTCGGGGACGGGAATGAGTGCCGAGGCGGCCCAGGCATCCTCCGCCAGAGGGACTTCCACTTGGAAGGTCTTGGCCATCGAGTCAAAGGCGACGGCGAGGGTGATGGCGTCCAAGGGTTCGGCGGTTCCGGGGGGATTGGCGCAGAGAAACTCAATGTTCTGGCCGCCATGCCCTCGAGTGTCGAGCTGGAGCAAGGCGCCTTCGGGCAGAGTGCGCGCCTGGGCGAAGGCGGAGCCGGCGCAGGAGGGTTTTGGGGCGCCGGGGTCCATCAGAACACTTGCTTTGAGGGCGGAGCTTGCCGAGGCGCCGGCGGCATAGGCGCCGAAGCAACAGGCGGCGGCGGCGAAGGCCCACCCGGCGGACGGCCACAGGGGGCCTGATTCGCCCTGCAGGCTTCCGAAAAAGGACACGAGTTTGAAGAAGCCATGGACTGCGGCGAAGAGGCCAAGAAAGATAAGCAATTCGTATTTCAGCAAGGCGGGATGCGGCCAGGGCACCTGTAGCTGAAGCAACCAGGGCAAGAAGGCCAGGACCGAGAGCTGGGAGAAGAGTTCCGCGGCGAGGGGGACGCGGCTTCGGGTGGGCTTCAGGAAGCGAATGGCAAAGAGGTAGCTCAACTGGAGCGTGGCGTAAGCGGCGGCTACGGCCGCGGTGAGGAGCATCTCCGTTCGGAAATCGGGGAGCGTCAGGAGTGAAGCCAGGAGACGGCGGGCGCAAGCGGCAATCATGCCTGAGCCGAGGCCGAGGGCGAGTATGTAGAGTGAGAGCAACATGGGACTGTGCAAACGTTACCTGTGCGGGTGAGGCGGTTTCAAGGGGAAGGCGCCGGGGTGATCAGGCATCGCGGCGTCAACCGGGGGGATTGCGCTTCGTTTTACCCTTGTCTCTGCGCTTTGCTATGATGAGGCGCTGAAGTTTTTCGATAACGCATGGATAAACGATGATAAGTCTACTGAACAGAATACTTTCGGGGATATTCGGGACGAGCAAGGAGCGGGACATTCGCCGCCTTTTGCCGTTGCTCGAAGCGGTGCGTTCGCATGAACGCGCCCTGTCCGTACTGACGAACGATCAGTTGCGCTCCCGCACCGGGGCATTCAAGGAGCGTCTGGCGCAGGGGGCGAGCCTGGACGACCTGCTTCCGGAGGCCTTTGCGGTGTGCCGCGAGGGCGCGAAGCGGGTAGTGGGCCAGCGCCATTTCGACGTGCAGATCCTGGGCGGCATCGTGCTGCATCAGGGAAAGATCGCGGAAATGGTGACGGGCGAAGGCAAGACGCTCGTGGCGACGCTGCCCGTGTACCTGAACGCGCTCGCGGGACGGGGCGTGCACGTCGTTACCGTGAATGACTACCTGGCACGGCGCGACGCGGAATGGATGGGGGGCATCTACTCCTTCCTGGGGCTGACCGTGGGCCTGATCCAGCACGACATGGAAACGCACGAGCGCCAGGTGGGCTATCGCGCGGACGTGACGTACGGCACGAACAGCGAGTTCGGGTTTGACTATCTTCGCGACAACATGGCGCAGCGCCCGGAATGGCGCGTGCAGCGCGAACTGAACTATGCGATCGTGGACGAGGTAGACTCCATCCTGATCGACGAGGCGCGGACGCCGCTGATTATCTCGGGCCGTCCGGAGAAGAGCAGCGACGTCTACATGAAAGTGGATGACGTGGTGCGCCGCCTCCGGAAAGAGACGCATTTCACGCTGGAGGAGAAGGGTCATCACGTCTTGATGACGGAAGAGGGGATGGACGCGGCGGAGCGGATGCTGGGAGTGCCGGACCTCTACACGAATGACACGATGGGCCTGGTGCACATGCTGGAGCAGGCGCTGAAGGCCCATCATTTCTTCAAGCGCGACGATGAGTACATGGTGCGTGACGGCGAGGTCTACATCATCGACGAGTTCACGGGCCGCGTGATGGAAGGGCGCCGCTATTCCGACGGCCTCCATCAGGCGCTGGAGGCGAAAGAGCGGGTCCCGGTGCGTTTCGAGTCGCAGACGATCGCGACGATCACGTATCAGAACTATTTCCGGCTCTACAACAAGCTGGCGGGGATGACCGGCACGGCCTCGACAGAAGCGGCGGAATTCAACAAGACGTACGGCCTGGACGTCATCCAGATTCCCACGAATCTGCCGCTCGTGCGCGAGGACATGAACGACCTGATCTTCGCGACGGAGTTGGGCAAGTTCCGCTTTGTCGTGGACGAGATCGCACGCATCCATCAGAGCGGCCGTCCGATTCTCGTGGGCACCGTGTCGATCGAGAAGTCGGAAGTGCTGGCGAAGCTCATGGAAGAGCGCGACGTGCACGAGTTTCAAGTGCTGAACGCGAAGCACCACGAGCGGGAAGCGGCGATCGTGGCCAACGCCGGAAAGCGCGGCGCCATCACCATCGCGACGAACATGGCGGGCCGCGGCACGGACATCAAGCTCGCGGAAGGGGTGCGGGAACTGGGCGGCCTCTTCATCGTGGGCACGGAGCGGCACGAGGCGCGGCGCATCGACAACCAGTTGCGCGGCCGTTGCGGCCGTCAGGGCGATCCGGGCACGACGCGATTCTACGTGAGCCTGGAGGACGAGGTGGCGCGCCTGTTCGGCGGCGACAAGGTGAAGCGGCTGCTGAACCTCTTCGGCAAGCAGGGCAGCGAGGAGATGGACACGGAGCCGCTGAGCCAGCGTATGGTTTCGCGCTCCATCGAGCGGGCGCAGCGCCAGGTGGAGGAGTACAACTTCGAGATCCGCAAACACCTGTGGGACTATGACCAGGTGATGGACAAGCAGCGCAAGTACATCTATGCGATGCGGACGGATGTGCTGGAGGATCGGGACATCACGGAGCGTTTGGCGGAGATGTTCCGGAACATCATCGGGGACGCGCTCGAGCAATACACCCCGGAGAAAGTGCCGCCGGAGGAATGGGATCTGGACGGGCTCCAGGTGGCGCTGAAGAGTTTCTTCGGCTTCGAGCTGGACGTGGTGGGCGAGCGGGACGAGACGCCGAAGAAGATCGAGGACAGCCTTTTCGATCAGGTGGTGGCGGAGTACAAGCGCCGCGAGCGGCTGATCGGCGAGGAAATCCGGGCGAACTACCGGGATCAGGTTGGCGGGGACGATTCGCACATCGATTTTGACAAGCTGGGCCGGAAGCGGGTGCACGACCTCGAGATGATGGCGCTGCTTCGCGCGGTGGACGACAAGTGGATCGATCATCTCTATGAGATGGATTACCTGCGCGAGTCGGTTCGGTTGCGCGCGTTCGGGCAGAAGGACCCGCTGCTCGAGTACAAGCAGGAAGGCTATGAACTGTTCGGCAACCTCGTGAAGTCCGTCGAAGAGAACGTGGTGCAGACCTTGTTCCGGCTGACGGATCCGGAGGTGCGCCGTCGGCGCGCGGCGGGGATTCGGACGGGGACGCTGACGGCGAAGGACGATCCCTTCGAGCAATTGCGTCAGTATCAGTACGTTGCGGCGGACAAGGAATCGGACCGGAGCTTTGCCTCGTTCGATACGACGCGTTTCGCGCTGGCGGGCCAGGCGCCGCCCGGCGGCGTTCGCGAGGGGGACAGCGAGGAGAAACGGCCGAAGCGGGCGCCGGTGCGGGTGGC
>CAILVY010000376.1 GCA_903837785.1 Candidatus Hydrogenedentota bacterium
AGCGATTCGATGCATCGGCTCCTGCAAAGGCGGATTGCGTCCGGCCATTTCCTGTACTAAGATGTCGCGCGTTGGAAGGAGCCTGCTCATGGACATCTCGCGCCGACACTTCATGCAAGGCACGGCCGCTTTCGCCGGGGCGGCGCTTCTGGCTGGCGCGGCGCCACAAACGACCCCTGCTCCGGATATCCGGGGCGGAATCGTCCTCTGCAATCACTGGACGCAATACGGCATCGGCGAGACTTTTCCCGAGGGGGAGATTCGCGGCCGGTGGTACCGCCGCAATTTCTCGACAGTCTTTGGGTTGGAACAAGGGCTGCGCTGGCTGGAGCAGGCTTCGGGGAACCGGGTCTGTCACGAGTTCGACGCGTACTTTCTCGAGGCACTGGCGGAAGAAGACCCCGGCTACATCGAAGTCATTCGAGGGCTGCTGGACAGCAAGCGCATGGAACTGCCGGGAGGCACCTTCGGCCAGGCTGAGTCACAGGTCTTCGGCTACGAGTCCGCCATCCGCCAACTGACTTTCGGCCAGGCCGCCTACCGACGTCATCTCGGGCGCGCGGTGGACACATTCATCGTGGAGGAACAGAACTTCTTCGCGCAATTGCCGCAATTGCTGAAGCTCGCGGGGTTCCGTTATGCGAGCATGCAGTTCCAGAATTCGGGGACGCCTAAAGCGCTGCCGTACGACCTGATCGCATGGGAGTCTCCGGACGGCACCACGATCCCGGCGGTTCCCAATCATCCCGGCATGCTGTCGTGCGCGCGGCAATGGAAATCCTATGAGGAAGTCGCGGAGAAGCTGGCTGGCCGGAAAGCGCCGCTCCTGTATCAGTGGATGGAGCTATGGCCCCCGGGCCTGGATTGGGGCGCGTCAATCGCGCCCTATCAGGAGGCTGTTCACGGGCTCGAAGGCAAGGGCTATCGCCAGATGTTGCTCACGGAGTACATCCAGTGGGCGCTGGAACGTTGTGACACGCCTCGCGTGCGGATTCCCATGGACGATTCGAACTACAACAACAATTTCTTCCAGGGCGGCTGGGGCTACGAGAACGAGCGCACGGCGCGCGGTTCGAACCGCTGCGAAAGCCTGTTGCTGGCCTTGGAGACGCTTTGCGCGGGCGGCAACGGCGGACCCGTGGCGCAGCAGGCCGGGAATCGCCTGCAGGACCTCTGGACCCGGCTCCTGATCTCGCAGAATCATGATCCGTATCTGGCCGGGTCGGTGCCCGCGTATGTCGACGGGCTCCGTTCCTTCCAGAGCGAACTCGCCGTGAAACAGCTCGCGCAGGTGAAACGCGTCCTCAGAGAAGAAGCGGGCCTCGATGCCCCGCTCGCGCGCGAAGACAAGGCATTCCGGCTGTTCAATCCGTGTCCATGGGCGGTGGCCACGCCGGTCCTCTTCGAATTGGAGGAAAGCGTCTGGCCGGCACACGCCTTCCGCCTGAAGGAGGAGTCTTCGGAACACGTGCTGAACGCGGTCGCACGTTCCGATAACGGCAATGTGCTTATGGGTCCGGTCCTCGTGCGTCTGGGGCCGTACGGAACGCTCGATGCACAATGGGAGCCCGCGGCCGAGGCTCTGGCCGCCGTGCAGACGGCCGCGCCGCGCTTGACGCCGAAACAGGACGGCCGCGTCTGGGAATCGGCGGGCGAGGCGTTTGCGGGCATAGAATTCGAACCGCTCGTGGGCGAATGGCGCCAGGCGCCTTCCTACTTCACTTCGCCGCATCCCAATACGAACGTTGAAGTGGCGTACAACCGGATCGAGGATGCGCCGGTGGCCCTGCCGTATCGCGGCGCATCCGGCGGCATGGCCGTGGCCACATGGCGGCGCGACCTTATGCGCATTCGCGAGACGCCGGAACCGGCGCTTTCCGTGCAAGGGCTCGTGTTCGGCGGCGAAGATCCCGCGCCGTTCCTGCAGTTCAACCACCGCTTGACCGGGACGATTCGCTTTGAGACGGGGGCGCGCCCCAACGGCACATGGCGCTTCCGTGTCCGCATTCCCGCGACGCAGCCGAGAATCGTTGCGGATGCGCCGTATTCAGAGGAACAACGAAACACGGAGTTTTTCTATTGTTCCCGCTACATCCGGATCGAATGGCCGGGACGGCACCTGCTGTGGTGCCCGTCGCAAAACACGCTGTTCCGGCGCATCGACGAGGGGAAGAGCACTGTCATCGAATGCACGGTCTTCGATTTCAGTTTCACCGGAACCGCGCAGTGGGAAATGCGCTTCCATGCCGGCGCTTCGTTTACGCCCGCGCATTCCATGCGCCTGGCCGAGACGTTCCACCGCAGGCCGGTTCGCGTCCCCGCGAACGTGAGCGGGGGATCTGTGGAGGGCGTGGGGATCGACAATGAGCAGGTGCTGATCACGCACGTGTTTGCGGCAGACGGCGCGGCGGCCTTGCGGGCAGTCAACGCCTCGGACCTCGCACAGACGGCCACGATCCGGTGGCCGGGTACGTTCGTGAGTGTTCATGCGGCCGACCTCGAAGGCAAATTGCTCTCCGGCGACTCGGCGCCGATGGCCACGGCGCAAGACACGTGGGAATACGCGTTTCGGCCTTGGGAAATCGCGACATTTCGTGTCCTGCCGCAATGAAGACGGGCGCCCTGGGCCGTTTCTTTGAGTTGCGCGCCTGGAGGCGCTCCCGTATCATGCGCGCGATGGAGGCTTCTGCCGTATGCCGGACTTCCGCGCATGGACACTCTGCGGCGCCCTCTTTGGCGTGATTGCCGCGGGGTGTTCGCAGCCCGCACCGCACACGCTGCGCGCGGCGGCGGCCGATGCGCGCGCGGCGGCGTTCCAGCGTGAATGGCTGCCGCGCATGATTGCCGATGCGCGGGAGAAGTTCAATCCGGATTCGATTGCGCGCGACTTCTCGCGGCTCGTGCTCGATCCCAGCCGCCTGGTCCTGCTGGAGCCCACAGCGGTGCGTGTTTACTTCGTTGCCGCACAAGGCGGCTACTTGAGCGCTCTCGGTTACTGGCTTGAAGGGCCGGAGGCGGACGACACGGATGTCCATGTCATCTTTCCAAATGCCATGTCGCCGAAGCGGCTCTTCGAGTATGCGGACGCCCTCGCGCAAACACCCGGCGTGAGCAACTTCGAGTTCTTTGCGCCGCGCCGCGCGGACGCACCCGTCCTGCCGGGGGACTTCATCGATCTCGGCATGCTTGCCAAGGGCACGAAAATCGGTTTCTTTCTCGATTCCGATGCGGTGCACGGCGCCAAGGGCCGTTTCACCACGATCCAGGAGCTGAATCCGGACGCGCTGCAGCACGTCGTGACGATCGCCTATCAGGACAGTCCCTATCTGATGCTGGCCTTCGAAGACCTGATGGGCGGCGGCGACCGGACCTTCAACGATGTCGTGTTCACTGTCGAGCTGTCGAAATCGGGCATCGCGGCCCTGGGCGACGCGGGGAGACAAGAGGAGGTGGATGCGCTGCTGCGCGCCATCGAGTGGAGGAAGGAACTTCGCGTCTACGCCCTATGGGCGCTCACGGGGGCGCTTGCCGTGGGCGGGCCGTTTCTTCTGTGGATGTTGCGGCGATATCTCCGCCGGCGCCGCATCCGGCAAGTCTTGGCACGGGCGCAGGAGCGTCTCGACGGGGGCGATCCGCGCGGCGCACTCCAGCTGATACGGGAAGGGCAACGCTGTGAACCCTCCGGCGCGTTGCGGGAACATTTCGCTGACTTCGAAGTTCAGGCCTGCAAGGAACTGGATGATGCCGCCCATCTGGAGGATCTTTTCGCGCGGCATCCGGCCGCGGTGTTGAAAGACGAAGCGGCGTCGCTGCTGGCGGCGCGCGCACAACTCGAAACGGACCGCAGCGAATCGTTTCACGCCGTGCGCGGCGCATGGCAGGAGCGGGAAGCCGCGCCGTGGGCCTGGCTCACGCTCGAATCGGACCTCCTCGTATTGCAGGAGAAACCGCGCGATGCGGAATCGCTCTTGCGTCAGAAGCAGTTCGCCGGTGCGCACGATGCGCCGCGCCTGGCCCGGCTCGCCGAGCGGTTCCTGCTGAGCGCTCCCGCCGAGGCGCAGCCGTGTCTGGCGCGGGCGCTGCAACTGGCGCCGGATCATCCGGAGGTGCATCAGTCGCGCGCGCGCATGCTGGAGTGCCTGGGGCGGCTGGAGGAGGCCGGCGAAGCCTGGCGCACTGCGGCGCAACGCGCGGGGAAGGACCCATTTCATCGGGATCATTACGCAGAGTTTCTCGTGCGCCGGGGCGATTATGCGGGCGCACTGGATTGCTGGCGCGAATCGCTTCCGCCCCCGACCGCCGACACGCTGTGGCTGAAAGCCTTCTTCTGGCAGCGCGTCACCCGCGCCGCGAACATCGCGTGGAAAGAGCTTGAGCGTCCCGCCGGCCCGCTAAACGCGCTGCTCGAACCCCTGCTGGCGATTCCCGAAGACCGTTTCTGGCAGGCGGGCACGCTTGACGCATTGATCCCGCTGCACCCCGAGTGCTTTGTGCGGCGGGAGTGTCTCTGGCTGCGCGCGTTGCAGGCGATCCGCGACCGGCGCGAGGACCACGTGCTCGCGCTTCTTTCCACGAGCCGCAGCGATCATCGCCGCTACTTCGACACGCTCGAAACGGCCCTTCGGCAGGTGCTCACGTACCGCCGCATGCAGTTCCTCCATCCGAATCAGGTGATCGTGAGTCCCGACACGCCGCAGGCGTGGGCCGTGCCGCTCTTTCAGCACCTCGACGCCTGGGCGAAGGGGAGACTCTCTGAAACGCCTGCCGGCCTGGACGCGTTGCTCATGAGCCCCCGGGCCTTCTCCGAGCTCTTTCGGGCCGTGGGCTGGGACCGCGCCGCAGACTTGCTCCCGGCGTGATCGCGCAGGAAAGCCGCTCCCGTCCGTGAGCGTTTGCCCCGGAGCGCCTGCATCTCGTACCATGGCGCCGTCTCGGGGGAAACCAATTCCGGGGCCGCAGGGTCTATTGCCTATACGCTGAAGAAAGGGCTTCTACAATGAGCAAGAAGAATTGGATCGTGTGTGGATTGGGATTGCTGATCGGCGGCGCCGTCCTGCTGTCGGCGTGTGCCACAGGCGCGCATGCGCAGCCGCAGGCGGGCGCAAAGAAGCGTTGTGTGGTTGTGTGGTCCGAGGGGACCGCGCCCAAGCGCGTCTATCCGAAAGACATCAACGGAGCGGTTGCCGAGAGTTTGGCGCCGCTGAAGGACTGGGAAGTGGTCACGGCAAGCATCACGGATCCCGAGCAGGGTCTGCCGGACGCGCTGCTCAACCGCGCCGACGTCCTCATCTGGTGGGGCCACAAGCGGCACGACCTCGTCAAGGACGAACTCGTGGCGAAGATCGTGAAGCGGGTGAAAGAGGACGGCATGGGATTCATCTCGCTGCATTCCTCGCACTTCGCCAAGCCGAACAAGGCTCTCATGGGGACTGCGTGCTCCTGGGGCGCCTACAAGGGCGACAGCACCACGCTGGACGTGACCGTGAAAGACCCCTCGCATCCGATCGCGAAAGGGATCAAGGACTTCACGATCAATCACAGTGAGCGCTACAGCGAGCCGTACGCGGTTCCCGACCCGAAGTCCGTCGTCTTCGAAGGCGTGCACACGCTCAAGGCCGGCGGCAAGGATCCCTCCCGCATCGGGCTCTGCTGGCAGGTGGGCAAGGGCAAGTTTTTCTACTTCCAGGCCGGCCACGAGACAAATCCGGTCTTCATGGACAAGAACGTGCAGCAGATCATGCGCAACGCGGTCGAATGGGCCGCGCCCGTCCAATAGCACATCGTGATAGAGTAAGGAACCGGAAGATATCCCCAGGCACAGCGCCTGGGGATGTCTTGCTTCTGTGCCGCAGAGCGACCGCCCGAGCGCCAGGTTGCTGAAGAGCGCCAACAGCGCTCAATCCGCTAGAATATGCTCCCGGTGTTTCAGGAGATTCCGGCGATGAAACGTTTCTTTGTAACGGCAATGCTGGCCACCGCTGCCCTCATGGCCTTCGGGCCAGGCACGGTCGGCGCGGAAGATCTGGAACCGCTCAAGATTGATTTGCCCGAGGCCTTTGCCGGCGGCACGCCCCCCGACTATTGGAGCAAGACGCTCGAGCCGGAACAGTTTGGCGAGCGCCCGCCATTCTTGGCACCCCGGGGCACGGCGCTACTGTCGAGGGACAAGCCGGTGAGCGCCGGCGCCTCGCCCACGGTTGGCAACCTCAAACAGATTACAGACGGCGTCAAGAGTTACCCCAAGAGAAGCGTGGTTGAACTGCCCGCAGGGCTGCAATGGGTGCAGATCGACCTTGAGAAGGAAGCCGCGCTGTACGCCGTGGTTCTCTGGCATTTCCACGAGTTCAAGCGGGTCTACTTCGACGTCATCGTCCAGGTCTCCAACGACCCGGAATTCAAGACCGGCATCATCACCTTGCTTAACAACGACGCGGACAATTCCGCCGGGCTCGGCGCGGGGAAAGACCCCGAGTACATCGAGAACCACCGGGGACGCCTGATCAAGACGGAGGGCGCCAAAGTCCGTTATGTCCGCCTCTATGCGAATGGCAACCACTTGGACCCCATGAGCCACTACATCGAAGTCGAAGTCTACGGAAAGTAGCGACGGACCAACGACGCCTTGCGGCTTCCCGCCAGCAATTCCAGCCGCACCCTTACCCCGCAGATAGTGCATCCCTGCCGCCTCCGTCTCGGCGCGTCTTCTTGTAACGCGGCGAGGACGCCGCGTCTACTTCCACTCGACTCCGGCGGCATCGTTGCTTCGTAGCGGCGTCCCCGCCGCTTCCGTCGAGAATCCTTTGCGCCCCCGCCGGAGCACCCTCGTCTTTTACGGATTCCGGAAAACCGTCTTCCGGATTCTGGAAACGGGGCCCAAGAGGCCGAGGTTTGTCCCCGCTGCGGCGGCGTCCCGCTCGGGCCTTAGTGCCGGCCTGCCAATCGCTTAGCCCGCCTTGGCCGCTGAGGCCGCCGCCTTGGCATAACGTTTGCTCTCCCAAACCGGAGAGAACCTGGGTATCAGCGGAGGATATGCACAGCCGTTGACAAGAATCTTCACGGGCCGTCTTTGTTAAGCATAGCGGGAGGCAGCGGGATGCCGCGCCCCCCCGGGGGGGGCTTTGCTTCATGGGGAGACTGGAAGACATAGAAAGACAGGACATGACGTTGCACTCAACACACTACTTGGCCAAATAAAGCGTGCGAGATATTTCTGTTGTTTTTTTTTGCTTGTGTGTTATCGTTCAGTTATGTTCACTACAAGTGGGATGTGCCGGACAGGGAACGACAGGGTGTAACTTAGGGAAGAAGGGAGCAGGGGTTATGCAGCGTATGGGGAAAGGCACGATTATTGCCATCGGCCTGGGAGTCGCTTTGGTATTGGCGGTGGCAGCGGTGAAGGCGTCGTCTGCAGGGGAGGACTTCGAGTGGCTGTCGGTGGACGACGGGGGCATTGCGATGAACGGATATGATGACAATCCCGAGGGCGAAGGCGACGATTATCCGACGATCCAATTTGAGAATCTGGAAGGGGAGAATGGCCTCATCGCAGGCAATGTCGGCATCACAGTCATGGCGCATGAAGGCGGCGAACCCAAGACGGCACTTATATTGCAGTCCGACACACCGATTTCTCCGGAAACGGAACTGAAGGCGGGCCTCGTTTCCGTATCGGGCGACGTCGGGGTGTCCGCGGGTCATCTGGACGGGGAAGACTTCGTGCCGCACGCGTCGGTCTACTGCACCCAGGGCGGCGACGTGGTGGTGCAGTTGGGCCTGCCCGAAGACGCCGAAGGCGAACAGATGATGGCAGTCCAAGGGGAAAGCGCGAGCCAAACCAGCGAGGTGGCCAACGCCCCCGCCAACGGCACTCCCGGCGGCACGTCGGCCACCCGGCTCCGATACCCGGTAAACCTCCCACGCATCCCCGCGCCGGCAAGCCCGAACGCGTCCGGCAACTGAGCGAAACAGCGGTTTGTGTGGGGAGGAAGTTGTTGTGATGAACTCAGTGTTTCGCCGCTCGATCAAAATCCTCGTTGTTTCCGGGGTGATGCCAATGCTTGCCTTGCTGCCGGGCTGTCCCGCATCGCAGGAACTGGTCCTCGTGGACGGTCATGGTGTGACCATGCTCGTCTTGGACCGTTTCGGCAATATTCGGCCGAGAGTCCCGATCCGGCCGGAAACCGACCCGGAGAGCGGACACCTGGACGAGACGAATGAAGCGGAGTTTCTGGTCAAAGACGCCTTTGGATCGATTCTGGCGCGCGCCACGGGGGCAGCGCACGCGATCTACCTCAAGGGCTGCCTGGAACGCGTTCCGGAACTCGAAGCATCAGGCTCCGCCGCGGAATTCGTCGTCCGCGATGCCACGGGGGCGGCGCAGGCGCTGATCGATGACGAGGGCAACCTGAAGTACCGCGGGCATATCGCGATGTTGCTCCTGCAAACCGTTTCCAGCACTGAATACACTCCCGGCGGGACTCTGGATGTCACGCTGACCTTGGAGTACTACGACGAGGCGGCGATCTTCGCGCTGGGCGTGATTTCCGAACTGCCCGAAGGCTGGACGTACAACAGTTGGCTTCTGCAAGGCGATCCGCCGAGCATTGCCCCCCAAAGCGGAGACAGCACGCTCAATTTTGCCTGGGTGCAAAGCATGCCGAACTTCCCGGTCACGCTGTCGTACCGCGTCAACGTCCCCGGCGATGCTCAGGGCGAGCAACAGATCTGCGCCCAGGCCCTCTACCGGACCGGCGGCCGTGAGCTCCATTCAGGAACGCCCTGTGCCGTACTGAATCAAGAGAGTGAGGAAGGCGAAGGCGGGAGCGAAGAGGGAGAAGGCGGCGGAGAAGAGATGCAAGCTGGCCAACCCGGCGAAGACGTTGCACCTTCTTCGGTGTCGGAGTCAGCGACTTGCCAAACTGAAGTGGTGTTCTCTTGTGACTTTCACTCTGCGGATCAGGATTACAACTGGACAATAAACCTGTCGGAGCTCCTGCGCGTTATCCAGTTCTTCAATTCGGACGGTTACCATTGTCAAAGCGGCACGGAAGATGGATACGCGCCGGGACCGGGTGATCAAGCTTGTACGCCGCATAAAAGCGACTACAACGGCCAAGATTGGCAAGTAAGCTTGAGTGAATTGCTGCGTCTGATACAATTTTTCAATTCGCAGTGCTATATCCCCCACTCCTCGGGGGAAGACGGATACGCGCCGAGCCCATGGGAGACGGATGAGGTGCTTCTTCTGGCGGTGGGAGAAATGCCATCGATTCAGTGCATAACCGCCGTGACGGCGAAGGACGCGGACGGGGATCCGCTCACATTCGACACGGTGGGTACCTATGAAGATGTGCACTTTTGCTTCGATGGGGCGTGCTCGACACAGCCCACACGGTGTATGTCCTTCAGGAAGACAAGCTAAAGGTTCTCGATGATACGGATATTGTGGAGACTTATGATGGCAACGTCGCCGCGCCCCCGAGCGCGTCGGGCGAATATCAAGCGCGCGAATACTACGGCGCGCCCCTCGAGCCGTATGATGGCATCTGGGTGGGTGCCGGGCAAGATGGACCAGAGCACTTCCTTAGCTTCGTGGACTCAATGACTGATGGAGGGGTCAGCTATCCCCCAGCGATTGCGATGTACTACACCGACTACCCTGTGCGAACGGGCAATACTGATCCCATTCCTTTCCAGTCCCAAGGAACCAACGAGGCTGCGCCAAGTATGGCCGGTTATTTCACGCTGATTGAGGATGGACTGGGAGCGGAGAGCTTCTACCTTCCTCAGATAGGCCTGAGGCTTCAGTCGAGGCTTGTCGACTTGGGCGCGTCCTGCGGGGACAATCTTGTGCAGACGGTGCATCTTCAGACGAATGGAGACTCACATAGTTTTCGGCTGCAGTTTCTCGGCCGCACCTCCGTTCCCATCTTTGACTACGCCAATGGACCTACGCTTCAGGATGCCCTCCAGCATATGTATGGGGGCGAAGGGGGGGCGCCACAGTGGCAGGTAACAAAGATCCTGGATGGCCCTAATGACTTCAGTTGGGATGTCAGTTTCTGCGGGGATTGGCGTCAAACATCGGTTGGTACCCCAACGCCGTCTTGGTTCAGCCTTAGCGTTGTTAGTATAGATCCGGCTGACCTCGGCGCGTATGGATGGGTGACTACTGATCACGATGGTTCTGGCCTGTCATTTGGAGGCATTCCTGTGGACATACCCCTGGGGATGTCCGACTACGAACTGACTTCCATCGGTATAGCTCCCGAAAATCGGGATGAGTCCATCGAAGACGTAGTTGCTATGTTCACGCACTTGCATGACAGCAGCAGGCCGTCCGGAACCCGCCCTTTCTTTCTTCGCATCGGCTATGAAGTAAACGGCGCAGGGTCCAACTACTGTCCTGAACGATATCGTGAGGCGTACAGAAGAATCGTATCGGCCTTGCGGGCGACGGAGATCAAGTTCGCGGCCGTGTGGCACGTTGAGTGCGCCCAGGGATGGGGTTATGATTGGAGCGCCTACTATCCCGGCGATGAGTGGGTGGATTGGATTGGCACGTCGATATTCTGGCAGAGCCATCTTGTTCATGTGGATGGAGTGAACGACTTTGAAAACCAAGAGGCGCTTCTAGAATTCGCTACCAAGCATCACAAGCCGGTCATGTTCGCAGAGTCTTCGCCCATCGAGTACGGCGTAGCCAAATGTGCGTCGGAGGGTGGTTTGCCGGGGGACCCGGAACCATTGCCGTGCGAGGGGCCGCCTGACCCAGGTCAAGAGGCCTGGAATTTCTGGTTTACGCACTATTTCCAGATGATAAAGGACAACCCCTGCATTAAGGCCTTCTGCTATATCAACCGAGACTGGAACCTCGCAAGATATATGAATGGCATGTGGAGGAAGAACGCGCAGCTTGCCTCGAACGACATCGTGGAGGAGGCGTTCCGGAATGAGATGGCAAACTCGATCTTCCGGCAACGAGACGAGATCGCAGCAGAGATTGACCGCCCGCAACCGCTACGCGTAGCATCAGACGGCGGAGAATGGCTGCGAGTACTGGCGAACGGTGATATGGTTCTTACCAAAGGTGATGTGCGAGAGAATCACACGGAATGGAGCACCGCTAGTGCCCTTTCTGCTGTGCCGGCCTTTGCGGTTGCCGACGAACAAGGCCGGGCTCTCGTGTGCGTGAATTCCGACAATGGGAATCTCTATCTCCGGGGCGCGCTCACGGCATCAGAGACTGGCGACCCGGTGGTCATAACTTCTAACCCGACAACTACGGAATTCCGCTATTCGGCGGCAGACGCCATCCTGATGCAGATAGCCGACGACGGATCGATGGCGGTGCGGGGAAGAGTTCGGAGCAATCAAGCATGCGAACTCGCAGAGCATAGCTTCGGTTTTCCGCGGAATTACGAGGCATTTGGTTGTGAGCCCGAAAGTGCTGGCGAGTGCGCTTGTTTTCGAAACACTGAGTGGCATAGGAACAGTCCATGTCGCTACACGGGCGGTACCAAGGCGACTTCAGTACCACACTTGCTGGAGACTATCTACAGCCAGAATGAGGTTCCGCTAGTCGCGGTGTACGATGACGGTTCGATGTTTATTCCAAATGGCCAAGTCCATGCAGACGGAGCATCGTGGCCTAGCAGTTCGGAAGAGATCATACTGCTGCAGTGTGAGGGAGCTGTTAAGGCGAAGTTGGTGGTCGTGGAATCAGAGGGTGGCACCTTTGGGCATCTTTGTCTCGCGGGTCGCGCCATCATTGTGCGGCAGCCAGGCGAGCCTGGCGAGACCTGCTCGTATACTGTGCGCGATCCGGAAGGGTTTCCTTGCGCTCAGATTGATGATGGTGGCAACCTCATTCTGCGTGGTTTTCTTTACGTGAACGGTGCCATTTCGCGGGATGTACATAATTGGCCTTTCAAGCCGGGAGCTATTCCCATCTATGAATAGAAATTGTTGGCTCGTGGTACTGCCTCTTGTTCTCCTATTGCCGTTCTTCGCCACTCCCGCGCGTGCTTTGGAATTCGTCGTGAATTCGGATACGGACCTGCCCGACGCGAACCCGGGAGATGGGTCGGCGCTGACCTCTGAAGGAACGACATCGCTGCGTGCGGCTATCGAAGAGGCCAATGTGTTTCCCGGCAAGGATGTGGTTGTATTCTCACCCCCGTTAATTATATGCCCGAGCTATTTTTGCATAGGCACAATATCGCTGACCTCAACTCTTTTCATCGAGGACGATCTGGTCATTACAGCGGAAGAGATGACGATGGTTTACCTCGATTGCCTGGCTACAAGACATGAGTGTTTTCGGCCGGTGGAAGTACGAGCTGGCGTCGAACTTACTATGACCGGAATTCGCATCGTCGAGGGGTGGCAATCTCCGGACGTCATACGCGCTGACAGGGGAGCAACGCTGTTCATCCATCCAGGTGCTACTGTGGCGCTTCACGGGTGTGTGTTCCAAGATGGGAATGCAGCGACGGCGGGGGGCGGCATCTATGTTGATCATGCTACTCTCGAGGTCGGAGGATTCATTCACGGGACTTCTGATGGCGATGGCGGCGCGATCTACAATGACCATGGGATTGTGCGCATGACAGGGTCAGGCAGCGGGACTGCCGCGGGCCGCGGTGGGCTGCTATTCAACAATCATGGCATCATTGCTCTCGGAAGGCGTGATTCTGGAGATGATACGTACGATAATCATGCCAATGAGGACGGTGGTACAATATATAGTCTCGGCGGCTTGGTGACCATCTTGAGCATGAACTTGAGAGAGAATAGCGCTTTAAGGGGTGGTGTCGTGTACTTGTCAGACCACGCGCACATGGAACTTACCAACTGTTCCTTTCACAGTAACAGCGCTGCGGTGAGTGGTGCGGTGGTCTATGTCGAGTCAGGGACGCTTTGGGCGTCGATGTGCACCTTTGGCCGGGGGACGGCGGGGGCCACGGGCGGCGCGGTGGCGATGGTGGGCGGTGATGCGGTGTTTTTGAACTGCACGTTTATGGAGAATACGGCGGGCACGATGGGGGGCGCACTCGCAGTGGGTGGCGGTGCACTGTGTGCCTTGGGCAACACCGTGCTCGCGGGGAACACAAGTACGATTTCCCCGGAGACGGCGGACCTTGCGGGGCCGATCGAGAGCCTTGGGCATAATCTGATCGGCGTGTCCGACGCTGGCTCGGGCTACGCCGGGAGCGATCTGCTCGGCACGGCGGCAAGTCCTCTGTTGGCGGGGTTGCTGTATCAAAGTCAGCAGGCAGGGTGTGTCAACAGCCTCACAAGCATTTATGTGCCGCAGCCCGGGAGCCCGGTGATTGACGCGGGGGATACGGCGTTGTTGTTCCGGCGTGATTTCGTGGGGGGTGCGTGTTTCGATGCACTGCTCGAGTGGTGTCCGCGGGTGCGAAACGGCGCGGTGGACATCGGGGCGATCGAGGTGCAGGAGGGGAGCATTGATTTGACGTGTTCGGGGAGCCATAGCGCGGACTTCGACGGCGATGGGCGAATTGGCTTGAGCGAATTGCTGCGGGTGATCCAGTTCTACAACGGCGGGCCGTTCCATTGTGCCTCGGGGACGGAGGACGGCTATGCGCCGGGCGCGGGGGATCAGACATGTACACCGCACAGCGCGGACTACGCCCCGCGAGACTGGCAGATCAACCTCGCGGAACTGCTCCGTGTCATCCAGATCTACACCATGGGCGGATATCACGCGTGCGCCGAGGGCGAGGATGGGTTCTGCGCGGGCGCAGGATGATCGTGGGCTTCGGGAGGGCGCGCTTTTTAACCCCATAGAACTCAAAGAGCGCAAAGAAGAACGATTGGCCACAAGAGGCGCAAGAGGCACAAAGAACCAGGGAGTTCTTGACGGGCCAACGGGATAAGCCGGATAGGGAGGGGCGGAACCCGGATTCTGGGGGGCGAGACCGGGGATCGGGAATTGGGGGCGAGGATGGGTTCTGCCTCCCGCCTGAAGGCCTTCATGGCTTTGTGCTTCAGTCTTCGGAGGGATCCTCCCGTCTCCTGGACTATTCACTACGTCGGCCGCATCGAAAGAGCCAGGGATTCCTTCTTGTTCTTCTTGTGTCGTGCGTTCTTCTTGCTGTGCTCTCGGGGTGGTAATTGTTGACGCGGCGCAAGTTTTGCCAGAACGACCGGATTCTTGCTATACTGCCCTTTCCCCTTCGCCGGGCATGTCACTATGTCGCTTGGGAATGCGGCGGAGGAACTGTATCCGGGTGGCCTGGAGCACGAGCAAGTTCCGGCCCGGGACCACGTTAGACGGAACAGGCTCTTCGATCGGACATGCCTTGGGCGGACCGCAAGATTGTTGGGAGAGGACATCCCTACCAAACAAGAGAGGAGAATCCGAGATGACTGATTGGACCCAGCCCTTGAGCACCAACCGCCACCTCGCCACCTGGATCGAAGAGATGGCCGCCCTCTGCCTGCCGGACCAGATCGTCTGGATCGACGGCAGTGACGAGCAGCGGGACGCCTTGCGCGAGGAGGCCTGCCGCACGGGCGAGATTACCGCGTTGAACCCGGAGAAGCATCCCGACTCCTATTATCACCGGACGCATCCCCTGGATGTCGCGCGCACGGAAGACAAGACTTTCATCTGTTGCCGCCGCGAGGCCGATGCCGGCGCGACAAACAACTGGAAGAATCCCGAGGAAGCCTACACGGAAGCCGCAAATTTCTTCCGCGCCTCGATGCGCGGCCGCACGATGTACGTTGTGCCGTTCTCGATGGGCCCCATCGGCTCCCCCTTCAGCAAGGTCGGCGTCGAACTCACCGACAGCATCTATGTCGTGCTCAACATGCTGATCATGTGCCGCACCGGCAAGCAGGTGCTCGACACCCTCGGCAGCAGCAATGACTTCACCCGCTGCCTGCACAGCAAGGCGAGCCTCGACCCCGAGAAGCGCCGCATCCTGCACTTTCCCGAAGACAACACCATCTGGTCCGTCAACTCGGGCTACGGCGGCAATGTCCTCCTGGGCAAGAAGTGCCTCGCGCTGCGCATCGCGAGCTGGATGGCCCGCCAGGAAGGCTGGCTCGCCGAACACATGCTTATCCTCGGCATCGAAGAGCCCAACGGCCGCATCGAATACGTGGCCGCGGCCTTCCCCAGCGCCTGCGGCAAGACCAACCTGGCCATGCTTATTCCGCCCGAGGGCCTGAAGAGCAAGGGTTACCGCATCTGGACCATCGGCGACGACATCGCCTGGATTCGCCCCGACACGGACGGCCGCCTTTGGGCGGTCAATCCCGAATACGGCTTCTTCGGCGTGGCGCCGGGCACGAACTCGAAGACGAACCCGAGCATGATGACGACGATGGCCAAGAACACGATCTTCACAAACGTGGTCCTGGGCAAAGACGGCACGGTCTGGTGGGAAGGCTGCGACGGCGATGCGCCCGCCGACGCCCTCGACTGGCTCGGACGCCCCTGGCACCCCGGCATGAAGGACAAGGACGGCAAGGAAATCCTGGGCGCGCACGGCAACAGCCGCGCCACCTCGCCCCTGCGCCAGTGCCCCTCCGCCTCGTTCCGCCTCGATCATCACCACGGCGTGCCCATCTCGGCGTTCATCTTCGGCGGACGCCGCAACGCGCTGGCGCCGCTCGTGTATGAATCCTATGGCTGGAGCCACGGCGTCTTCGTCGGCGCGAGCATGGCCTCCGAACGCACCTCCGCGCAGTATGGCAAGCAGGGCGAGGTCCGCCGCGACCCCTTTGCCATGCTTCCTTTCTGCGGTTACAACATGGCCGACTATTTCAAGCACTGGATCAACATCGGACGCATCGCCAAGCATCCGCCCAAGGTCTTCCATGTGAATTGGTTTCGGCGCGGCAAGGACAACAGCTTCCTGTGGCCCGGCTACGGCGAAAACCTCCGCGTCCTCGAATGGGTGCTCCAGCGGGCCCGTGGCGAAGGCGAAGCAAGGGAAACCCCCATCGGCTACGTGCCGACCGACTCCGCGCTCGACATGACCGGCCTCGAACTGGCCCCCGATATCATGGACGAACTCCTCCGCGTGGACAACGATGCCTGGAAGGAAGAGGCGGCCGACATCGAGAAGTTCTTCGACAGCCTCGGCCCGCACATGCCCTGGGAACTTCGCAACGAACTCGAAGGATTGCGCCACCGCCTCAACGGCATGTAATTCCGGAACGCGCCAGCTTTCTC
The DNA here is from genome assembly GCA_903837785.1 of Candidatus Hydrogenedentota bacterium. Classification (GTDB taxonomy): domain Bacteria; phylum Hydrogenedentota; class Hydrogenedentia; order Hydrogenedentales; family CAILVY01; genus CAILVY01. The sequence goes on from CAILVY010000376.1 coordinate 16,217, forward strand.
GCGTGCCGCCGTGTGCGGCACGCGAGTGTCCTTTTTACGGCGTGGTTACGCCTCCAGGCGGGCCGCTGTCATTGACTTGGCCGGACAGCGGAAAGTATCATTGCGAAGGGTTGGGGACACGCGGATTTCGCACTTGTCAGCAGGGCAGACCCCGCCCGACTCCAGGGGATGCCAGAAGGAGACCCATATGCTGCGCGCAGGCTTGATCGGATATGGCTACTGGGGGCCGAACCTTGCCCGGAATTTCGCGGCGCACCCGGACTGCGAGTTGGCCTGCATCGCGGACATGTCCGAGAAACGGCGCGCACAGGCGGCGGCCAATCACCCGCAGGCGCGGATCGTCGCCGACGATTCCATTGTGCGCGACCCGAATCTGGATATCCTCATTATTGCCACGCCGGTCTTCACCCACTTCGAGCTGGACAAGGCCGCGCTCGAGAACGGCAAGCATGTCTGGGTGGAGAAGCCGATGACCTCGACCCTGGCCCAGGCGCGCGAATTGGCGGAACTCGCCGCGAAGAAGGGCCGCATCCTGATGGTTGACCACACTTTCCTCTTCACGGGGGCGGTGCAGAAGATGAAGTCCCTCATCGACGAAGGCGAACTCGGGGATCTCTATTATTACGACTCGGTCCGCATCAATCTCGGCCTCTTTCAGCACGACGTGAACGTTGTGTGGGACCTGGCGCCCCACGACTTGTCCATCATGGATTATCTGCTCGGCCCGCAGGCCGAGGCGATTTCCGCCCATGGCCGGGGCCATTTCGACACGGGCCTCGAGGACGTGGCGTACGTGTCGGTCTTCTATCCGAACAACCTCATCGCGCACTTCCACCTGAACTGGCTGTCGCCGGTGAAGATCCGGCGCACGGTTGCGGGCGGATCAAAGAAGATGCTCGTTTGGGACGATTTGAACCGCGAGGAACAGATCAAGATTTACAACAAGGGCATGGAAGTGGCCACGAAGGAAGGGCTGTACCGCGTGCTGGCCACGCCGCGGCACGGCGACATGTACGCGCCGGTGGTGCCCGCCACGGAGGCCCTCCGCCTCGAGACGGCATACTTCATCGAATGCATCCAGTCCGGGACGCAGCCACACAACAACGGCGAGGCCGGGGCGCGCATCGTGGCCATGCTTGAGGCGACGGACCGCTCGCTGAAGGAAAACGGAAGAGTCATTCCGTTGCGATAGGAGAATCCCGCATTGGAGTCGTATAACCGCATTGCCCCCGATGTGAAGCTGGGGGAGGGCGTCCGATTCTTCGGATTCGTGAATGCCTACGGCTGCACGATTGGCGACGGCACGAAAGTCGGCGCCTTTGTCGAGATCCAGAAGAACGCGGCGATCGGCAAGAACTGCAAGATATCGAGCCACACGTTTATCTGCGAAGGCGTGAAGATCGGCGACCGTGTCTTCGTCGGTCACAACGTCACGTTCATCAACGATCTGTATCCCCGGGCCGTGAATGAGGACGGCTCATTGCAGACCGAGGCGGACTGGAAGGTGATCGAGACTGTCATCGAAGACGGCGCCTCCATCGGATCGAGCGCAACAATCCTGTGCGGCGTCACGATCGGCGCCGGCGCCATCATCGGTTCGGGCAGCGTGGTCACGAAGTCCGTTCCCCCCGGCGAAATCTGGGCGGGCAACCCCGCCAAACGCTTGCGAAAGGTGAAAGCATAATGGACGTTCCATTTCTCGATTTGCGGGCGCAGCACCGGCCCCTCAAGCAGGAGATCCTCGCGGCCTGGGACGAGATTCTCGACACAGCGGGTTTCATCGGCGGCAAACATGTGTCCGCCCTCGAGACGGAATTCGCCGCTGCGTGCTCGGCAGGGCACGCTGTCGCCGTGAGCAACGGGACCGATGCGCTCATGTTCATCTTCAAGGCGCTGGGGATTGCTCCGGGCGATGAAGTGATTGTTCCCGCGAACACGTTCATTGCGACTTCCGAAGCGGTCAGCATCGCGGGCGGACGCGTGGTGTTCGTTGATGTCGACCCGGACACATACACGATGGACCCGGCCCTCGTCGCGCGGGCCATCACGGGAAAGACCAAGGGCATTGTGCCCGTGCATCTCTACGGACAGTGCGCGGACATGGACCCGATTCTGGCGATTGCCAGTCAACACGGGCTGTGGGTGGTTGAAGACGCGGCCCAGGCGCATCTGGCGGAGTACAAGGGCCGCAAGGCGGGCTCGATGGGCGCGGCCGCAGGCTTCTCGTATTACCCGGGCAAGAACATGGGCGCGTGCGGCGAAGCGGGCGCCGTGACGACGAACACGCCGGGCGTCGAGGAACTCGTGCGCAAGCTGCGCGACCACGGCCAGGCCAAGAAGTATTATCACGATATCGAAGGCCACAACGGGCGTTGCGACGCCCTGCAGGCTGCCGCGCTCCGCATCAAGCTAAGGCATCTGCCCGCGTGGAATGAGGCGCGACGCGCCCATGCGCAGCGATACATGGAATTGCTGGCCGATGCCAGGGGCGTGGTGCTGCCCAAGGTTGCGGAAGGCCGTTTGCCGGTCTGGCATCTGTTTGTGGTGCAGGTGGATGAGCGCGATCGCGTGGCCGAGGAACTCAAGGCCGCCGGCATCGCCACGGGCCTGCACTATCCCGTGCCGCTGCATCTCCAGCAGGCCTATCAGCACCTGGGCTACGGCGAGGGGCGCTTTCCCGTCTCCGAGGCGTATTCCAGGCGCCTGCTCTCGCTGCCCATGTATCCGGAACTGACGGAAGAGCAGATTTTGCATGTGGCCGGCGCGCTCCGCGCGGCGGTGCGGGGATGACGGCCATGCAGGTGATTGTGGTCGGCGGCGGGCGGATGGGACTGCCTCTGGCGGCGGTAATCGCGGAGCACGGCGCTCGCGTCACAGTTTGCGATGTCAATCCCGCGGTGGTGGATGCGGTGAACCGCGGCGTATCGCCGTACGACGAACCGCTCCTGCCCGAGTACATCGCGCGCAATCATGCGGCCGGCCGTCTGAACGCGACCGGCGACACGACGGAAGCCGCGCGCACGGCGGACGTGGCCATCATCATCGTTCCCGCACATCTCACCCCGGGTCGCGACATCGACTATTCGATTCTCCGTGCGGCCTCCGCGGCTGTGGGCCGTGGGCTCCGTCCCGGAACGCTTGTGTCGTATGAGACGACTGTGGCGGCCGGCGGCACGCGCTCGGCGCTGATCCCCGTGCTCGAAGAGCACAGCGGCCTGCAGGCAGGCCTCGATTTCCAGGTCAGCTACAGCCCGGAGCGCGTCAAGGCCAACTACGTGGTGGAGAAGCTTCAGGAGACGCCCAAAGTGGTGGGCGGGCTGGATGCGGCTTCCGCCCAACGCGCCGAGGCGTTTTACGGCGAGCACCTCGGGGCGCCCATCATCAATGTGCAGACGCTGGAGGCGGCCGAACTCGCGAAACTGGCGGGCATGCTTTACCGCGATGTGAACATCGCCCTGGCCAATGAACTGGCGGCGTACTGCGAGGCCATCGGCGTCGACTTCGGCCAGGTCCGGGCCGCGGCCAATACGGACGGCGAGAGTTTCCTGCTGATCCCGGGCATCGGCGTGGGCGGGCACTGCACACCGGTCTACCCTTACTTCATCATTCGCGAGGGCGAGCGCAAAGGGACTCCGCAGCGGCTTGCCGTGGGCGCGCGGGAGATCAATGATGCGCAGCCCGCGCGCAGCGTCGCGCGGCTTGCCCGCTGCATCGGTCCGCTGAACGGCAAACGCATTCACATTCTCGGCCTTTCGTTCCGCCCCGATGTGAAAGTCGACATATTCAGCACGGCGTATCCCTTGAGAGAGGCGTTGACAGAACGGGGCGCCATCGTGACGATCGAAGATCCGTTCTATTCCGACGAGGAGTTGCGGCAATCTGGATTCGAGCCGGCGAGCGCGGGCCGCGACCCAATGGACGCCGTCATCCTGAACGCCGCGCATACGGCATTCCGGGCGCCGGACTTCGCGCGCTGGCGGGCGGCGGGGATACAGGCGGTGGTAGATGGACGCCGTGGCTGGGACAGGGCGCGCGCCGAGGAAGCCGGATTGATCTATCTTGGCGTCGGCCAGGGGTGATCTTGTCCGAGGAACCGGAGCGGACACATCTCAAGCGAAACGGGTTCGGGTTCCTGCTTGCCGAAGCCGGCGCTGCGATATACTCAATGTGATTCGCAGGAGTGAGACGGGCCATCATGAGTGTGGACGATACATCCTCTGAGCGGGCCGCCGTGCCCAGCGCGCGAGCAATCCTCGCGGTCTGCGGCATCGCGGGCGCCGCTTGTGCCGTCGCCCTGTGGTTCAATCCCCAGGTCGTCGTTGCGCTCTTCGTCCTGGCGGTGTTGTCCGTCGCGGCGTTGCTTCTGTTAAAGCCTGCGATACTCTTCATTCTGTTGCCGGCCGTTTTTTCCCTGCTCCTGCTCAATCGTTTTGATGAGGGCTTCGCACTTTCCATCGCACCGCCCATCGCGCTTCCCGCCTCCCTCTGGACCGCCATGTTCTTTGCGCTCGGTTTGGGCGTGGCCGTGCTGCTGAACCGGGAGAAGACTCCGTCCGTCGATCCGGTACTGGGCAACTTCAATTACCGCTTCGCGCGCCGGTGGGCGCTCTTCTGCGCGTTGGGCGGGATCTCGCTGCTCTTCAACCGATTCACTGATGATGGCATCCTGCAGCGAGACGTGATCGGCGAAGTACTGGCATTGTGCCTCGTTGCGTTTCCGCTGGCCTTCGTTATGTTCATTCCACGCTCCCGGCTGTCCCGGTCCCAAACGCTCTTCTGCCTGCGCGCTCTTGTGGCCATGGCCGCATTCGCCGGACTGATCATGACGCTCTTCGGCCTGTTGCCGGACAGCCTGATCGGAGGGCTGGGCTGGAGCCAGGCCATTGGCGGCACCTCCGATCTCGTGCGTGGGCGCCTTCCCATGGGCCATCCCAACCGTGTGGCCGCCATGATGCTGACGCTGTTTCCTTTTGCCGCGTTGACGGCCATGGGCGGCCGGGGCTTTTTCTGGCGGGTCTTCTGCGCAGCCGGCGCGGCGCTCATCTTCTGCGGCGTGCTGTTCTCCCTTTCCCGGGCCGCGCTGCTCAACATGATTGCCATTCTCGGCCTCATCTATCTCATGTTCTTCTTCACGCAGAAGCACCGGCGCGGCCTTGGCATTTTGCTGATCCTGTTCTCGGGGATCGTCGTGGTGGCCATGAGTTCCATCCTCATTGCGCGCTATGACTTCAGCCGATTCTGGTCGCGCGGCTATTATGAGGATGCGTCGGTGAGCCGGCGTCAGGACAGTCTGCGCACGTCGTTTCAAGTGTGGATCGATCATCCGCTGCTGGGCATCGGCCCGGACGCATTGTATACGCGCCTCGACCTGCGGCCCGGCTGGACGCCGCCCATGTCCGACACGATCAGCCCAATCATCTACTACAAGGGCATGCTGACGGCCGAGACGCCGCACAATTTCTACACGCATGTCCTCGCCGAATTCGGGCTGCTGGGCGGACTCGTGTTTTTCAGCCTCCTGTGGATGATGCTGCGCGCCATCTGGCACGCGCGCGGCACGCCCGGCCTCGATCTCGCGGAGAAAGAGGAGCTCACGGGACTTGCGCTGGGCGTCGTTGCCATGTTGATCGCGGGTATGTTCGAGGCCGTCTTCATGGCCGGCACGCGCGCCAACATTCTCTTCTGGATCTACGCCGGCCTCGCCGTTCGCTACGCCATGCTTCTTTCCGCCGAGGCGGCGGCGCGGGCGGAACCGGCGCCATGAGCGCGCCGTCCGTCAAGAGCGTCGGCAAGGATCTCGTCCTCTACGTGCCGGGCCGTATCGTGCCGGTCGTTATGG
>CAILVY010000377.1 GCA_903837785.1 Candidatus Hydrogenedentota bacterium
CCACCAACAGAAAAGGCCGCCTTTTCCCTCTGTCGCTCGTCCGTCGCCGCTCACAAGTGAGCGACGGACGGCTCCGACGGAAAAAGGCTACTGACCCACTCCGCAACAAACCGTTGCACTTAGAATATGAATCCGGAGAGGGATGAATGACCGGCCTTGAAATCGTCGTTCTGCTCTTTCATACTGGCGCCCCGTGTGCCCAGGAAGGCCGGTGGGCTAAGTCATCCCGGAGATGTCGGACCCAACATCTCTGTATTCGGTCCGGTGTACGGAGTGGCGTGCGAAGAAGATGAACGGCGCGGATTCCATCGAGTGATTCGCCCATGACCTGCAGGAAGCGATATCCCTATGCGTTTGCTTGTTCTTGGTTTTGCCGCCGTATGCTGCGCGTGTACGGCCCTCGCGGAAAAGAACTGGCCGGCTTGGCGCGGCCCGTCGGCGGATGGGCACTCCGATGCGACGAGGCTTCCGCTCCATTGGACGGAACAGGAGAACATCGTCTGGAAGACGGGCATCCATGACTCAGGGCATTCGACGCCGGTCGTGTGGGGAAAGCACATCTGGCTGACGACGGCCAAGGAAGATGGCACTGTGCTCTATGCGGTCGCGGTGGACCGGGATTCGGGTAAGGTCATTCATGACATCGAAGTGTTCCGCGTGGAAACGCCGCAGCGGATCAACCCGATCAACTCCTATGCCACCCCTTCGCCCTGCGTAGAAGAAGGCCGCGTCTATGTCCACTACGGCACGTTTGGCACGGCTTGCATCGATACCGCCACCGGCAAGATTCTGTGGCAACGTTCCGATTTAAACTGCGACCACATGCAGGGTCCCGCCTCGTCTCCGGTGATTTACCAGGACCTCTTAATCCTCGATGTCGAAGGCACGGACAAGCAGTTTATTGCGGCGTTGGATAAGACGACCGGAAAGACTGTGTGGATGTACGAACGGCCGCAGGAAATGTACACGGCCACCAAGCCCGTCTACCGGAAGTCGTATCAGACGCCCGTGATCCTCGCGATAGACGGCCGGCCGCAACTGATCAGCAATGGCGCCTTGCTTGTAACCGGGCACGAGCCGCTGACCGGCAAGGAAATCTGGCGGGTCCGCTATCGCGATGACAGCTCCATTTCGAGCATCGTCAGCGGACTCGGACTTCTCTTCGTGAATACCGGCGGCCCTCCCGGCGGAAGCGAACTCTGGGCAATTCGGCAGGGTGGGAACGGCGACGTTACGGATACGCACGTGGTCTGGCAATTGACGAAGGAAGCTCCGCATCAGTCGTCGCCCGTCCTCGTGGGGGACCTCCTTTTCTCCGTCAGTGACGCCGGGCTCCTGATCTGCACTGAAGGGAAGACCGGTCAGCAGGTGTGGTCGAAACGGCTCAAGGGGAAATTCGGGGCTTCGCTCCTGGCCGTGAACGGACGAATCTATGTCGCGAACACCGGGGGCACGACCACTGTCATTGCGCCGGAGCGCGAATACCGCGAATTGGCCGTCAATCAACTCGACGACGGGCTGTGGGCATCGCCGGCCGTAACCGAGAACGCTCTCCTCGTCCGCACGAAAACGCATCTCTACCGCATCGAGGAAAAGAAGTAGCGGAGAGGAGGACGGGGCGATCTTGGGAACGAACCCGGATGGCCCTTGGGAGTGTGCGACTCCTGCCGTAGCGGAGAGTCTATCCGGCAGCAGTTGACACATCCGGTTGTCTTCAGCAATTCCACTTCCGCTTCGGCTCTAGGTGATTCGCCGCACCTTCGCCACGCCGTGCTGCCACCAGTCTTTCAAGGTTTCAAACTCGCCGCTTCGCCGGGCGAGATTGCCGGTCGCGGAATCCAGGTCGAGAACGGCCTCGACATAATCTTCTTCGAAATGGCCGGCTTCGGCAACGATGTTTCCATCGGGCAGGATAATGCGGCTCTGGCCATGGGAACCACCGCGGGGCCTTTTGTCCGCGGGGGCATTTGCATGCACGACGAAGACCGAATTCTCCACCGCGCGGGCCTGTATCTGGGCGCGATAGGGGGCAATCTTCTTCTTCTCTTCCATGCCGGATTCGTGGGAGATGTAAAACACGATCCGCGCTCCCGCCAGGACGGGCAACCGGACGAGTTCGGGGTAGCGTTCATCGTGACAGATGATGATGGAACAAAGGATGCCGTCAATGGGAAAGACGCTCATGTGCTCGCCGGGAATCGCCCATTGCTCGCCCGCCAGTTGGATCTTGTGATAGCGCTCAAGGATCTTGCCGGCGGGCGTTATGACGACCGCGGAGTTGAAGAGTCCGTCGCCGGACGGGGTTGGGGCACCCGCGATCACGTAGACCCCCGCCTCCTTTGCCGCCTCCGCTATGCTCCTTTCCGCTTCTTCGAGGCGGCGAAGCGTATCCTTCGCGATGGCCTTCTTGTTGTAGCCGGTGACGGAACATTCCGGAAAGACAACCACTCGCGCGCCGGTCGACGCACTGCGGTGAATGAAGTGGCGATGACGCTCGATGTTCTTTTCAATCTCAGGCCGCGATCTAAGTTGAACGGCCGCGACTTTCACGGACTTGCCGGGCCCTGTTTTCGGAGGGTCCTGTGCGCGCCGGTCCGGCGCGTGGCTTTGGCCGCCGTCAGCGGATGCCTGTTCCTGATGGACGAACAGCGCCGCCCCCGTGCCCATCAACGTCTGAATGGCCTTTCTTCGGGTGATCCTCATGTTTCAGAGTCCTCTCTTTCTGCGAGTAAATCAAGCTCCGGCGGTCTCGAAACGCCTCACTGCATACCGGCCACGCGCACGCGGGCATTGCCGGCCATCTCACTGACGCGCAGGGCGCGTGTGTAAAGCCGCAACGCCCGGACGGACGGGTCTATCCGCAGCGTGCCCGCGCCGTTGGGCGCCCGGAGCGTTGGGCTGAAGCGGCCCCAACCGAATTGGCGCTGATCACCGCCGTCGCAGAGGACGCCGTCTACGAGGAACAAGATAATCTTGGGCCCGCCGTCAACGATAATGCCGACGTGCTGAAGCAAACCCGGATGCAGTGCATCCCGGTCGCAGTCCCAGCACGATTCCTGGCGCCCATCGTCGAGCGTGATGCGAAGGGTTCCCGCGCCGGTCGCGGCAACCGCGATGCCGCTGCCTGAATCATTGCGGCTGTCCAGAATTACCTGCCCCGGGCGGAGCGCGTCAGGTTGCAGCCAGAAATCGAGACTGAAACCCGCGCGCAAGTCTTTGCCGCGATAATCGGGCTGCCTGCCGTCGCGCGCATGGAAGTCCGGCAGCGTGGGCATCGGGACCGACTCCGGCATCGGCGTGTCTCCGGCCAGGTTGAGGGCGAGGCCATCTTCCGCCGGCGACTGGTTTTCAAACTGATGAAACAGCCCGTCGAGCAGCTTCTCGGGGATTCGATGAATCCGTCCGACATTCTTCTGAGTCTCCGTGATGAAGTACTGGCCGCCCTCCTCGATGAGGTCGGGATAACTCATCCGGATGAACGGGTCGTCGTCGTAGAGAAGTATTTCCGGCTGTGACCACTGGATGACTTTGCCCTCCGGCGTATCGCGCTCGACGCCGGCGGCGAGCCAGGCCGGATTGCGGTCGTTGTACGGGAAGTTCCCGTCGCTTTCCACGGCGCGTCTGGCGACAATGGAACCGCCGTGATTGTGGAACCAGTACAGGAACTTGCCGTTTGAGCACTTCCACGCGAAGTTCGCCGCGCGCGGGTGCTTGATTCGCCGGCCGCCGGGCGTGTAGGCCGCATAGGCGGGGGCCGTCCATGTATGGCCGCCATCGCGGCTGTAAGCACAGGCCGGCCATCCGTCGATAGTCCGATAGACGCAATACAGCGAGCCGTCGCTCAGCGAAACGATGCTTTGTTCCTCGGCTATACGGCCGCCGCCGGCGGGCGCGCGCAACCCGGTGTCGCCGTCGGGCAGCGTCTCGAACGTGATCTTCTCCGGATCCGCTTCGGAAAGGAGGTTCTCGCTGCGCAGGAAACACCCCTCCGACTGCGAGAAGAAGCCCGCACCGCAGGCGCCGACCTTGTGCAGGACGAGAAGGGCCGCGTTGTTGAGAATCAACGGGCGCCCGACATTCCAGAACATGCGCAGCGTCCCGCCGTAGACGTTGTTCCGATCACATTCGAATTCGCGGATCGGGACCTCATAGCGCTTCGGAGACCAGGTGCGGCCATGATCGTCGCTGTACTTGAAGACATAGTGGCCGAGCGAGTCGGCCCGCTTGTATACGCCGCCGTCTTCGCGCTTCACCTCACGAACATTGTCCGTGTTGTGATTGTAGAAGGCGTAAATGCGCCCGCCGGGCACTTTCAGCAGCACAGCGTAAGCCGATTCCGGGCCGTCCGCGGGCTCGATGGCGGCAAGGTCGCTCCACGTCCGCCCTTGATCCGTGCTGCGCATGGAAACGACGTGCTGTCCGGTCGCGCCTTCCTTGCCAGGGCCGGTGGTGATGACGCAGAGCCACACGCCGTCGTCCGTCTTCACGAGATAGGGCTGATCCGCGTAACCTTCGCTAGGGATGATCCAACCGTTGGAGATGTGACGCGGGTCGGCCGACACCGACAGCGGAACAGCAGGCGGTTCCGCGCCTGAAACGAGCGCGATACTCATGGAAAGCACCACAAGACAGGCGGGGACAAGATGCGCACAGTTCATTCCGGTGGCCCTTCCTTTGCTCTCTGATATCGGTAGCGATTTTCGTCCGGACGACGCGAAACAACGCAGGGGGATGATATCACCGCCGTGCGCCGTTGAGAAGCCAGCATCGGCGGGTTCCGCTGTACTTCACCTGCCTGGTGCGGGCCGGCGATCGTTTGGGCTGCGGGAACAGGCTTCTCACACGGGGAGCTCGAACAAAGCAGGCCGGGAACGAAGAAGCGAAGAGGAGTGGTTCTCACCGGGTATGAATATTCAGCCTTGGAGTGTTGTTGCACGGATTGTCGGTAGTAAACGTCTGATTGCAACGCTGCCAGGAGGACGGAAGCGATGGAGTACGTTCGCCTCGACAAGAATAATGCGGCGGTCCTCCTCGTGGACCACCAGACCGGCCTGCTGTCGCTCGTGCGCGACATCGACCCGGACCGATTCAAGAACAACGTGCTGGCACTCGCCGATTTGGCGAAGTATTTCGGCCTGCCAACGATTCTCACCACCAGTTTCGAGGACGGCCCGAATGGACCGTTAGTGCCGGAACTCAAGGAGCTCTTCCCAGCCGCCCCGTACATCGCCCGCCCCGGCCAGATCAACGCCTGGGACAACGAGGACTTCGTGAAAGCCGTGAAGGCGGCCGGCAGGAAACAACTCATCATCGCCGGGGTAGTGACCGAGGTTTGTGTCGCGTTTCCGGCGCTGTCGGCGCTCGAGGAGGGCTTCGAAGTCTTTGTGGTGACGGATGCGTCGGGGACCTTCAACGAACTGACCCGGCATTCCGCCTGGGACCGCATGTCCGCGGCCGGTGCCCAACTGATGACCTGGTTCGCGGTGGCCTGCGAACTGCATCGCGACTGGCGCAACGATGTCGCCGGGCTGGGCGCCTTGTTCGCCAACCACATCCCGGACTATCGCAACCTGATCACCAGCTATACGACGATCAAGAAATGACCGAAGCGAAGCGGGGTTGGCCGGGCAAGTCCCCCTGCATGTTTGCGGCGGGGGCATCCCGCCGGGATACCACCATCTGAAAACCCGGTGCGGAGGCATCCGCGAAAGGGGGAACGCAGTCCCTGCTGCAATAAAGCGCCTCTCCCCAGATGTACTATAAGAGGAAAGGTATTGCAGGTGACGCCATGAACGATAATACGCGTTGCGAAATCAAGGACACGACGGCCAATCCGGCACCGCTGGGCCTGTTGGCCTTTGGCATGACGACGGTTCTGCTGAATATCCACAATGCGGGGTACTATGAAATGAACTCGATGATCCTGGGCATGGGCCTGTTCTACGGCGGGCTGGCGCAGGTGCTCGCGGGGATCATGGAGTGGAAGAAGAACAACACGTTCGGGACGACCGCGTTCACCTCGTACGGCATGTTCTGGCTCGCCCTGGTGGCATTGATTGTGCTGCCCAAGACGGGTTGGGTTCCAGAACCTTCCGTTGCGGGGATGACGAGCTTTCTCACCCTCTGGGGGGTCTTCACCCTGCTACTGTTCGTCGGCACCCTCAGACTGTCCTGCGCGCTTCAGGTGGTCTTCGGCTCGCTGGCCCTGCTGTTCTTCCTGCTCGCGGCCGGCGTGTGCACGGGCCATCCCGGAGTAAAACTGCTGGCCGGCTACGAGGGAATCGCCTGCGGCGCTTCGGCGATCTACGCGGGCGTCGCGCAGGTGCTCAACGAGGTGTACGGCAGAGTGGTCTTGCCACTGGGCGTCGTAAAGAAGACTTGATGCTGTTTCGCTGCGATGGCGGGCGGCCGCCAATTACGAAGTCCGGATGCCGGTGGGGCAGGCTCTTCTCTTGCGGAAGCCCTGTGCTGGCAGGCCGCGAATCGCCGCCCGGTGAACGCGATGCCGTCGCGTGTTTTTCATCGACAGACACGCGATTGTCTGCTAGACTCAGTTTGGCCGGGGTTCAATAGTGGGCACTTCTCGCACAGGTTAGGCAGGTGCGGAAGAGGGGCCCCGGAAGGGGCTGGTTTGAGTGGACAGCGGTGAGGGCGCGGTGAAGAGGGCCGTACAATTCCATTGATGTTCCTGGCGTGGCCCGCGGAAAGTCGTTAAGGCCCTCGTCGAAAGTGAAGGCGCGGCAAACAAGATGCAGCATCTGCGAACGCCTGCGGCCTGTGATCTCCGCCTGTGGCGCGCCTTCAGGGAATTGGACCGCAGCATTGCGACGGGAGGAGGACTATGAATCAGCAGCCGAGGTGTCCCGATTGTCTGGCCATTCTTCCTCTCACTGCGCCCGAGGGACTCTGCCCGGAGTGTCGCGGCAAACGCACCTCGAACGCGGAAATCAAGACGGTTTCCCTAGACGGACCAGCCGACGACTCAGCCGCACCAGGGCCGGTGCTTCCAGAAAGTCAAGCCCTCCTGGCAAGGACTCTGCGGGCAAAGCCCGTTTCAACCGATTTGGCGCTCGGTCTCGTCATGCTCGCCACTCTGGCGGTGTTTCTCGTGATGCTTCCGTTTCCCAGCTTCTACCTGGGTCTCTTCTCGCTGCCTCCCGCGTTCTTCTTTGCAGTTCCCTTGGCCCAGGCCTATCTCCAGGGTATTCAGATGGCGCGGGAATCGATCAGGGCCGGGACGGACGATTCCCCCCGACGGTGCTTCCGCCATTCCCTGGCGCCCCGCGTCCGCGTGTGGTTCGTCCTTTGGCTGGCCTATTTCCTGGCCCTGGAAGGTATTGGCTATTTCGTCTCCGCAGGGCGTTTCGATTTCCCAAACAGCTTTTTCGGAACAGCAACGTGCCTGCTCGAGATCTCCCTGCTCGTCTCTTGCTGCCTGTTGTGGGCGCCGAGATTCAGGCGCACCTGGTCGCTCGCATTGACGAGCGTGCTCATTGCGCCTGTTTCGATTGTGCTTCTGTGGTTTCTCAACTACTCGTTGTTCTCCCTCCTCGCGACACTGAAACTCTATGATCCCGGCTACATGGGTATGGGCCTTCTCTTCGTTCCTCCGCTGATCGCGGCGACCCTTGCCTTCGCAGCAACGCCGGCCGCATGGATATGGGTCAGATGGAAAAAGGGAGACGCATGGTTTGCGCAAAGGCCATCCTCCCGCCGGGGACAGACCCCGCCCCGAAGTACCCGGGTGAATTCCGCGGACCGGGCGCTTGCAGCCGCCCGGGATTTCTGGATGCGGCTGCCGGCGCGCACGAGAATGGCCTACCGGCTGTTGGCCTTGTGCGCGCTGGCCGTGTGTGCCGCGTTGGCGGTCGCGTGGGCCAGCACAAACCAGAACGGGAATGTGACCTGCCTCGACATCGTAAGCAATGTGTTTGGACAGCCGGTTCGCTGTGCTGCAAGCGGGCATTTTGCGTTTTACACCACCACCGCCCGATTCAATGTCCTGGACATCTCCCGACCCGGGGAGGCCCCGTCGCTCTTATCCTCCGTCTGGCTCGCCGCAGAGGACAGGCACGAACTCGCCGCCTCCAACGGCCTCGTGTTTGTCGCCGAGAGGTCGGGACTCTCCCTGCTGGATGTGTCAGACCCTTCGGCACCTCGCGCCGTTGGGGCGGTCCAATTGCCGGGCCGCATGCCCTTCGCCGTGGCGGCCGCCGGCACCCTGGCTTTCACCGCGACCTGGGATATCCACTGGGGCTCCGACAAACAGCCCCGGAGCCAGACGGATACGGTGGAGTACTTGGTCCATGTCGTTGACGCCTCCACGCCTTCAGCCCCGCAGCACATGGGCTCCCTTTCAAGTTCCTATGAAGCGACCCCTGGAATGGCCTTCCCCAATACCGGCATTGACCTCGCCGCCTCGAATTCCCTGCTGTTGTGCGCGTGCGGACAAGCCGGGCTCTTGATTGTGGATGTCTCCAATCCCCGCGCACCGGTCCGCGTCGGCATTCACCGCGATGCGGACCGCTTTATCCGGGGCGTGGATTTGAAGGGCCCTATCGCTTATCTCGCCTCAAGCGGCAACGGCCGAAAGTCCTTTCTTCAGACTCTGGACCTTCGTACACCCTCGAATCCCGCCCTCTTGGCGTCACTGGAACTGCCGGGAGAAGCGCTCGACGTCTCCGTCGCCGCATCACACGCCTTTGTCTGTCTGGGTCCGGACGGCATGGCCATCGTGGACGTATCCGATCCCCGCGCACCTCGTATAACGGATTCGTACCGTCCCTACGCACACGGCCATCTGCAGATCAATTTCGACAAAGTGGCGGTCTCCGAGCCGTTCATGTTCGTCAACAACCGGACTGGGGCGAAGCCCGGACTGGAAATCCTCCGATACGAACCTCTGCGGAATTCCAGGCCTGCGCGCCTGCGCGGCCTGATCGACAACACGGCGCGCGTGGCTGCGACGCTGGCGAGGCCTCTGCCCGAAACCGCCACCGGAGCGCCGTTACGGCCCGCTGCAAGCCGAAGGCCCGAGGTGGACGTCTTTGGCAATCCGCTGGACGCCTTTGCGAAGAAGATCATCGAAGAGCGTGGCATTGCCGGTACGGTGGTGATGGCCGGCCGGCCGGTGGCGGGTGCCAAAGTGATGTTGCGGCGGATTTCGCGCGACATCGCTGACGGAGCGCCCGACTGCGCCGCCGTCTCGGTTGATCCTCCGGATGGAAAGGAGTTGCTCGCCGAAACAGATTCGGAGGGAAAGTTCAGGTTTTCGGGGCTTGACGCCGGCCACTACGGAGTTCTTGCCTACACCGAAGCCGCATGCGGCGTAGACGACATGCCGGTGCGTCCGGGCAGCATCCCGGGGGCTTACCCGGGGGGGACAGAATACTACAGCGACCGGAGCCAGGTATCGATCGAGTTGTGGCCAACGGGGGCCTTGTCGGGCCGCGTGCTGGCACCAAATGGGACCCCGATTCCCGAGGCCACGGTCTATCCGGTCAAGATGCAGTCTCCGTCCGGCACTGCGGCACTCGATCCTGTCCCGGCGGTATTCCTCAGCGGGAAGACCGGCTCCGATGGCCGCTTCCAGATCCCTCGCCTCGCGGCTGGACGCTGGCAGGTGATGGTCCGCGCCGCGGACTACCCCCTGCAGACGTCGGACTGGCTGCCCACCGGGGACCAATCCGTTGACATTCGGCTGAGCAGTCGGCCACTTGAACCCGGGACCATGACACAACGCGCGGACAGCCCCCTGTTCAGTCTGTCAGACTATCGCGGCAAATACGTGTTGTTGGACTTCTGGGCGGTGTGGTGCGGGCCCTGCCGTGCGGAAATGCCTGCCGTCAAGGCCGCATATGAAGCGTACAAGCAGGATCCGCGTCTCGCGATGGTTGGTATGAACCTGGACGCGGACGTCGAAAAAGCGAAGCGATATGTAGTCGACAACGGCATTGGGTGGAGCCAATGCTACCTGGGCGACTGGAACAAGTCTCCGCTTGCCAGGGAATTCGGTGTGGACGCTATCCCGTGTCTCATTCTCTTGGACCCTCAAGGGAGAACGCTGGCCAGGGACATGCGCGGGCCGGGGATCAGAGAGGTGCTCCAAAAGGTCTTGGGGGTTCCGACGCAACAGGGGGCGCCGGATTCGCCGGATCAGCATCCCGGGGAAGGGCAGGGTGCTGCCGCTCTAGCACGCCCAATTCAGTCCGGTGCAAAAGCTGAAAGCAGCCAGTGCCCCAAGGTCATTTTGGCGCCCAGTGTCCCGCAAGCGGCCGGTACCGGCAACGTGCCGGCAATTCTCGACCTGCATCTCGACCGGGATTTTGAATATGTCCCCGAAGGGTTCCCGTTGGGGCTGGGTGCTTACCAGACAGACGCGCCACCCTTGTCCGAACATCCTGTCGAAGCCCTCACCGCGGAACCCGAACACCATTCTTCAACCGCGCGCTACGGTTTCCTGCGGCTCGGCAACTCGGCAGACAACCAGTTCACTTTCCTGGTGGATGACCTCGATCAGAAGACCTGGATCGGTTATTTTGACCGAAACAACAATGAGGACCTGACGGATGACGGCCCGGCCGTGATTATCTCCGCCACAGTCGAATTCGACGTGGCCATCATCCTGGCATCCGGAGAAACGGTACACCGGCCTTACAAGGTCTGGCAGTGGGGCAACACGGACAACGGCGAACCCGGGATCCGCTTCTATGCCGTCTGTCATCACCGCGCGCAGGTCAACATCGGAGGCAGTGTCGTGACGGCCATTGCCTTCGAACAGTCCAAGCACGATGTCCTGTACCGGGACGACGGCATCTGGCTCGACTTGAACGCTGACAACAAACTTGACGGAACGACCGAACGATTCGCGTCGGGCAGCGTTGTCACGGTAAAGGGCAGGTCTCTCCAGTTGATCCTCGACTATCCGTAGGCGCGAGAAAGCTCTGTCCCTCCCGGCGCCCGCCGTGACCGAATCTATGCTCCACCTGCTGCTTGACGCACGGGCAGCGCTGAAAAAAGCGAACATGGCCGCCGGCGAGTCTCAGAAGCTCCCGTGGGCCGCTCCTCGCGACGCTCACGGCCGATGGAAGTAAACCGCTGTCCATTCTATTTGACATTATATAAAGTATGCTTGACATTTAGTAAAGTTTACAATACACTATGTCGTGTACAACAACCAATGGAGCTTCCGAAAATGCACTATCAAGAGAAGATGGCTTGGTGGACGGTGGTCGCGACAGGGGTGACGGTCTTGAGTACAGTGGGCTTCCTGTTCGTTCCCAATCCCGCGATCTATACCCACATCGTGTATGCTTTCCTCCTCTGGTTCATTGCGATCGATTCTCTGTCGTGGTACAAACGCACGCGCAAACGGGTGGTCATGGACGAGCGCGACACACACATCTTCAGTCAGGGCGAAGCCGCCGCGAGCGGCTTTGTGTTCGCGGTGGTGTTCGTCTTTCTGGTGGGCGTTTTGATGTTCGGGCCGCAGGCCAGCGATGCCGTGATCGAATTCCACGTCCCGCGTTGGACCTGGCAACTCCTGATCCTGGCGGCATGGATTGTTCCCGATTTCGTTCGCGCCGTCACCATCATCGGTTTCTACCGGTCCGGGGAGTGAGCAACATGGCCGCCAACGTCACGAACATCATTCGCAGGCTCCGTTTCGACGCGGGCGAAATGACCCAGCAGGCCCTTGCCGACCGCGTCAATGTCAGCCGCCAGACGATCGTTGCGCTCGAGGCCGGCAAATACGTGCCGTCGCTGCTGCTCGCATTCCGCATCGCGGAAGTCTTTGGCAGACGCGTTGATGAAGTCTTCATTCACGAACCGGAAGCGCCAGACCCGGAGTGACGGCCGGACCCATTTCCCGCCACGATCCTCTTTCGCACGGAAGGCCCGGCGCTCCGTACGGCTCAATTCGAGCTGCCGGCACGGCGACTCATGCGGGGCGGCCCGTCGTCTCGGGGCGCGAGCTGCGAATCATGGGCTACTCGGCCGTCACGCGAACGCCGTCGAGGTGAATCAGGTCATCCTTGGCGCGTTCCGAATGCTCCCCGAGCACCTTGATGCTGAGCGTATGTTTACCCGGGAGCAGGTCTTTCTGGAATATGCAGTACCCCCAGATGTCGTCGGCGGAATACGTGTCCACGATTTCGGGCGGCGTGTTGTCGATGCAGACTGCGGCCTTGCCGCAGTCGGGCCCCAGTTTGGCAAAGAGCAGAAGCCGCTTGCCTTCAACGACGAGTTCTGCGGCCGCGCCCTTCTCTTTCGCCGCGGCCAGGGTTCCCCCGTGCGCGGGCTGGAGATTGGACCTCCATTCCCAGTTCCCGGTGAAGGTGATTCCTCCGCCCGGGGCGTCATCGACGACCTGCGCCCGCCGGGCGGCGGGGCCGTCCGCGATCGTGCTGGCGGAGGCATTCCCGGCGCCGTCGATGCTCCGGATCCCGTATTGCGCGGCCAGGTCCGCGCCGGACGAATGATCGAAGTAGAACGTTCCCTTGGCCGTCTTGTCGATGACGGCGCCGTCCCGGAGGACTTCGTAGCACGCCATCCAGTTGTTGTCGGTTCCGGGTTCCCAGACAATTTCGACGCCGGGACATCCCATGTTTTCCGCGATGCGTTTCGTGACCTTGGCCGGCGGGGTGGGCGGTTCCGTGTCCAGCTTGCTTCCGGGATGCAGCGGGAGATTGAGATAGATCAACTCGCCCGGGAACACTTTGCCGAGGCGGATGCCGCTGGACATCAGGTCCGCGCCGCTGCGCGATTCGCTTGCCTCCGATTCGTGAAAGGACACGAAGTACTGGCCGCCGGGAAGCAGGCCTTTCGGCTTGATCGTGACGGGGCCGGGCGCAGGCTGCTTGGGGATGATGATGCCGCGCTCACCATCGCGGCTCAGGCGTTGGAGGTACATCGTCGGGTCGTCGCCCTCGATGCCGGGGCGATAGACGCGCACCCACCGGCCCACGACCCCCTGGGATTGGAGATAGTGATAGAGGCCGATCAACTCGCGGATGCCTTCGAGCTTGGCGGGATCCCACGTGTCGCCCGTCATGTCGAAGTTGATGCAGAGCAGTCCGCGCCACGTGGCCTTGTCGTACTTGTCCGGATTCCACACGTCCGGAATGTCGCTGGTCTTGTCGGGCGGGAAGAGCAGCGAGGCATAGTAGTTTCTCAGGATGCCGACCGCGCCGTCGCTGAACGAGAAGGTTGATGCGTAGCGGACGTAATCGTAACCGCCATAGTTTCCGCCGCCGTTGACGGCCTGGAAGGCGCACCCGGGATGTTTGTCCAGGAACCCGCGGATGACCTGGCGCAAACCTCCGTCCTGCCCGAGCATGGCCGTGTCCATGCCGTCGCGCTGCGCGGTGAAGAAGCTGTCGTTGCGCCACTCGAAATCGCCCCAGCGCTCGACAAAAGCATCGAGCTGTCCGTTCATGAATGCGACGACCTCGGGCCGCGACATGTCCAATGTGTTGCCGAGGAGCCACTCGGGATGTTCCTTGGCGACCCTGGATTCAAGATCGACGGTGTACAGGAACGCGTAAATGAGCTGGCCCATGCCGTGCTTGCGCAGATACGCGATGGTTGTCCGGAAATCCGGGCCGTTCCAGTCCCCGGCCCGGTCCCACCACCCCCAATCGCGGTGATAGACGTCCGCGCCCGTGTATCGCATGAGGTCGGCGACCCGGAAGACTTTTCGGAAGGCGCTGTCGAGGTCCGGATGGCCACCGGTCCACGCGACCCCCGGCTGCCCCCAGCCGGTGCCCTTCATCCAATAACCGAGCATGCGGATCGCGGGGAACCACCCCTCGCGCGTGTAATCCCACAAGTACCGGTACTGCCAGTCGAGGCACTCGTTCCCGGCATTATCGAGATCATCGCGAAACACGCCCACGAACGATTTCGGCGTGGAGACGGACTGGCCCGGCGCCAAGGTGCATTCGCAACCGGCAACGTCCAGTTCGGCCGAAACCGCGCCGGGCGCATCGAGGGCAAAGGAAGAGGTCCAATGGCCGAAGTAGTCCCATCCAATGAAAACGCCCTGGCGGGTGTCGCGGTTAAAGAGGGCGTACCACGGGGCGTAGCTGGAGGTGGCGGGGCGGAATCCGTAGCCGCCCAGCGCCTGGCCGTTTCCCGTGTTGCAGACTGAGCCGGTGATCCGGACTCTGCCCGGCTTGGGCGCCGTCCAGACGCGCGCGGCATCCTGCCCGACGTCGGGATGCTGGTTGTTGGGCCCGACAAAGGGCGTGCCCGTGGCATTGTCCTTTTCCTTACGCCATTGCTTCATCAGCGGGTAGTACACGAGGTCAACCGGATTCCCTTGCTCGATGTACTGATAGCGCCAGCCATTCCTGCCCTGTTCGCCGCTGAACTCCTTTCCGGCCTGATGGGATTCGCCGTCGTCATATGAGATGACGGGATCGAAAGCCGTGGTGTCATATCCGATCTCCGCGTTCATGTTGACGAGGAACGTCAGGCGGTCCCCCGCGGCAACCTCGAGCGACACATCGAAGGGTTCGACTATCGTTGCATTGGCCACGTACTTCCATCCGTCTGCGGGCCAGACCTGCTTGCCGTTGTGCAGGATCCTGGCATTGACCCCTTCACCGGGAAACGACGTCTTCGCCGTGTCGAGCGGGAAGGGTTCATACGAGTCAAAGCGGCGCGATTCTCCCGGACTGAGCTTCTCCGTTCTGAGATTCCATGATCCCGGTTGATTCTCACCGCCGGTCATCCAGTGAAAATCGAGTGCGCCGGGATCACCCGCGCGCACCCGCATGGCCAGAAACCCGGGATTGATCAGGCGGACCGGTTTCGCGCCGGCGTTCCTGAACACCACCCATTCCCGGAGGATGCTCGATTGGGGATAAATCACGTAGTGCTTTGTAGCCTCGATCCCGTCCCGGGTCACGCACAGCGCCAGTTCCAGTTCGCCTTGCGGCCCCTTCGATTGTTCGGCGCGCACGAGCTTCCAGCCCCCGCTCGCGCCGGTGATGCGGTTCTCCGGGTTGTCGAGCGCAAAGGCCAGTTCGGCGCCTTCCGCCAGGAGTGTTTGACCGGACGCCTTGTCCCGGAGGCCTTTCAGGAGCAGCTTGCCGTCCTCCAGCGCCACGACGCGCTCTGCAGCCGCCGTGCCAAGGGTCCACGTGGTCCCGTCGCACGTGATGTAGGCGTCCGGCGCGTCTTCCGCGGCAAATCCGCCCAACGCGGTCAGCAACAGTGCGAGGCAGAGTGAACTCACGCGCCATACCCGGGGCGCTGAGAATGAAGGGTCTGAGAATCTGCTTGTCATATTCCTGTTCCTTCCGCAATCCTGCGCGGCGCACTGTGCAGGCCGCCCGGGCCGTGCGACATTCGCACTGGCACGTCCCGCACGATATCATAGTGTCCTCGGAGAACGCCTGCTTTCTTCCGCGCGAAAACCGCGTCCGGAAGAATGGGGCTTGAGGAGTGCGGAGCGTATGTGTAGGACATTTTCACTGCTGGTTCTGAGCGTGATGCTGATGGCGCCTTGCTTGGACGCGGGCGCGGGACGTCGCACGGAAGTGCATCTCTTTGGCGGCGATATCAGCGATGGCGCGCCCCTGGCCTCGTCGTACCGCACGATTGGCATCACAGACGTCTGGCTGTATCCCATCAAGGGCGCTTTTCCCCAGGATCAGGCGCCTGAGAGCCAGCAGCGCATTGATGCGCTGAAGCAAGCCGGCACGCTGGACGCCTACAAGAAGGAATCCATCCGGTACTGGTGCTTCGAACGGCCTGTGCCCGATTTCGCTTATGAAACGGAAAAGCGCGCAGACAAGCCCGGCCTCCACCTGTGGGACAGCAGCCCGGAAACCGACGCATTCTGGAAGGGCGTGTGCGAGCGGGCCGCCGCGGTCTATTCCGAGGTCCGCGCGGCCGGGTTTGCCGGGCTCGTTTACGACGGCGAGGCCTACTACAGCTTCAAGGGCGACGAATCCGGCAAGGAGAAGCCCTGGGTGTGGGGCGGACACGCCGAGCAGCATGGTGCGGAGGGCAATTACTTCAAGCGCGGGCTGCAGTTGGGCAAGGCTATCCAGGGCGTGTGGCCGGGCGCTAAAGTCATTCTGGTTTACGCTTTCGGGTATCCCGGGGAACGCTGGTGGTATCAGGGGTTCAAGGAGGCGGGTCTCGACGTGTATCTCGGCCTCGAGCACACCTACGGCGCGGGCCCGGCGAGACCCGGTGGCGAGTGGTATCAGTCCTGGTGGCAGGGAAGAAAAACCAAGGCAACCTGCGACTGGAAACGGACCCTCTTCCCCTTTATTGCCGACAACCAGCACATGATTGCCGGATTGTTTCCGCTGGATTTCGGCGTGAACGCGGCGAACTATCGCGCACAGCACTTCCGCGAGCAGATGGACAGCGCCGCCAACGACGATCCCGGCGGCCCCATCGCCGTGTGGCTCTGGCCGCCGTTCACGCCCGAAGGCGTGTCGAAGATCAAGTGCCTCGAAGGCGACAGCACGGACGATTACCTCAAGGTCCTTCGCGACTACAGTTGCGGCCTGCCCGGCAATGGCGAAGCGCCGCCCAATCCGCGTCAATAGGAGCCCAAGGCGGCGTCCGGAAATGACGCGGCGTGCATTGAAACGCGCATTCGCGGGCTGTCATAGTGACAGTGGAAGGCGGAGTGCGCCTGCACGAGCGCTGCAGGCCGCCGCGGATACGATCCGGGAATCAGCGGAAAGGGCTGCAAATGAACAGAGGCACACGACAGTTCCGGTGGTTGTGGAACGGGGCAACACTGTTTCTGTGTGTGGCCGCTGCAAGCTCGGCGCCCGTCTGGGGGACGGAACCGGCGCACCGGGCGGAATGGATGGCCTCGGGAAGCTACGGGGTTATGACGCACTACCTGATTTCGCCGCAGGGCGCCACGCCGGAAGAGAAAACGGCGGCCTTCAACAGGACGGTTGATGCATTCGATGTGGAATTCTTCCTGAAGCAGTTTGCGGATAGCCGCGCGGACTGGCTGATCTTCACGATAGGCCAGAATACGGGTTACTACAGCAGCCCGAACGCGTATCTTGACCGTGTTCTTCCCGGGCACACATCAAGGCGGGATTTGATTCAGGAACTCGCACAGCGAGTCCACAAACTGGGCAAGCGTTTCATTGCGTATCTCCCCGCGGAGGTGGCGGGGCAGGCGGAGGAGGTCAAAGCGGCCTTCGGCTGGGACACTCCGGATCACCGCGAGTTCCTCCGGCGTTATCTGGAGTTCGTGCGCGAGTATTCGAAGTCGCTTGGCCGGGTCTGTGACGGCTGGTGGTTTGACGGGTGTTACGACCCGATACACAAGGGCCGCTGGAACTGGCAGGACTGGTGCGACGCCGCCCGCGCCGGGAATCCGGACGCCGCCATTGCCTTCAATGACGGATCCTTCTGCATCGGGCGGGAGAAACCGGTTTCGCCGCTGCAGGATTATCACGCGGGCGAAGTTCACATGCTTGAAGACGGGAAGATCCGTTTCGATTTCATGAGCCCGGCGAAGGATGTCTATAAGAATGAGCAGGGATTCCTGCGCGTACGCGGAAAAGAGCCGGTGTTCTACCTGCCCACTTCGCAGTATGTGGAGGGCGTCCAGTGGCACGCCCTGGTTCCCATCGATTCATCCTTCATGGCACCCGTGATTCCGGATCAGCACTATGAGGACGGCGACCTTCTGCGCTTCCTGACTGCGTGCAAAAATGTTCGCGGAGGCGTGACACTTAACGTGCCCATCGATACCGCACTGGGGCATATCCCGTCCGCGACCGCCGCCCAACTTGCACGGCTGGGCGAAGCGCTCGGCAACAGCAAGAAGCAGCCATAACTGCGCAGCCGCAAGGCAGGCGCTTGTTTCTCTGCACGGACAAAGGTTCAATTCCCGTTGCGACGGGACAGGAGAAAGGGCTTGCGATGAAGCGCCATGGCCAAGATTCAAAGGCTGGGTTGGCTATCACCCGGCGGGGCTTTCTGGGCGGGACGGCCGCGGCCGGGGGGTTGATCCTGGCGGCCAACAGCGCTTCGCAGGAAACGCCCAAGGCCTGCCCGGCGGACTGGCCGAAAGGCAAGCCGCTCACTGTCCAGCCGGTCCTTTCGTACGACACGCCGAAACGCCAGGATCGGACGAGTTGGCGGGGCTATGGGGGGATCCACACGGACGAGGCGGCGGCCGCCGAGGCGCAGCGCATCGGCGCCGAACTGAACGCGCTGGCCGAGACGGCGGGTTTTCCCCTGGAATTGCGGCCGGTCGTTTTGATCAAAGACGAGGCCGCCTTAAGCAGGATTGCCGCGGAATCGGACGCGGATGTCTTGATGCCCTATGCGGCGGGCGGGGCCACGGAGTGGTTCTGGAAACTGGCCAACTGCGGAAAACCGAATCTCATGTTCCTCCGCCACAAGTCCGGCCCCTACTATCTCTATCACGAGATCGCGCACTGGCGCGTCCTGCGTCATCACGAGGACGCCATGGCCGAGCCCAAAATGGACGTGTGGGACGTCGTGGTGGACGATTACAGCGAGGTGCTCTGGCGCTTGCGGGCGCTGTATGGACTCAAGAACGCGAAGGGCACAAAGGTCCTGGCCATCGGGAGTCTGGCCGCCTACAGCGCTCCCGCGCAGGAGCATGGACCGCGGGTGGCCAAGGATCTCTGGAACTACGACATTGAGGTGGTTCCCCGGGAAGAGTTCGCGCGCCGCCTGGAGACGGCCCGGGCCGATGCCGGTTTCATGAAGGAGGTCGAGACGGAGACGGAACGCCTCTTGTCCAATCCCCGGATCACGCTGCAAACCGAGCGCAAATTCGTTGTCAACTCCTTTGCGGCCTGGCGGGTTTGCCGGATGCTCCTCGAGGAGAGACAGGCATTCAATTTCGGGTTCGACTATTGCATGGGCCATGAGGTCATCGCGATGCTGGATACGCCGCCGTGCCTGGTGCTGGCCTTGGCGAACGATGCCGGCTATACCGCCTATTGCCACACGGACCTCAGCCACACGATGCCGGGCGTCTTGCTGCGGTGGATTACGGGCAAGCCGGCGTTTCTCTGCAACACGCACTTCCCGCACGACGGCATCTACACAGTGGCGCATTGCGCCGCACCGATGAAAATGGACGGACACAACTTCGAGCCGGTCACGCTGATGACGCACTATGAGTCCGATTACGGGGCCGCGTGCAAAGTGGAGTATGCCAAGGGCCAGGCCGTGACGCTGGTTCAGCCGGACCTGCACTGCACGCGCTGGCACGGATTCCGCGGGAGCATCGTCGACACGCCCGCCCTGCCCATGTGCCGTTCTCAGATGGACATCGCCATCGATGGCGACATCCGGCGGATTACGGAGCGCATCGAAGGGTTTCACGCACAAGTCGTCTATGGCGACTATCTTCGCGAGGTCGGGTACGCGCTCAAGAAGTTGGGCGGCCTTGAGTGGGTCAACTACAGCCTGCCCGCCTGATCGGCGCCGGGCGAGGCAATGAACACGGCCGTGACAGAGAAGAGTGTGAAACGAAGACACGTTGTCCATACGGGGTTTGTGTTGTTCGTGCTCTCGTCCATACTGTGCGCGTGCGACCGGCTCGAAACGATTGACTACAGTCCCAAGATCACGCCCGACGCGTTTCTCAAGGCTCAGCCGCACGTGCAGGTGCGCCTTGGCGGGGCCGGTTTTACGCTCATACAACCGAGTTCCTCCGTGATCGTCTATTTGGCTGCGTTGTCGTCCGTGGGGGCCGGGCTTTACTTCCTGCGGGTGCGCGGCACGCAACGGGC
Source organism: Candidatus Hydrogenedentota bacterium (assembly GCA_903837785.1). Classification (GTDB taxonomy): domain Bacteria; phylum Hydrogenedentota; class Hydrogenedentia; order Hydrogenedentales; family CAILVY01; genus CAILVY01. Next base: position 19,776 of record CAILVY010000377.1, read on the forward strand.
ACGCCTGTGGTGGGGGATCGGCCTGACGCTTTCGGGGATTGGGGCCTTGCTTGCAGGCACGAGTTATCAATCCTTCGGCTATGAGATCAAGTGTGCCGGCCGCGCCTTCTGCACGTGGACCAGTTGGTGGGAGGCCGGCTATCTCCTGTGCACCGGGGCCGGAATGAATGCGCTGCTCACCGCCGTTGCGTACTCGTGCGCAACGGGAGGCGTGCGCAGGGCGTTGTTCGTGTATGCCGCGGGAAACACCGCCGTCTATGCCGCCGCGGTGTTGTCCGGCGCGTTTGTCCCGGTTCGTTTCCTCCTCACTTTCGAGTGCCTGCTGCTCGCAGGATTGCCCGCCGTGGCCTTGGCCCTTGTCCTCGCGGGCCAGTCCTATGTCGCACGCCGGGATCCGATGAGTCTGGCGCTGCTCAAGGCATGGGGCGGGTTTGTGCTGGTGATCATTGCCTACCTCCTTGCCCAGTCACTGGGACTGGCGCAGCGACTCTGGCAGGAGGGCATCTGGTTCACCGAGAACGATGTCCTGCACGTGGGAATGATCCTGTGGATCCTGCACGTTGCCAGGTCGCTGCCGAGGCGGATTGAGGACCGGTCCGGTCCGGCCATGGACACTACGGTTGAAGCCGAATCGCCGCCGCCGGCCGGCTGAACGACGCCGTGGCGCCATCCGGACGCTGTGGCGCAGGGATACCCCCTCCACAGCGGCGTTCCAGCGCGAGGCCTCCCCGAATCTCCGGCGTCTCAGACTATCTGCTCGGCGACGGGATCCCAGCGCACCTGCCGTTTGGCGTGATACGAGGCAACGCTCATGAGCACGGTGACGACCTCGATGAAGGCCTCATCCTCGTGACATTTCGGGCGTTCGCCGGTGCGCACGCACTGGAGAAAGTCCTCCATGTGCGTGGGCCACTGCGGGCCTTTCGAGGGGTCAAAGGTGAATTTGGGTTTCAGATGCCGTCCCATATGGGGATAAGCGGGGGAGTCGGGGTACGTGACAAAATGATTTGCATCCTGCCCGATGGCATTGAAGAAGAGCCGGCCGTTCTTGCCGATGTACTCCGGGGGTTGCTCGCGGCCGGAATTCATGCAGCCTTCAAAAGTGAGTGAGCAGTTCCGCTTCTCAAACGTGTAGTGTGCGAGCCAGGTATCCGGCGTTTCCCGGCCGTCCTGGAAGAAGGCGTTGAAGCCCGTGCACGTGCAAGTATCGGGGATACCCCAGCGGAGAACGCATTGGACGTGATCGAGTTCGTGCGAGAGCAGGTCGCCGGCCTGGCCCGTGCCGTAGGGCCAGTAGCAGCGCCAGTGCCAGAAATGCTGTTCGTTGAAGTCGATATGCGGTGCGGGCCCGAGCCAGGACTCCCAATCGAGGTCCTTGACGACCTGTGCGGGGTCGGGCCGGTCGTAGCAGGAGTAGTATCCATACCACCGCCACGGGGCGCGTTCCTTCGTGCCGTTGAAATAACGCCCGGTATGTATGAGCGTGACCGGGCCGATGGCGCCCTCTTCAAGGAGGCGTCCGGCTTCCGCGGTGGACGGGTATTGCCGGCCCTGATGGCCCAGTTGGAAGATTGTCTTGTTCTTCCTGATCGCCTCGCGCATGCGCTTTGCTGCGTCGACGGAGGTCGTCCATGCCTTCTCGCAGTAGACGGCCTTTCCCGCATTTGCTGCGTCAATCATCATCTGTTCGTGCCAGTGGTCCGGCGTGGCGATGACCACCGCTTCGACTTTCGGATCGGCGAGGAGTTCGCGATAGTCGTGATAGCGTTTGGCCTCCGGGTTGTTGGCCGCCGCGATGCCGCGCTCGAGGTGCGGTTTGTAGACGTCGCACACGGCCACGACCTTGGCATCCTTGATGCCGCCGGTGTATTTCACCAGGTCCCATCCGCGTGTTCCCGTGCCGATGTGCCCCACGCGCACGGGATCCGCCGTGGGGGCCGCGCCGCTCAAGATCGCCGGCGCCCCAATCGCCGCGGCGCTGGCCGCCAGCATCGTTCTCCTTGAAATGGGCTTGGAATCTTTCATGCTGCGTCCCTTTCTGAGCTTCGCGTTTTCCGCGCTGTGCCTATGCTTGACATCGTCAGGGGGCGATGGCTGATTCGCCGAGCAATTCGGCCACTTTCGGCTCGATGGCCTCCGCCCACACCCGGCAGCCCCGCTTGTTCGGATGCTCACAGTCCGGCATGAGCGACTTCGGGATGCTTCCGTCCGGCCTCAGGAAGATCTTGTTGATGTTCATGAAGAAGACGTGTTGGCCGTCGGCCAGCTTTGACAGTATATCATTGGCTTTCGCCAGTTTGATCTGCTCATCGTTGGGCTTTTCCCCCCGGAAGAAGATCGCCAGCAGCAGGATCTTCATGTCCGGCAGTTTCTGGCGAAGCTTCAGCACGACGGCCCCGGCGCCTTCGGCGATCTCCTCGGCCGTGTTTGAGGGTCCGTTATTCTGGCCAATCATGACGATGGCGAGTTTCGGGGACACACATTCGAGATTGCAGTGATCCAGGCGCCAGAGCACGTGTTCCGTCTTGTCGCCGCTGATGCCCAAATTCACCGCCTCACGGCGTGCATAGTACTTGTTCCAGATCTTCTTCCCCGAGTCTTCCCACCTCTGGACGATGGAATCGCCGATCCAAAGCACCTTGGCGTGCCCCGCTTTCAGGCGTTCGCTCATGGCCTGGTGGCGTGCGAGCCATCGCGGGCTGTCCCGTGGCACGGGCGCCGTCGCCGAGTTCGCGGCCAAGGCCGATGCGGCCGCAAGGAGGGCCAGGGTGGCCAGCATTCCGGACAGTGCCCAATGCCGCGGACATCTTACTCTTCGTTCCATGATGAAGCGTTCCCTTATCCTGTTGGCGTGCGCGCCATGCATTACTTGCCGGAAGCGGTGAAGCACACGATGTTAACGGAATGCGGGGAGAGTGTACACACCGGATTCCGAGGATCCCAAGTGATATCTGTCTTGATGAGGGCGACGTCGCCCGGACGGTCCACATCGTTGAATGAATCCGGGTATGCGCCCGTGACGGTCCAGAGCTCGGCCGTCTCCGAGAGCGACGATTCGGGAAAACGCAGGGTCATTCGAAGCGGCAGGCGGTCGTGCCGGTTGACGGCCGCCAGGGCGTAACGCCCATCGCCCGAGCAGGTCAGGGCGGCGTCCATCGCCGTCACATCGGCGTCCTCTGCGCGAAACTCGCCTGACTTGGTGCTCGTTTGGATCGACTTCGACAGGGCATGATTGGCATAGAGGTCGAAAACGTGATACGTGGGCCGCAGCACAATGCCGTCCTTGTGCGTGAAGATGGCGCCGCGGCTGTTCACGAGCGGCGCAAAGTTGGCCATGCCCACAATATCCGCGTGGCGCAGACAGGCATTGAGAAAGCAACCCGCGTAAACGGCGTCCGCGCACGTGTACGTCTTGTTCAGGTCGTTGGCGTCGCGCGCGGGAATGTCCGCCACGGGCGCGGTGAAGTTCGGATGATGCCAGCCGCGGAGATTCCACTCGTCGTACGCCACTCGGATGCGGGTGTTGCCCAGGCTTCGCAACAGGTCATGGGTCTTGCTGATCAATGCTTCCGGATTGACGGACCACTTCATGCAGCGCGCGTAGGGCGCGGGGTCGTTGTTCTGCCAGAGCGGGTCCTCGTAGCTGTGAATGGCGATGTAATCCAGGTAGGGTCCGGCCGTGCCGAGTAACGCCTTATTCCAATCCGCATTGGGCAGGGACGGGGCGGCCAATTCGATGAGTCCGTCAACCCGGCGCATCATCTTGGCGGTTTCCGCGACAAAGCGCGCGAACTCGTCGGGGGTCTTGGCGCCTATCTCGTGACCGCCCCAGTTCTCATTGCCGATGCTCCAATACCGGACGCGCCGCGGCTCTTCGAATCCGTTCGCCCTGCGCAGCCGCGCCCATTTCCCGATGGAGAGGTTGCAGTACTCGACCCAATCGCTGAGTTCCTCCGGCGTGCCGGTCCCCGCATTGCCGCAGAGGTACGGTTCAGCGCCGGTTTCACGGCAGAAACTGATGAATTCGTCCGTTCCGAACGTGTTCGGATCTTCCACGCGCCATGCCTTGTCGTAGGTTCCGGAACGATCTTCGCCCACGCCGTCGCGCCAGTGATACGCGGAGGCAAAACAACCGCCCGGCCAACGCAGAATGGGGACATGAATGCGGCGGATTGCCTCCATGACATCCCGCCGGAATCCGTTCTTGTCGGACAGGGGCGACTGGGGATCGTAGATGCCTCCGTAGACCACCCGATGGAAGTGCTCGAGGAATTGTCCGTAGATGAGCGGACTGACGGCCGCAACCTCCCGGACTTGGTCTACAGTCACCGTGGCCTTGATACAGGCCTCCTCTGCGCTTGCGGTCATTGCGCCGAACGCCAACAAGACTATTACTCGCCAAGCCGTCACAGGCGCCTCCTTTCTTCGCTATCGCCTCGTTACGTCAACCGGGCTTCCCGCGCCTGCCCGAAGCGCTTTGAATCAGCACATCTCAAATTCCAGCGTGTGCTGAAACGGCGTGTATCCGGTGATATAGACGCTGGGCCCCGGAAGTTTGGCCTCGGCGCCACGCAACTGCACCCATGCGTGTTCACAGGTTCCCGGCCCGAAACGGATGACATCGGTTCCCATCGTGTATTCCGCCATGCCCTGTTTGAGCAGAAACACGTCGCCCGAATCCTGCGCAGGCTCTGCTCCCGTGATTCTGCCGCCCTCGCGGAGGTTGATTTCGATGGCGAGCGGGACATTTGGGGTTCCCTCGGCGCGAATAGCGATCTCGAAGCCCCTGTTGGTTTCCCGGATGTGGGCATCATAAACCATACGGCAGACCTGGCTCATCTCACGCTTAACTGCGAGACTTGACCAGGTGTCGGGACGCACCGGCAAAAGGCCGGCATCCGTGATGGGCTGCAGGTAACGGCCGTGCAGCTGCTGTTTGAAGTGGTAGCCGTCATCCCGCTTTTCGCAGACCGCGGGAATGAACTGGCCTTTGCCAAAGAAGGCGCTGGCAAAGCGAACGGCATTGATGACCGCTTCGCCGCGCCGGAGGGAAACCCACCGGCTGTTGCCTTTGTGCAGAATCGTGACACTCGTTCTGCCGCGCCGGAGCCGCGTGATCCCGGACAGTTCGTACTCCCGATCGTAGTTCTCGGGGACCGGGACCGCCTCGGGCAGGTCCCCCAGCAACTCGGGATATTCCATGAGGCGGGCCAGTTCGATGTGCCCGGGCTCCAGCGGCTTCAGCATCGACGCATACAACCCATTCTGATCGCGAAGGGCCATGTAGCGAAGCGCGAACCAGTAGCCGCCCATGTCGCCCCGCGTATTCAGGTCCTGCCGGTTCGAGATTTCCGTGACGACCTCCCCGTTGGGATGCAGCAGATAGGCCATGGCGTCCAGGTTCTTCCGAACCGGCTCGAGCAGTTCCCGGCGATTCAGTTTATGCGCGGCCACGACGAGGGCCGTGTCGACCACCGCGTTGTAGCCAGCCGTGCTCCGTTCGGTGTACTGCCCCTCCGCATCAAGGTCGATGCCTTCGGCCAGCCATTGATCGATTCGCGCGACGTAGGCCTTGTCCGGGAACAGGTCATTGAGTTGTGCCAGGGCCGCGCACACCACCCAGCGATGATTGGGCGTGTGAATGCCTCCCTTGACCAGGCCTTGCCCCGCCCGGAGCAGGAACTCCTTCAGCAGCGCCAGCACAACCCCGTCTCCGTTCATCTGGGCGAGCTTTGCGGCGGCTGCGACGTTGTGCACGACGAAGGCGGTGTCCGGGGGTGAATTGAAATTCGTGGAAAGGAGGTCGATGTTTCCCTCGCTGTTCTGTCCGCGCGTGAGGAAGCCCGCGGCGAGTGTCATGCGCGCGAGGAGTTCGCTGCTCGCGTGAAAGCGGGATTCGGGATGGAAATACCCGGCGGCAGCGTCCCGCAGCAAGCCCGCCGCTGCATGTCCGTAATGTATGCCCCACTGGTCCGGAATGCCGCCGCACCACCGGTCTTGCGGGTCCGTGACCTGGGCCGCCAACTGGTGCTGGAGCCGTTCGTCGTGGTGTTCAAGCAGGGCCGGGACGGCCAGGCCGCCCGCGCTCTCCGCCCGGACGGGGAACGCCAATGAGGCGATTGAGGCGGCTCCAAGTGCGATGGCCTCGCGGCGGTTCATGTGTACAGGCATCGAAGTGGCTCCTTAAACGGTATGGGAGGTCCGGGAACCTGAGGTGCGTTCTGGCACAGGGCTCTCTCTATCATCTCGGCACGCGGGCGGTCCTGACGCTGTCGCGCAGTCTCAACGGATGTTCCCGGCAGAGCCCGTCGAGCATCATCGTAACCGTGGTGCAGGTCATCCCCAGAAACTCCACGCCGAGCGCCCTGCCCGAAACCGAATCATAGCGCTCGCTGATGCCGTGTGTCATGGCGTTGGCCACGGTTTTGTCGGCGATGGCGGCGGCGAGCCCTTCATGCCCATACGCGGCGAGGCCGCTGGCGATCTGATAGTTTGTTGCGGGCCAGACGTCGCCGCGCCAGAAGCCGTCCGATTTCCAGCGCGCGTCACTTCGGTCCACCGTGGCCACGGGGAGCGGCGTCTGCCAATGGGGACCGGCGAGCACCTCGGCCATGCGCTTGGCCATGGCGGGCGTGGGAACGCCCGCGGCAAGGGGGATCCAACTGCCGATGGTGGCTACGGGCACCTTTTCCAGCGTGTCGCGTTTCACGGAGAGGAAGGTGCCGGCGGCTTCGTCCCACATATGGGTGCGCATCGCTTCGACGGCCTTCTCAATTCGGGCCGTGCGCCGTGCGGCCATGGCGGTGTCGCCCAGGACCTTCGCGAGCGCGACAAGGCTCTTCTCGCCCAAGATCAGATATGCGGTGTTGCCCGCGGCGCAGATGTCGCCGTACCACGCGCCCCCGGTATCGTCCTTCCGGGTGGGGTGGGGCGTCAGCTTCAACTCGTCCAGATTGCATTCGAAGTCAAAGGTCTCGTAGCGCGCATGCTGGATGTCGCCGCTGTAGGAACCCACGGCTACGAGTCCGGTGCCCGTAACGTCCCGTTCCCGCCAGTACCACTCGTGAAAGCGCTCCAGCGGCCCCAGGGCCTGCCGAAGCAGCTCTTTGTCGCCGTTGTGCCGGTAAACGCGTTCCAGGCCCCACGCGAGTATGGGGATTTGCGAATAGGCGGGGAACTTGTCCCAATCCTTCTTTCCGGGTTCGATCATGCAGGGGATCATGTCGTGTGCATGGGCCGGCATTCTCGCGTTCCAACGCGGCTGGAAGTCCCAGTAGTTCTGAAACACACCGCGGATGATCGGTTCCTTGCCGGGGAGAATGCTCAGCAGGTCCACCACGAACATCGTGTCCCAAATCCACTGCCCGCGATAGCCGCCGCCCGGTGCGATCCAATTGTGCTGCAACGGGGCCTCCGGCGGGAAGACTTTTCCAAGCACGCACTTGTCATAGACCTTTTCGAGGAGGTCCATCACTCCCGGGGCGCCTGGCACAAACAGGCACCGGACCATCTCCCTGTCTGGGACGCGGTGCTTCGTCGCGGCGCAGGACGCGCTCGACAGCAGTGACATCCCCAGGATGCCGGTCCCGGCCTCTTTCAGGAATGTTCGTCTTTGCATGCGTTCTTGTCCTTCGCGTGCAGCGCCAATTCCCTGTGCTTCAGTCTCGGGCCTGTACACGCCATCATGACGCCGATTCTTGTCGGAGCTGTTCAATCAACTCGGAGATCCAGGCGCTGGCCAAGGGCAGCTTCCTGGCAATGGCCTCCATCCCGTCTGTCATCATCAAGGGAGCCAGCTTCTCCGTTACGCTGGAAGGAAGATCGTACATTAGATAGGTCGTGTGAAAACTGCTGCGCCCGGGACAATGCTTCATGCGCAGCAGTTCAATCAATGGATGAATGATCCAACGCTGATAGGCGCCGAGTGCGTGAAGGGGCTCGTTGCGCAGGAGGTATTTCCGCACGAGCAGCGGCTGCAGTTCCGCCACCGCGGCGATCCGTTCCACCCCTTCGCGGATCCTGGCCTGCCTCCCGCCCGGGTCTTCCTCGACGACGGCGAGACACCCGCACTTGTCGAAGTGGATAATGGGATCCCCGTGTATGCCGCGGTCGATCCGGAATGCCTCGGGCCTCCGCTCGATCAGGGTGAAATCAACGAAGTTGAACGGAGATGCCGCTTCCATCTGCCAGAAGAACTGTGCGTCGCCGTGATACGTCGGCTGTCGGTATTCGCGGGCAATCGCGCCCACCCGGGACAGCGCCAATCGTGCTGCCTCCGCCGCGCATTCGACCTGCCCCTCCTTCACAATCGCGGCAAAGTCGATGTCCGAAAACGTATCCGAGCGCCCGAACGATGCCGACCCGTCCTCCCACAGCGCGAGCACGGCATCCAGCGACTCCATGGCCGCGATCAGGGGACGCCGCAGTTCATCTCGCAACAAGGGCATGCACTGCTCTTTCTTGACGGTTCTTTCCAGGGATTGGGCGAGACACCCCGACCGGTCCCGCGGCAGCCATTCTCACAAGGTATCATGCCAAAGATCAAACCGCGTGAGCACCTTCGCGCCGGCTTTCGCCATGCTTCCCGGGAAGCGGGAACGGGAAGGGCTCACGCGGTCTTGACTGACCAGTCTGCGGCCATTACGGAACGTTCACGTGGCCACAGTGGCCGACCGGGTAACTGCCATCAGAGCCCACCGGCCGCTTCCATCAGATTCACCCAGGTGGTGCATATGGGGAACTGGGACGAGAATCTCGCCCACTCCACGTGGCCATCCATGTACAGGATGTTGCCGCCGCCCGGTATGTGGTTGTATTGATTGACCTGCTTGTTGATTTCGTCAAACATGACGACCATGCTGCTTTGTGCCTGCGCGGACGCGGCCGGGTTGTTGATGTCGGTGATGTAAAAGCGCTCGATGCCTTCTCGGAGCCGATACACTGTCAAGCTGCCTTCCGAAATGTCCTCATCGAACACGCCCATGTCATTGTTGGATACGGCATGGTCAACGCGGGCGACGTAATTGCTGAGCGCGGTCAGGAAATCGGCGCGGACCAGCGTGAGGATATCGATGGTGCTGTTGACCTGGGCGGGGTCCGTGAGATACTGGTCGGCGCGCAACGCCACGCCGTAATACTGATAGGAGGGCGGCCCGATCTCGCAAATCGCATATCCGCTGTTCGGGTCAGATTCGTTTGTGAGCCAGTCCGTGGGGGGGACTCCCGTGTTCTCCGAATCGGACGGGCACCACACGATCTTCATGTCAGCCAGGTATTCCGGGTAGATCTGAACCATGTTCGGAAACACCGCGGACATGAAGCTGCAGTCCTTGGGCACGTTGCAGTCGTTGATCACCGGGGAACCGCCGGAAGTGGCCTGAAACTGGCGAATCGTGGGGAACTTCTGGCCCTTGGATTCATTGGCGTACATCTTGAGCACCAGACCCCATTGCTTCAGATTGTTCTGGCAACTGGAGCGGCGGGCCGCCTCGCGGGCGCGTGCGAGGGCGGGCAGCAGAATGGCGGCCAGGATTCCGATAATGGCTATCACCACCAACAGTTCAATCAGCGTAAAACCTCTCTTCTTCATCCTTTTAACCTTTCTCTTTGGTTGATTAAGGCCAATTGCCTTGGTCTGAACAGGCTTGTCAGCGGCCGGGTGTGCCTACGCGTTTCCAATGATCACGGCGAAGGCGCGCGTGGCCGGGTGGCTCGTCGAGTACTTGACGAAACTGACATGACCGTCAAGGTACAGGACATTTGCACCGCCGGGGACATGGTTGAAATCGCTGGGTGTGGTCTCGATGCCGTCGAAGAGGTACGGGAGTTCACTTTGCGCCTGGGAGGAGGCCGCGGGGTTGTTGATGTCGGTGATGAGGAAACGCTCGATGCCTTCCCGGAGGCGGTAGAGGGTGCGTTGAGTGCCCAGGGACAGATGGTTGATCTGGATGTCCTTGTCGACGAGGGCCAACCCCTCTTCCGGAGTGTCCGCGTTGTCAATTTGGCCTGCGATGTCCTGGAATCCCCCCACAAATCCGGCGTCAATATGCGTGCCCACAGCGGTCAGATCGGGAGGCATGTTGGGGTCGTTTGGATCCGCGCCCGCAACCGTGTAGTCGTCCTTCCGCGTGGTCCAGCAGATGTAGATGTAGGACCGTGCGTCAACCTCGCAGGGGCAGACGGGATTTGCCAGGTCGTCGCCGCAATGCCACCGCCTGACATTGTCAGCGCCGTCGCTGTCGGAGGGGCAGACATTGACGGCCAAGTCGGTGAGGTATTCCGGGTAGAGAGCGGGGCCAAACCACATGAAGTCCACCGTGGCCTGGGAGCAATCCTCACGCGACCGATAGCGAATCGGCGGAAGGAGTTGACCCGAGGACTCGTTGGCGTACATCTTCATCGACAGTCCAACTTGCTTGAGGTTGTTCTGGCAGCTGGAGCGGCGGGCCGCCTCGCGGGCGCGTGCGAGGGCGGGCAGAAGGATGGCGGCCAGAATTCCGATGATTGCGATGACGACGAGAAGTTCAATGAGGGTGAAAGCGGTGCGATGTGTCTTCATTCCCCTGATCCTTTCTGTCAATGAGTTCCAACAGACCTGCCGTTTATCCAGAAATCCGGCGTGGCGCGAATCCACGCGAGATGTCCTTCACTGTCCGCTTCACCTGCTCCACGGGGGAGTCCGCACTTCGCGCACCGTCCAAAACCGGCCGCCCAAGGCCGTGCCATGGCTGCCTGCCTCGCCGCCACACAACGAGAATACTGCCAATTCATTAAAGTGTCAATAGTGATGTGCCGTCGCCGGCACCCATCGCAACGCGGACGCCGCGGCCCGCTGCAGCCCTGCTAGTTCCGGTTGCCGGGGTGGCTCAGATACTCGGCGCGGCCTTCTTCCATCCATTTCCAGAGGGCATCGCGCCAGAGGCCGACGCGGCGTTTCTCCTGCTCGGTCTGCGCCCGGGCTTCCGCCTCGCGCATCCATGCGCCCAACTGCTTCATTCGCTTCGCGGTGCCCAGTTGGCTCCAGGCGACGTTCTTCCAGTCGATGCCGTTCCGCCGGTAGCAAGGCTTCCTGTAGTTCTTGGGATTGGAGGCAATCTCCTCCAACTGCAAGTAGAACTTCTTCATTGGATTTCCTGCGGCGCCGAAGTAACGCTGGAAAAACTCGTCCAGGAGTTCATCCACATCCTGGGCCGGATCGTCCCAAAGCTTAGCAATCATGTAGCCCTCGAGCATGTCCTGCTCGCCGCAGATGAAGATTCCGCGAATGCCGTCATCGATGAACCGGCGCATGGATCGCGCGGTTTCATGCGGCATGACGTTGGGAAAGCACTTGAACTTGTCAATCACGGCGGGCTCCATGGGGTGGTGATAGTAGTTCCAGAGGAACATGGGCGCCTTGGCTGTTCGCCGCCACTCGTTGTACAGCTTCATGTCGTTGTCGCGAATCTCCGGATGCAAGGCGTACATGCAGGTGTGCAGGCAGGGCGCGACGGAGACATTGGGCTCTATTTCAAACCCGCGGGGCGGCAGGGCGTAGTTCCAGTAAGCGAGTGTGGCAATGTATTTGTCGGGGTGGGTCTTGCGCACTTCCCGGGCGACCGCGTTGACGAAGGAGAAGAAGTAATTGCTGACCGTGCCGCTGCTGAACTGGCCCGTCCAGCGGTCCTTTCCCGAGTCCAACAAGGCCTTGCAGCGGTCGCATTGGCAGAATTTGGAGTTGTCGTCCGGGACGATGGCGAAGTAGTCGCCCACCGCTTTCCATCCCTCCGGAGCGTCCTTTTTGCCATCAAAGAAATCCCGCGCCATCTGGGCAACCTCTTCGGCCAGCTTGGGGTTGGAGTAGCAGAGCTGCGTTCCGCGGCCGGGCCCCTGGGCCTGATACTCGGGATTCGTGAACATCGCCTGAATCGTCTTGGGGTGGAACGTGTGATTGCCCGCCCATTTCTCCCCGCCCAGCCGCAGGCGGCGCCAGAAGAGAGAGACTTCCTGCCGCGTGGCCGGCCCCCATTGCCCCTGCATGAACGGCCAGTTGCCCGCCCAGAGCGCATCGCGATACTTGAGGGCGGGCGAGCGCCGGACCTCCACGCGCTTCACCGAAAGACTCTTCCGGGAAGGAAGCAGAATGCCCGTTTCATTCGGTCCGTACCACCGGACATCGCAGAAGCGTTCGATGAAGTCGTACGTGGCGTAGCAGGTCCCCTGATCGTCGTAGACGCCCGGCAGTTCGATTTCCCCCACGCTGCGTTCGGGAATTCCAACCGTTTTCCAGTAGTCCAGCCGTTGGCGGGTACCGGCGAGTGTGTCGCCGCAATTCATGGGGCGGCCAAGTTCCGCGCGATGGGCCGGCGTGTCCTCCCAATCGCGTCCGAGGAGAATCAACGTGTCCGGCCGAAACGCAATGAGATACTCCTGCGGGGCGAAATCCGTTCCCTGGTATCCCAGCGCACGCGCAGCCGCACTGTCGCCAACGAGCACGCGCGGTCCCGAGACGCTCTCTTTGTCCGTGCGAATGGGCAGTTCCGCGCCGCTGATCTTCAGCACGTGGAACTGGAGCTCCAGCGCGGCCAGACGCGCCGCAGGCGTCGGATTCTCCGAGGTGACAATCGTGCAGGCAGGCACGCCCTCGCGCGCGAGGGAGAAATGATCGGGCGCGGAACGGTCAGCGGCTCCCCGCCCAAGCAGCGCGCAACCGCCGCAAGCCAGGCCACAACACAGCGCGGTGAGCATAATCATAATGAGACGCATCACTGGAATCTCCGGATGAACCAGCCGCGATGAAGGACAGAAGGGGGCGAAGCAAGCATGCGGCACTGCTCATTTCGATGCGAATTATGTGGAAGGCGCGGCCAGCAGTCAAACGCGATATGATGCAGGACACTGTGACGGTCTTCGATCAAGGAACTCATGCCCCTGCCCCGTCATTTGGAATTCAGGGGACTGTTGGATAACATCCTCTTGATGGCCTGTGCCTTCGTTGCTTAACACTCTCGGAGCGCCCGGAGTCCGATTGGCCAGGCGGGCCATGCTTCATGTCTATCAGGCACACGATCCGAGGAACTCGAATACCTGTGCAATATGCGAAAAAAGGGAGCCGTGTGAACATGCTGGTCTGCAGCCTTGAGCGAAGAATCGCTGCGTTACTTGCCCTTGCCTTACTCGCCGTTGGAGTTGCCGCCGCGCCGCCGGCGGAGCGGGAAGTAATCGCGGGGCTCAACACGCCACGGCTGATTTACGGGCATCCGTACGAGTTGGCGGGGCGCCGGGTCGTGTTCACGAACTGGCACTACATCCAGCCGGGCGACCTGGATTGGCGGAATGCGGAAGGGAAGAGTGTGTACGTGGTGGGGGATGAGGGGCTCTTCGGCGCGCAGCATGTTGGCATCAATGCGCCGCAGGGGATCCGCATCCAGGCGCAGAAGCCGCAGGTCATGGGGCCGATAGGGTTGCCCGGCCGGACAATCCTCCAGGACGGGGGCAAGTACAAGGGCTGGACTTCGACCGATTACTTCGAGTCGGCCGACGGCGTTCATTGGGAGAAGAAGAGCCCCCTGGCTTTCGAAGGCCCGAACGAGGACGGGGTGTTTCACGTGTTCATCGATCCTTCCGGGCCGCCCGAGGAGCGTTTCAAGTCCGTGTGGGTGGGCCACATCACGCGCGCGGAATTCGACGTGTTCCGGCAGCAGCGCCCGGACGGCTGGGAACCACGCGCCCTGCTGTTGCTCGGCGAGAAGGACGAGGTCACGTGCCTGCGGGGCAGCGTCTCTCCCGACGGAATCTCGTGGAAGACGCTTCCCGAGCCGCTCGTGGCCGAGTATTGCGACACGTACAACACCTGCTACTACGATGCCGCGCTCAGGAAATACGTGATCTACACGCGGTACTGGTCGCTGGGTCCGCGCACGGACAAGTTGCCGCCGGATATCCGCGGCTGCTGGACGGGCGTGGGCCGCCGCGCCATCGGCCGCACGGAATCGTCCGATTTCCGCCAATTCCCGCCGTCGCAGATGATCCTAGAGCCCACGCCCGACATGCTGCCGTCGGAAGTGTTGTACACGAATTGCCGCACGACGATCCCGGGTGCGCCGGATCAGCACCTGATGTTTCCTGCGATCTGGAATGGCTCCGTTGACGACACGACGCGCATCGGCCTGGCCTCGAGCCACGACGGGATCGTCTGGCACTGGGTGCCGGGCGGGGACCTGTTGCGGACGCAGCCGTTCGGCCAGTGGAACGGCGGATGCATCTGGGTCAATCCCGAGTTGATCGAACTGCCTGACGGAACGTGGGCGCTGCCGTACGTCGGGCACAACGTGCCGCACAAGTATCCGCGCGGACAGCGGCAGGGCGGTGAAGGCTATGCCGTATGGCCAAAAGGGCGATTGGCCGCGGTCAAAGCCGAGGGACACGGGGAGTTCACGATGATTCCCCTGCTTCCGCCGGGACGCACGCTGAAAGTCAATGCGCTGACACAGCGCACCGGATGGGTGAAAGTGGGGGTACAGGGCATCGACGGACGCGCCCTCGCCGATTGCACCCCCATCATTGGGGATCAGCATTGGACGGCCATAAGCTGGAAAGGCGGGACGGACCTGGGCGTGAACGACGGCCAGCCCGTCACGCTGAAGATTGAGCTGTATCAGGCGGAGCTGTACGGCCTGCAGTTCGATTGACGGCTATCGTTTTTCGGCGATGTCGTAGGCGAGCAAGGCATCGCCGTGACGGATGTAGAGGCGTCCGCCCGCGATCGTGGGATGCGCCCAGTGCTGTCCGTCGCCTTCCGTCACGATGAACTGCCCGGTCCGCTCGAAACCGGTGGGCACCGCCTTCACAAGGCTGACGACGCCGGATTTCGGCCCTTCATACACATACAGCATGCCGTCGGCAAACACGACCACGCCCTGCTTGATCTCCTTGGAAAACCACAGCACTTTGCCGGTTGCCATTTCGAGGCACGTCAGTTGCTGTTTCCGGTGGCCGGTGCCGAAGAGGCATCCGTTGGCCAGGACCACGCCGTGGTGCTGGCAGTCGAGGGTCTTGTCCGTCCATTGCGGCGTGACGCTGGAGGCGTCCGGCGAGAGTTGGAGCAGGCCGCCGCCCGCGCCGTAGCCCGCGGTGTAATAAATCAGGCCGTTGCTGTATATCGGAGCGACGGCATGGATATCCCATTCCGTGGGATGATCGAGGGTCCACAGGAGTTTTCCGGTATCCGCGTCCGCGCAAACCACGAGCTTCGAGGTTTCCGTCAGGAGAATGCGGCGGCCCTGATGCACGGCGAGCACAGGCGAGCAGTACGCGGCCATGTCGCTGAGCCCTTTCGTGGCCCAAACGGTTTCGCCTGTCATCTTGTTCAGCGCCACGAGGCCGGCGTCCGGGCCGCCTGGCGTGCAAATCGCGCGGTCTCCGTCGATCAGCACGGATTCCGCCAGGCTCCATTCGTTGTTCTTGCCGCCGAATTTCTGGAGGATGTCGACGTTCCACAGCGTCTTGCCGCTCTTGAGATCGAGGCAGTAAAGCACGCCCGGGGCCGAGATCACGTAGGCCCGATCGCCGTCTATCGTCGGGGTGGAACGGGTGCCCGCGGTCTCGTCCGTGGAGATTTCCTTGCCATAGGGGAAACGCTGCTCGATGGCGCCCTCGGTATTCAGCACGAGGATGGCGCCGGTGCCGTCCTCCGCCATGCCGGAGGCGTATATTTTGCCGTTTACGACGGCGACGGACGAATAACCCTTGCCCAATCCCTTGGCGGTCCAGGCCAGCGGTGGGCCGCTCTCCGGCCACGATTTCAGCAGGCCCTGCTCATCAAAGATGCCGTCGCGGTGGGGGCCGCGGAACTGCGGCGCGTCTCCGGCAAGCGCGGGTTGCATGGCCCAGAGTATGGACAGCACGAGGAACGGAAGGGTCTTGGTTTTCATTTCGTATTCCTGGTTTAGGCGATGCCTCGGACGCAGAAGCTTACCGAAGTGGACGGGCCTTTTCCACTTCGCGCCGCCCTGCTTTGCTCGCACAAGGCGCGGCCTGCCGGATCACTCCACGAGGCTCAGGCTTCCGGTAATTCTCGCGCCCATGTTCTGATTGCCGGGAAGTTCCGGCGCAGGCGAGGGCTTGGCGCCGCCCGCTTCGCCGAGCGCGTCATTAAACATCCGCAGTGCCTGGGTCAACGCCCCGAGCGGTGCGCCGATCTCGAGATTGAAGTTCAAATCGAGGTCGCAGCGCACCAGCTTGCCGCTCACGGTGTCGAAGTAGATGAGGTTGGTTCCGGCGAGGTTCAGCAGGGGCATCGGCAGCCCCAGTTGGCCTGCCACGCCCCCCAGGGCGGACAAGGTGCCCTGCGATTGATGGGACAGAATCTCCTGACGGACGACGCCGCATTGCCGTCCATCAATCTCCGTGTAGCCGGTGAACGTGTTGCGCGCCACGCTGTTCACGCCGTCGGCGAGCCCTGGGATCGGCATGCTGAACTGGGATTCCCACTGCGTGTTGGGCTGCAGCCCCGTTTCGCCGGAGGGCGGCGGCGACAGCCGCGTGATCGGCGTCAGCAGCTTGTCGAAGCCCTCCGCGCCGCTCACGTTGACAATGTCGCCATTGGGCGCCACGGTCATGCGAATCGGCTGCCCGAAGAAGTCCAGTTGGGGGATCATCCCGAGATTGAGCCCGGCGCTGGAATCCACCTCCGTCCGCGATCCCATCTGAAACTTGCTGCTGCCCGGGCCTTTGTGCAGGACAACCGGGCTTCCCATGAAATCACCGGTCATGTCGACCGAGGTGAAATCCAGCCGCAGCGCGCCCGTGCCCGAGGAGTACACGCCCTCTGTGGTCAATATCATCGAGGAGAGGAACTTGAGCCCGATGTTCGCGCCCTGGCCCAAGTCGAATCCCGTGCCCTGGATGTCGGTGGCCAGCCGATACTTGAGCGCCTCGCCTGGCGTAAAGTGATATGCGAAGAGTCCGGCATAGGGTGCCGGGGCCGCTTCCAGCGGCGGCTCGACGGCAGGGCCGAGGCTCGCGGCGGGCAGGATTTGCGGCGCGGGCGCCGCGGGCGGGGCCACCGGCTGAAAGGCGCTCTGCGAAGGCGGCGAGCTTTCGCCCAGGGGCACAATCCGGTAATGCTGGCTGAACCACATGCCCGCACCCAAGCCCAGCGCGAACACGAGCAGGATTCCTCCGCCGAGTATCAGCACGTGGTGTGTCTTCATAGGAATGGTTCCCAAGCTCCCATCGTTTGCGTTCATCACGCTAACACCTGGCTGTCAACAAAGAATCCCTCCGGCCCCGGACGGGCATCGACGCCTCTCTCCCATCATACCCTCCCGAAGCGGGGGGCAGGTACGTTGTCCGCGGCGGCTACGCCGGCCAGGCCGCCGGCGCAGGTGTTGCGGATAGCGGAATAGGAACGCGGCAGCGATGGTTGTTTCTCAAGTGTTCTAGTGTTGCTGTGAGAGGAAGCGATAGAGGGGCGCCGTCATTTTGTCCCCCTCTTTGAAGGGCGTCACCGGTGTTTTGGGAGTCCATGATGCGGAGGTTCCGCGGGTCACGTGCGTGTGAGGAGGGACTAACGATGAGAACTGTGGGCATTGCGCTTGTGCTTGTCGCGGCGGCCGGGACAGCCGCCGCGGTCTCGGATTTTCAGTGGACATTCAGCAACAACACCTTTCTGAGTTACCGGCTCGCCGACGGATCCGCCGTATCGTCGACGCTGCTCTATGATGGCCCGTATCCCGCGGACAACCCGACGTTGACGCTCGTCGTGGGCAACCGCTACGAAGTGACGGTGGTCAACAGCACGACGCATCCTTTCGAGGTGCTGGCCAAGGGGGCGAACGCGGACGCGGATGTCGTGCTCCTGTCGCAAGGGGCCACGATGGGGACGCTTGAGGCGGACGCGGACATCGCGTGGAGCGATGACCTGGCGGCCACGAGCGGGAAAGTAACGTTCACGCTGACCCCGGCCCTGGCGGCGGCCATGAAGTCTGGAGGTGCGGTTCCCGGCTATCGCTGCATGGTTCATACGAGCACGATGCGGGGTGATTTCGATCTGATCGGCATCCCGGTGGCGGATCCGATTCCGGGCGGCATACCCCAGGGATCCATTACGGTGGAATTGGAGACGGTGACGGACGGGCTGGTTTCGCCGTTGGGCGCGGCCTTTCCGGACGATGCCACAGGCCGCATCTTCGTTTGGGATCAGACGGGGCAGATCTGGATTGTCGGCAGCGATGGGAACCGGCTTCCCACGCCGCTGCTGGACCTGAGCGCCCGGCTCGTCCCGCTGAACGCGGGCTATGATGAGCGGGGGCTGCTGGGGGTGGCGCTTCACGCCGATTTCGCACAGCATCCCGTTCTCTATACGTATACGTCGGAGCCGGTGGAGGGCACGGCGGATTTCACGGTTCCCATCACCGGCGCGTTCAATCATCAGGACGTGCTGGCGGAGTGGACGATTTCGGCGGGCAATCCCAACCTGGTGGACATGGCGAGCCGGCGCGAGCTGCTGCGCAACGATCACCCGCAATCCAACCACAACGGGGGGGCGCTGCATTTCGGGCCGGACGGCATGCTTTACCTGTCGATTGGGGATGGCGGCGCGGGCGATGATCAGGGCGACGGCCACGCGCCCGAGGGAAATGCGCAACTCCTCGACCGGATTCTGGGAAAGATCCTGCGCATCGACGTGGATGGCGGCGGCACGCCTTCGGCCAATGGCCAGTACGGCATCCCGGTGGACAATCCCTTCCTGGGGGCGGGCATGGCGCACGAGATCTATGTGTACGGCCTGCGGAATCCCTACAGCTTTCATTTCGATTATGTATCGGGCGGCCTGTACATCGGCGATGCCGGGCAGAATGACATCGAGGAAGTGGACCTCGTGAGCTCGGGCGACAACTGCGGATGGCACATCAAGGAGGGATCCTTCTTCTTCAATCCGAACGGCACGCTGGACGGCTTTGTCACGAATGACCCGGTGGTCCTGCCCGTGCCCCCTGGTTTGACCGACCCTATCGCGGAATACGATCACGACGAAGGAACGGCGGTCATCGGCGGCGTCGTGTACCGCGGCACGGCGATTCCGCCGCTCGCCGGGCGCTATGTGTTTGCCGACCTCGGCCAGTCATTCAGTCAACCCTCGGGACGCCTGTTCTATCTGGACGCCGCCAACGCGATTCAGGAGTTTCAGATTGGAGCGCCTGGCCGCCCGCTGGGCTATTGGCCGAAGGGTTTCGCCCAGGATGCCGCCGGGGAGGTCTATCTCTGCGTGACGCAAACGCTGGGCCCTTCCGGAACGACCGGGGCGCTGCTCAAGATCATTCCCTTCGGCGGCAATCCGGTTGGCCCCACGGCGGACTTCACGGCAGACGTCAATCTGGGCGAAGCGCCGCTCCTCGTGCAATTCACCGACACGTCCCAACCCGGCAGTGGCGCGATTGACACGTGGCAGTGGTCGTTCGGCGACGGCGCCACGAGCGCGTTGCAGAACCCGGCGCACACGTACACGACGCCCGGCGCGTACAACGTCGTGCTCACCGTGAGCACCGGGGTGGGGTCCAACACGATGACAAAGACCGGCTACGTAACCGTGGAGGCGCCGGCCAATCCCACCGCCGAGTTCACGGCAGACCTCACCTCCGGCGTCGCCCCGTTGAGCGTGGTGTTCACGGACCATTCCACGCCGGGCAGTTCCGCGATCACGGGCTGGCTCTGGGAATTCGGCGATAGCGTAACCAGCACGGAACAGAACCCCACACACGTCTACAGCACGCCGGGCATGTACACGGTCTCGCTCACCGTGACGACTGCCGCGGGGTCAAATACGGCCACGAAGCCGGCGTATATCGTCGTGCGGATGGCGTGCGGGTGCGCGGGAGGGAAGAGCGGCCCGGAAAACGCTTCGCTCGGCCTGCTGCCTAATGGGGACCTGCTCATCGCGGCAGGCGCTGTGCTCATTCTGCTGCTTGTGCGCCGGCGGAGCTACCAGCAGCACGGACGATAGCAGGACCGGGACAAATCCATAGCCGCGGGAAACGGCGGGCGAGCGTCCGCGCGGGCGGAAGGGCTCCCTTGGCAGTGATGCGAAGTTCTCTGCCACCGAGGCCTTTCCAACACCATATCGCAACCGGGTCTTATGTGAGAATAGACGGCATAGCGCTGAAAATAGGCGGCACTTTTTGAACATAGACGGGGCCTTTTTGTGCATAGATTGCATGAAATGGAAATAGAATGAAGGTCAGAATTGTGTGCCCGGATGGGTTAACGCATTGGCATTCCGTGACTTACGATTCTTTGACCACCGGGGCGAAGGGCCGATTCGCGCAATTCGCTTGGTTCTTGGGTCCGGGATTCAATTGTCGGGAGGGAGACCGAGCCCACGGAGCAGTGTGAAGTGCGCTGTGATGGGCGCCGGCCCCGTCGCCGTTCGGCGGCAGGCGTTCCTAGAACTTCTCCCATACTTCTGGCCGGGGCATTGCAGCCTTCGCGCGAGGCGACCGGGCGGACGGGGGCATTAAGTGATTAAGCGATTAAGGGACTAAGTGATTTGAAGAGAAGGGGATGGAGAGGTTGGACGGGGCGGGTTGGAGGCGTCGGGAAAGCGTGAAGACTGGGGAGCGGACGAGTAGACGCACCAGTCTACTTTGGGGAGTTGTACCTCTCTGTGAACGTGGCCGGAGGGTGTTCGGCGGGAATGAGTTATCCCGGACGCCCGCGCGCGGTGGAATGACGAGGATGGATTCCCGCCTGCGCGGGAATTGCGGCCATACCACGCGCATGGCGGGCGGGAAGAGGGCAGACAAGAATGTCTGCCCCACATTGCCCCAACTCCACGCACGCGGTGGGAGGATGAACGCGAAATGCGGAACACCCTGCCCCACGCACACGTGGAGAGTGGCGGATGGATTCAAGCACCAAGAGCGCGAATATCACGAAGGGTGAGAAAGGGCGAGCAAGCTCGCAACTTGCCCTGCGCAGCCCTGCGAAGCAGGAAGCCGCAAGAATAGAGTCCTGCGAGTTGCATTGGCTTCCTGACCTATGCGATGGACCTATCTTTCAGGTCACTTGTCTTCAGGGGTCTTGGCTTTGAAGGCTTCCACGACGCCCGTGGAAAACACAATGTAGACCATGTCTTGCGGGTAGTCTCTTGGGACATAGAAGCCTTCGGGCGGAGCTGCCGGGTGCTTCGCCTCGTCGATGAACGGCCACAAGGGGTAGGTCTGGCTGTCCGGGTCAGGGGTCTCACTGAGCTCGATGCGTCTATCCGCGCCGACATGCGCATAAACACCACTGTAGAGCGGGCCCGCATGGACAAGGTCGAGGCCGTCCCCTGCCCTTTGTACCCATAGAGCGTTTGCCGGAATCTCCTTCGTTTTCGGCCTGTACATACTTCCGTCGGCGAGCAACATTGTCCATCCGATAGCGCCGGACAGGCTTCCACCCTTCTCTGGGCTAAAGGGAGGGAATTTCGAGACGACTGTGTTGGCAGGTGGCAGCTTGAAGTGGTTGCCGCGGCCAATAGCCTTCCACTCCTCGGAAGACGCGGGGCGTTGACCTCTGTGTATCCCGGTTACGAGAAGAAGAAGCTTCCCTCCTTTTACGACATATCCATAGGGCGGTGCGGTGGGATCATCGAACAAAGTAAGTTTCAGACTCTTGGGCAGTGAGTACACCAGAAGCGAGCCGGGAACCGGAGCCATCCCATCGGGTGGCACGATGAGTTCGCCGTTCTTCCCGGGGAACAACCAGCCCATCTGTTTCGGTGCCGGTCCTGCAATCAGCACGGAAGATGCGGTAATAGGATTCCAGCCATTCCCTGCGCGGAGTGCCACGAGCCGCGATCCATCGGGAGAGAAACTGAAGCGCATGTACCCCGCGTTGTCCCGGAAGCGTTCCCGCGTAATCATCCGTGCGTTTGAACCTTGGCCATCCGACACGACGATCTGACAACCGAAAGTCGGAGCTCGAGACGGCCTGGCCCACCGATCCGGCCAGCGCGGGCGGACAGGCTTGTACCAAGGTGTGAGGTTGATGGGTTCTTGCGGGTTATAGAACTCCGCCTGCTGCAATGCTCGTGGATAGGCCCACGCGGAGCCATCCCGAGAGATGGCCAGAGAACCCGTGGACAGACAGGCCTTGCTCTCAACATAGGACGACATGGAGCCCTTCACAGAAGATACCCGCCACAGAGAGGCGGCATCTCTACGCGTGGCGTTAAGGAGCAGCATTAGGTTCTTTGTTTCGGGAACCCACTCCAGCAACCGGATTGATCCCTTCTTGCTCGCACGGACCTCGGGTTTTCCGCCTTCCGGGTTCGCGAGACAAATCCTCGCTTTGGATTGCCCGAGGTCGCCATCCACCAGGTAGAAAGCAATGCTGTCCCCGCTGGGCGACCAACGCGGGTGTTCATGGAAGCATTTCGGTTTGAAATCTCGCGTCAGACAATGGACGTTGCTTCCGTCCGCGTCCATCACGAAGATGCGCAGCATGCCAAGGCGCGACGAGGAAAAGGCGATCCGTTTGCCGTCGGGCGACCAGGAGGGAGAGAAGTTGAAGGATTGTCCGTCAGTGAGCTTCCGGGAATTCGAGCCATCTGCCTCGATCAGGTGGATATCCGCGCGTACCCTGAGATCATGTACAACGTAAGCAATAGTGTTTCCGCGCGGCGACCACTCTGAGTCTTGTTCCATAGCATCGTCGTGGGTAATTCTCGACAGGTGGGAACCATCAGAATTGACGACATAGAGGTCCGTCGAATCTTGGTCCTCGGATTGTTCCTGTGCGGGCGCGATAAGCGCCCAACCAGTTGCAAGAAAGACAATCAGGCACGGGGACATAACCGCACTTGCCCCTCTTGGTCCCGCGCCGCGGACGGATCTGTAAGCATATTTTTCCCGAATTCCGGCCATTATGGCCACTCCACCATTATGCCTCGGCCAGTTTGCCAACGCTTCGCCGCATGGAAGACGCCCACATTGTACATTGCCTTGCCTACTCTATGAAGATTTTCTTGCCTGGCGGAATCACTGTCCCATCCTCAAGAACCAACGTGCGGCCAGGGGTATCATCGAACCAGAAACCCACCCATCTCGGAGGTACCACGGACTGTCCCGACTCCGTTATGAAAGGCCAGAATCCGGGATTTCTCCCAAGCCAGTCTTCACCTGCACGCGTGAACTCGAACTTCGTCGTACTATCAACTGACGCCAGAGCTTCCGTGGCTTCAGCTCATCGCCTTTCTCTTTCGGAATCGGTGCTAACTCCAACGCCGTCCACGTCAGAAAAGTCAAAGTCTGCGCCGAAATACGGCCTTATCTGGGCACCGGCAGGACTGCAATCAAGCAGAAGGAAAACAGCGATGCAAATCCCTCTAGTGTACATTGTATATACGTCCTGCATGTTGCTTAATATAGCCCGTCGCATGGTGGCAGTAGGATACCACTTTCCAGAACAATGGTACTGCGGCGCGTATCCTCAAACCAGAAATTCCAGTGGTCCGGGGCAGCAACGATCTGTCCGGTCTTCGATATGAAGGGCCAGAATCCCGATCGTCGGCCAAACCACTCTTCACCTGCACGCGTGAACTCGATCTTCGTAGTGACTTCAACTGATGCGAGATGAGCGCATGTGCCACCATGGACTCTGTAAAGGCGGAGCGTTCCGTCTGCCTCACGGTAGACAAAGACCACATGTGAGCATGCTGGGAGATCATCACTTACACGAATCAACTGTTTGGGCGAAATTCCGATAAGTCTACACACAGGTTCACCGTCTGCCGTTTCTCCTTGGACTCTCGGTACTTCTGAAGCCTTCGCGCAGCAACTACCCAGTGGTGGCACCTGAGGAACCCCGATTACGTCAAGGACGGGCCATGGGTCGGGAAAACACTCCCAATCGGCTGGCCTCTGGGCCGATTCTGGCCACGAGATGCTGCCTCCCCTGTTTACCCAGAAGACCACGCTTTCCCGTCCTCTATCGCGTGCACAGCCGCGCAATCTTTCACCGTCACGAACAAGCCATACACTCGAGTCTCCCCGGTAGAATGTCTTCGTTCGATAGAGTTCGCCGTGTTGCAGAATGACCATCCAGCCTTCCGTTGCTTCAGCCCAGCGCCGTTCTCCTCTTGAGTCGGTCGTCGCAGCACAGAGTAGTGAATCGGATGGATAGCGGTGCAGACGCGCAAAGAGAAGCGTTTTCCCATCCGGCGCTACAGCGGGTTCGGAATAGATGACGCTTGGATCTTCGTTAGAGTTCAGTTGAGTCAAACGACTTCTGTCCATTTCCATCATATACAATGAGAGTATGGGTTCCATGTCATTTTGTTCATCGCTTGACTCTTCGGGCATCAATCCTCCAGCGAAGATGAGATTGCTTCCATCTGGGCTCCAAGCAGGGTCAGAGCACCAAGACCAGAGATCGGGCGGAAAGACCGTTTCGCACTTCAGTGAGGACAGGTTCAATAGACTCAGCTTGTCGCCCGCCAGATTCTTCTTGATGACCAAGGCCGCCTTCTTCCCGTCAGGCGAACTCGCCACTTGTAGCAGTTTCTCTTCTGTTCTCCAGAGTAGCTCCGCTGAGCAGGTATCGAGATTGAAAGAACAGAGAGACGTATTCCCATTGGAGTCAATCGAAATGTAAAGGAGGTCGCTGTTTCCGCGCCAGGAGGGGCTTTTTTCGTACGCATAATAGCCATCGTCTTCAGTCATCCGTGTCGGATTGCTGCCGTCGCAGTCCATGATGATTAGCCGCAACCCTCCGAAGCGGGTAGATACAAATGCAATTCGCCTGCCGTCGGGCGACCAGACAGGGTTGTAGTCGTTAGCGGGATCTGCTGTCAGGTTCCTCCGGTTTGTTCCATCAATGTCCGCGCTCCAGATATCAAATGCATTTTCGGGGCCTAGATAAGTGTGTCTCAAGGGTCGGCGAGGCGCCGTATTCGCCGGAAGCTCGAAGTTCTCTTGCGCCACATCTGCTGGGGAGGGAACTTTCGGTCGTTCTCGGGCTTGAAACGCAATACGCGTCCCGTCGGGACTGAAGGCAGGATATTCATACACAAGATCGCCAAGAGGAATTCTGCGCAAATCAGAACCATTCAGATTGCAGAGATAGATGCCGTTTTCCTGATTCCTTCCAGGGTTCTCGGCAGATCCAAAGGAAGCTTCAAGCAACATCGCAATGCACACAAGGAGCAATTGAGCGCATTTGTTGCCGGTGAGACTATCTGTCATTTGACTCTGTCCATCTTCGGAACCGGTTTAGCGATACGTCATTCCGCCATGTCTCTCGATGTTGAAGGCAAGCCTCTGGGTAGCGCTGCAAGTGAATGGGACGGCCGTTCGCATGTTCTCGCCCGGCCGTTCCACTTCCCGCCTGATCCGGGCCACACAAGTGTATGTCAGCTTCCTTAATACCGCATCTGGTCCGGCGGTTTCCAACAGGCCGTACTTGAACAGGGCTTGGGCGAATCTTAGGATGACAGGGGAACCGGGAGGGAACAGGCCATGGGCCGTTTAGGGATTGTTCTGGCGACGGGCTGGTTGTTGTTCGGGGCGACCGCGCTGGCCGGGCCGCGCATCGGGCTGGCGGCGTTTCCGCCGACGCTGCGTATCGGCCAGGAAGGCCCGATCGAGGGCGCCGCGGCCGCGGAACTGGCGGGGGCGCGCGGGGAGTATGAGTCGGTCCAGGTGGCGGTGACGGCGCTGGACGGGGGGCTCAAGGGCGTGAACGTCAGCATGGGATCGTTGCGCAGCACGGACGGCCGCGAAGTGGCGCCGGAGTGCGTGGTGCTCTATCGCGAGGCGTACGTGCCGGTGCGGCACAGCGCGCCGCGGGCCACGTGCCCGCCGGGACTCGTCGCCGATCCGCTGATTCCCTTCAAGAACCCGTACACGGGCGAGTCCATTCCGGAACCCAGGTGGCACGGCGACGAACGCGAAGGCCCGAGGTTCGGGGCGGCGGGATTCGAGGTCTGGCAGGACCGGCATCAGCCCTTGTGGATGGATGTCCGGATTCCGCGCGATGCCGTTCCGGGGCTGTATGAAGGGACGCTGCGGGTAACGGCGGATGGCGCCGCGGCCGCGGAGATGCCGGTGCGCGTGACCGTGTGGGATTTCACGCTGCCGGAGGGCCCGACGCACGAGAATCACTTTGGGGGTGTGGAAGGGATCGCCGGCCATCATCATCTCAAGACGGATTCCGAGGCGTATCAGCGCCTGGAAGAACGATACGCGGAGATGCTGGCGGAACACCGGATCAACCCCGCGATTCCCGGCCGGCTCCTGCCAAAGCCGGGGCCGGACGGCGCCCTTCAGGTGGATGAGGCGACGGACCGGGCGTTGAGCGACTTTGTCGCGCGATATCACGTCACGAATATTGGCATCCCGCACGCGCCGTTCGGCGACGCGCTGGGCGCGGACCGCGGGAAGGCGTTGCGCTTCTTTCAGTCCTGGCAGGAGTACCTCGAGAAGAAGGGATGGCTCGAGCGCGCCTATCATTACATGCTCGACGAGCCGAATGATCCGGAAGCCTATGAGCGGGTGCGGAGCCTCGGCGCGCTGGTGCACGAGGCCGCACCGCGCCTGCGCCGCCTCGTGGTGGAACAGCCTTACTGCGAGAATCCCGCGTGGGGCGCGCTCGATGGCGCGATAGACCTCTGGTGTCCGCTTTTCGGGTTCATCCATGAGCCGAGCGTGCGGCGGGTGCAGGCGCAGGGTAACGCCGTGTGGAGCTACACCGCGCTGGTGCAGAGTGCGCCGCCCTATCATCCCGAGTTCGACACGGTGAAGGGCGATAATCCCCCGTACTGGCAGATCGATTTTCCCGTGACCGCCTACCGCATCGCGCCGTGGCTCAACCGGCGTTATGGCGTGACCGGGCTCCTCTACTGGTCCTGCGTGTACTGGGGCAGCCCGGACCGGAATCCTTGGGACGATCCCGGCTTCCGCATCCGCTGGAACGGTGACGGCTTCCTGTTCTATCCGGGCGACGACGCGGGTATTGAAGGACCGGTCGCGTCGATTCGTCTCAAGAACCTCCGCGACGGCATGGAGGATTTCGAGTACTTCGTGCTTCTGGAACAGCGCGGGGGCCGGGAGGTGGTCGAAGAACTGGTCCGCACGGCCGTGCCCACGTGGGGAAGCTGGGCGCAAGGTCCCGGCACGCTCCCCGGGCTGCGCCAGCGGCTCGCGGAAGCGATACTCCGGGGCGGCAAATAACGGTGGGGCTTCAGGCCTTGAGCGCGCCGCTGGTGACGCCTTTCATGAAGGCGCGGGTGAAGAGGGTGAAGAGGATGCCGAGGGGGATGGCGGAGATCGTGTAGCCCGCGAACATCGGCCCGTATTGCCCGAGGACGCGGCCATAGTAGCGGAGCATGCCGACCGTGAGGACCATGACGTCCTCGTTCGAGGTGGTGACGAGCGGCCAGAGGAAGCTGTTCCAGACGCCGAGCGCGCTCATGATGGCGACGACGCCGAGGATGGGTTTGGAGAGCGGCAGGGCGATGTGCCAGAGCTGGCGGAAGAGCCCTGCTCCGTCCAGTTGCGCGGACTCGAAGAGGGCCTGATCGAGTTGGGCGAAGAATCCGCGGAAGAGGAAGACGCCCATGATCTGCATGCCCGCGATGTAGGGGAGGATCATCACCCAGTACGTGTCGAGCAGGCCGAGGCGCTGCACCCAGACGAACTGGGGGATGAGCATGAGCACGCCCGGAACCATCAGCATGGCGAGCATCATGTAGTAAATGATTTCGCGTCCGGGAAAGCGGTAGCGCGCGAAGAGGAATCCCGTCATGATCGAAAACGCGAGGATGCCGGCGATGCTCGCCGCGGTCACGAGAATGCTGTTGAAGATGAAGACTTTCAGGTCGCCATAGGCGCGGGCATAATTCTCGAAGGCGAGCGGCCAGGTGGGCGACCAGAAGCTGTGGTAGAACTGATGGGTGTCCTTGAACGAGGTCGTGATCATGAACAGGAAGGGAACGAAGGTCAGGAAGAGGAGGAGCAGCAGCGTGGCGCGCCACAGCACGCCGAAAACGCCGAGGCGTCGCAGCCGGCCGGGACGCGGCGCCGCAGCCTTCGTCACTTCAGGAGCCAGGTTCATAGTCGTCCGTCCGTACAAAGCGGTTGATGAGGATCGTGGAGAACAGGAGGAAGACGAGCAGCAGCAGCCCAATGGCCGCGGCATAGCCCATGCGTTCGAACACGAAGCCGTTCAGGTACATGTACAGGCCCGGCACCATGGTTTCGTAGCCCGGGCCGCCGTCGCGGGTGAGAATGTAGAGCGATTCGAATCCGTTCACGATGCCGATGAGGGTGACCACGACCAGCAGGCGGACCTGCGCCAGGATGAGCGGCACGTGAATGTGGAGAATCCGGCCCAGCGGGCTCATGCCGTCCACTTCCGCCGCTTCGAGAATGCTTTGCGGGATGTTGGTTAGTCCGGCGTAGTAGATGAGGACGTTGAATCCGTACGCGAACGGGAACCCGACACAGGCGACGGCCCACAGGGCGGTCTTCGGGTGGGAGAGCCAGCCGTAGATCCAGCGGTGGAGCCCCAGGGCTTCCATCAGGGCGGTCACGAGGCCCGCGTCGGAGTAGATGTATTGCCAGATCATGTAAATGACGACGCCCGGCACAATCATGGGCAACACAAGCGCCACCCGTGCCGCGTAACTCCACCGGTCCGAGCGGAGGTGGTATATCATCTCCGCGACGACGAACGGCACGCTGAGATTGACGAGGAAGACGAAGACCCCGAGTTTCAGCAGGTTCTGAAGGCTCTTCAGGAAGATGGGATCGTAAAACAGCTCGATGAAGTTCCGCAGGCCCACCCACACCGCGGGCTTGCCCGGGTCCCATTGGGTGAACGCGTGGTAAAAGGCCGAGATGGCGGGGATGTAATTGAACAGGATGAGGAACGAGACCGGCCCCAGCAGCAGCGCGTAGATCAGCCACAACGGCGGCTGGCCCGCGGAGTGCCTGGCATACCACGGGCGTTTTCTAACGCTGGGGGTCGAGTTCACGAAGCAATACCTCCTTGCGTGTCTGCCAGATCGCTTCCATCTCGGTGAAATCCCAGACAACGTCCTTCTCGTGAGACTTTACCCACGCCGCAAAGTTTTCGTCGAGCACCTTGAGATAGGCGTCGAGTTCAAAGCCGTCCTGAAGATAATAGTCGAGCCAGCGCCGCCACACTTTCTTGTACTCGGGATCCATGGCTTCCATCCACTGGATCGCGCAGCTCTTGCGTTTGAAGATGTCGTCGAACGGCTGGAGGCGGGGGTCGGTCTTTGCCCCCTTCACATTGGGCTTGAAGATCAGGGCTTCGCCCGCGATGCGCTCGATGTTCTGCGGTGCCGACAGGTACATCAGGAAGTCCACGCACTCCTCGAGGCTGTTGTTGTAGATCGCGCTGTTCGTGATGTGCACCTGCGAGGCCGCCCCGCCAATGAGCGTGGCCGGCGAGCCGGATGCGAAGCGCGAGGTCGCTCGGGTGATCGCGGGGACATAGCCGATTTCCCACTCGAAATCGATATGGGGGTCCTTGGTCATACGGCGGATCGTCCACGAGCCGTCCCAGTACACCGCGAGGCGGCCCGTGAGGAAGAGCCGGGTCGGATCGGAGAACTTGAGTTCCTTTGCCCAGTACTGCCGCCATTCCTTGACGAGGCGGTTCATTTCACGCCAGCGGGGATCCCGGCTCGAGAAGAAGCCTTTCGTGAAA
Source organism: Candidatus Hydrogenedentota bacterium (assembly GCA_903837785.1). Classification (GTDB taxonomy): domain Bacteria; phylum Hydrogenedentota; class Hydrogenedentia; order Hydrogenedentales; family CAILVY01; genus CAILVY01. The sequence goes on from CAILVY010000377.1 coordinate 49,476, forward strand.
AGAAACCCGCCTTCCTGCGGATCGATGAAATGTTCCTGATAATCCTTCACGTCGTCCCGTGAACTGATCGGATCGAGCGTGGGCAGCAAATCATGATAGATCATCTCGAACACGATGTCCTGCCCCCAGTCCGAGGCGAGGTTCATCTGCGAAGTGAGCGGGGTGAATCCGGCCTCCTGGATAATCTTGAAGTCCGCGAGCATTTCTTCCCACGTCTCGGGCTTCTTCGTGATGCCCAGTTTCCTGAGCAGCGTCATGTTGTAGAACCACCCCGTCTCGACCGTATCCATCGTGATGCAGTAGAGCTTGCCGTTCGGGGCGCGCTTGGAGTTTGTCAGCGCGATATTCGTGAAGCTGTCAATCCAGTGCTCGTTTCCCGGGATGTAGGGATTGGGGCGCTGCAGGAACTCGTCCAGGGGGATGAACCACCCTTTGTCGATCGCCTGCCAGGCCACTTCCGTGTTCATCGTCACGATTTCCGGCGCGATCTTTCCGATGAGCTGGGTCTTCAGCCACTCGCCTTCCGTGGTGCCGGTGTTGATCATCAACTGGTACTTGACCGTGCACCCGGGATGCAGCTTCTCCCAGGCATCGGCGACATTACGGGCTTCCCGCACCGGTTCTCCGATGCCCCCGGGGATCATGCCCGGGGTGTACTGCCCGAAATCAGCGCGGATGAGCTTTGCCGCGGAAGGCGCCGACGTTCCGGATTGGGGTGGCGGCGCTGCCGGCGCCCCTTCGGCGAGCAGGCAGGTCCCCGCCAGAAGCAACCCGGCGAGGCATATTCCTCTGCATCTTTCCGCGAAAGCCATCGTCTTCCTTCCCGGGGCCGTCCACTCTGCCCGGCAGCCGATCCGGGATTATCGGTGTTCTCCGGGGCGCATTGCCAGTTTTCCCCGGGCGGTCGCAAACGTTCACATGTTCAGGGATTCGCCTTGACACGTCCGGCAAAACGCTCGTAGAATCCTTCTATGACAATAAGGCGGCGCAGGATGCGTGGACCCCGGCGCTGGGAAGGTACGAACGAAACGTAGTGCCATCATCTCCCTTCTGGCCGGAGTTGTACAGGCCGGAGACGATTCTGGTTCCTGCCCGAGAACACTCAAGAAGTTGCGAGGTTCCATGTCGATAGCAGTCGTGGAGGCGGCAAGCGCCGCATGAAACAGCTTGTGGCGGCGCTGAATCGCCTTTCCCAAGGAGAGCTGCCCGCAACGGGCCGGTCCAAGTGGTGGTGGATACCGGTGTTGAGCATCCTTGCCATCGCCGGAGGGGCGACGCTGCTCTCTTTTCGCCAGCACCACGCGGTCTCCCTGCTCACGACGGAGCACGGGACGCTCCAACAGGTGCGCCTTGACCTTGCGCAGGGGTATCGCCAGATCATGATGGCCGGGGCGCGTGCCGCCGCGTCCGGCCAGAAGCAGGGAATGGCTCTCGTAGAACGCGCGGGCGAGGACCTCGATGCGTTCGTTGCCCGTTGTGAGCAATATGGCATCGGTGGCATCACGGAGTCCCGGAAGAAGGCCGTGCAATCGTCACTTGCCGCATTCCGGCAGGCGCTTGCCCCGCCAGCCGGTCCACCGGAGGCTGCGCCCGCCGAAGCCGCGCTCACCGCACGCCTTGACACCGTGCAGATTGCGTTTGACGCGGTGGATTCGGCGCTGATCGCGTTGGACGATCAAATCAAACAGGAAGTGGTCCGCACGGAACGCCGGCATCAATGGCAATATGTGGGTTTTCTGTGCGGGGCCGGGGTCTTGCTGGCGATATCGTTCGCCCTGATCCATGGCATCGGGCGGGCGCGGCGCGGCGCCGTAGAGGCGCTGAACTCTGCCCAGGATTACATCGTCAACGTGGTGAACACGATTGGCGATCCGGTCTTCGTCAAGGATGAACAACACCGGATGGTGCTGGTCAATGACGCGGAATGCGCGCTGACGGGGTGTTCCCGCGAAGAACTGATAGGGAAGTCTGATCCCGACTTCTTTCCGCCGGAACAGGCGGCGGTCTTCTGGGAGATGGACGACTGGGTCCTGAAGACGGGCAATGACAACGTCAATGAAGAAACCATCACCGACGCGGGCACGGGCGAGCTTCGCACGATAGTGACCCGGAAGACGCTGTATGTGGATCCGTCCGGACGCCGGTTCATTGTGGGCGTTATCCGGGACATTACGGAACGCAAGCGCATGGAGGAGGCGTTGCGCTCGAGCATCCTCCGCTATCGTTCGCTCTTCGAGAACATGATCGAGGGGTTTGCATACTGCCGGATGGAATACGACGCAGAGAACCGCCCGGTGGATTTTGTCTATCTCGACGTCAACAGCGCGTTCAGCCGCCTGACCGGCCTCGGGAATGTCCTCAACCGGCGGGTGACGGAGGTGATTCCCGGCATCCGCGAGGCCAATCCGGAGCTCTTTGAGATCTACGGCCGGGTCGCTCTGTCGGGGACGCCTGAACGCTTTGAAATCAACTTCACCCCGCTGTCGCGGTGGTTGTCCGTTTCCGTGTACAGCACGGAGAAGGGCCGTTTCGTGGCCGTGTTCGACGACATTACCGAGCGCAAGCGCTCGGAGCAGGAACGCGAGACGACCGTGCGTATCCTGGAACTGCTGAATATAAGCAGCGACAGCCGCGAGCTGATGAAGGCCATCATCTCCTACCTGAAGGAGTGGACCGGCTGTGAGGCCGTCGGGGTGCGTCTGCACGACGGCGACGATTACCCCTATTTCGAAGTGAGCGGTTTCCCCGAGTCCTTTGTGCGGCTGGAGAGCAGCCTGTGCGCGCGGGACCTCAATGGGCAGGTGCTGCGCGATGAACGGGGGAACCCGATACTGGACTGCATGTGCGGCAACATCCTGTGCGGCCGTTTCGATCCCAGCCAGCCGTTCTTCAGTCCGCGCGGGAGCTTCTGGTCCAATTGCACGACCGAACTGCTGGCCAGCTCGACGGAGGAGGACCGGCAGTCACGCACGCGCAACCGCTGCAACGGGGAGGGCTACGAGTCGGTTGCACTGATTCCGTTGCGGAGCGAGTCCACGGTCTTTGGCCTTATCCAGTTGAACGACCGGCGCAAGGGCCTGTTCTCGCCCGCCCGGATCGAATTGCTCGAGCGTTTGGCCGACAGCATTGCGCGGGCGCTTGCGGAGAAGCTGGCGCGCGAAGCGCTGCGTGAGAGCGAAGAGCGATTCAATCAGATCGCGGAACAAAGCCGCGAGATCATCTGGGAACTGGATGCCACCGGCCTCTTCACGTATGTCAGCCGCATGTCCGAACACCTGCTGGGCTACCGGCCCGAGGAACTGGTCGGCAAGGTCCGCTTCTTCGAGCTGTATCCGGAGGAGGGGCGCGAAGAGCATCTGTCGAAGCTGCGTGCGATTGCCCGGGAGAAGGCGCCTTTCCACGACATTGTAAGCCCGACACGCGCCAAAGACGGGCACATCGTCTGGATCTCGAGCAGCGGCATGCCCGTGCTGGATGAATGCGGGCAACTGCTGGGTTACCGGGGCTCGGACGCGGATATCACCGCACGCCGCTGGGCGGAGGAGGAACGGGAACGCCTGGAGGGGCAATTGCGGCAAGCGCAGAAGATGGAAGCCGTGGGGCAGTTGGCGGGCGGCATCGCGCACGATTTCAACAATCTGCTGCAGGTGATCCTCGGGCATTTGGACCTGTTGCAGGGCGAACTGGATGCCGGCGACGCGACGGCCGCCCATCTCGACGAAGTCCGTGTTGCGGCCGAGCGCGCGGCGGAACTTGTCCAACAGTTGCTGGCCTTCAGCCGGCGCCAGGTGATTCAGCCCGTCAATTTGGATTTGAACGATCTCGTGCGCGGTGTGCTGAAGATGATCCGGCGCGTGATTGGCGAGCACATCGAGCTCTACTTCATACCCGGTGAACGGCTCGGCACAGTCTGCGTGGACAGGGTCCGGATCGAGCAAGTGCTGATGAACCTGTGCGTGAATGCCCGTGACGCGATGCCCGAGGGGGGCACGCTGACGATCGAGACCGAGAACGTGCTGGTCGGCGAAGACTATTGCCGGGAACACCCGTGGGCGACGATGGGACGTTATGCGTTGATGAGCGTGACGGACACGGGGCACGGGATGGATGAGTCGACGCGCGCGCAGATATTCGAGCCCTTCTTCACAACGAAGGAGGTGGGCCAGGGGACGGGACTCGGGCTGGCGACGGTCTACGGGATCGTGAAGCAACACAGCGGCCTGATTCATGTTTACTCCGAGCCGGGCCTGGGGTCCACCTTCAAGATCTACATTCCGCTGGTCGAGCGGCTTGCCGAAGCCGTTGGCAGTAAGACGGAAGGCCGCGCGGTCGGGGGCACCGAGACGATTCTCGTCGCCGAAGATGAGGAAATGGTCCGGGGCCTGGTGGTCCAGATGCTTCGCCGCGCCGGATACACCGTGTTGACCGCCTGCGATGGAGAAGAGGCCCTGCGCGTCTTTGAGGAGCACGCCGGGATGATCAGCCTCGCGCTGCTTGATGTCATGATGCCGAAGATTGGCGGACGCGAGGTCATGGCGCGGATTCAGGAACGCAATCCCAGGGTGCGCATTCTGTTCTCCAGCGGCTACAGCGAGAACGCCGTGCACACGAACTTCGTCGTGAAAGAAGGCCTCAATCTGATCAGCAAGCCCTATCGCCGGCAGGAATTGCTTCGCACTGTGCGAAAGGTCCTGGACGAGCAGGGGGGTGATTCGCCTCACGCATCCGGGGCCGCGGGCGAGACATAGCAGATCGCCTGCTGGCGGATGCTGTCGGCGTGAAATCGGATGTGCACGTTGCCGGGAAGATCCTCCACGTCAATGAGCGAGATCACGTGGGCGAAGCCGGCCGCCTCCGGCAGCAGTTCGGCGAGTTTGTTGGGGGCGGCGTCGAACCAGGCCCGGTTCAGCCAATGATCCGCCTGCGTCGGGAAGAGGGCGAGATAGACGATGTCCATTTCGACGAGTTCGCTGAAGAAATGGGTGCCCAGGGAGACATCGGGCACGAGGTCGTCGCGCATGGCAACGATCTCGCAGACAATGGAGGCCGTGTTGATCTCGGAGAAGGAGACGGGCACGCCGAGCGAGGGCGTGGTGGTGCCCCATCGGCCCGGTCCCAGGAGCATGAGGCATCCGGGCGCGCCCGGCTTCTTGTTCAGGTGCGTCAGCTTGCCGATCAAGCGCGCGATGGAGTAGCGCTCGCGGATGGGCAGATGCCCGTAGACGCCCGGATTGACGTAGATGAACCGGTTCACTGTGTCGATGCGGCTGCGCCCGATGACCGGTCCCGTCGTTCTCAACATGATGTCCTGTTCCGTGAGATCGCCGGGGATGTCTTCCACGAGCGTCGCGCTCTGCACCTGCAGCGGACGGCATTGCACGAGATTGATCTTGTAGGCCGTTTCGTCCTTGAAATTGGCGGTGAATTCGATGTCCACGGGATACTCATAGGCCGACTGGACGCTGTGAAGCATGGCGCGCATGTCTTCAATGAAGGGGGTCTTGGCGAGCAGCTTGTCGAACGTGAGCAGCGGCGCGGGCGGCGTGCGTTGGCCGCGTTCGCGGGCCATGCGCGCGAGCGTCGGGTCGTGGGTGGCGAAGAGGTCCACGGGCAGTTCGGGGCTGCGGGCAAGCACGTCCTTGTAGTCCGCGCTCACGAGCTGGTTGCTCTCCAGGTCGAGCACGTCGACTTTGTGCTGTGCGAGGCGGCCGCCGTTTTCACGCTTGCTCTCGGGACGCCGCTCGGGGGCATTCATCGCGACAATGCGGGTGTAATCGTCGTCTGAGCGATCGACGGCGCGCGTGCCCAGTCCGAAAACCACGCGGAGCATGCCCGCCTTGGGGTCGATGTAGTCGCTCCAGACATAGGGGTTGAACGAGAAGCCCACGCCCGCGATCTGCGGGTAGAAAAGGTTGCTGTGCATGGAACCGGAGACGCGCTGCACGAGGAGCGCCATCTGTTCGTCGCGGTCGAGGATATTGTGGCGGGCGCGGTAGGCCAGGGCTTCCTCGCTCATCGTGCTGGCGTAGATCGTGCGCACGGCCGTAAGGAAGTCCTCCATGCACTGCACCTTCGAGCCCTGATTCGGGCAGAAGACGCTGGCATACTTCCCGGCGAAGGAATTGCCGAAGTTGTCTTCGAGCAGGCTGCTCGAGCGCACGATGATCGGCGAACGCCCGTAATAATCGAGCATTTCCGAGAATTGCGCCTCGATTTCCTCGGGAAAGGTTCCGGTGAGGATGCGCTGGCGCGCCTGTTCCGCGCCCTGCAGGAACGTGGCCGGGTTCTTCAGGTTCTTCCAGGTCCACCAGCAGCCGTTGCGCACGAGGCAGGTGTAGAACACGTCGGAGGCGATGAAGAACGAGTCGTGCATCTCGAGCAGGCTGTCCCAGCGGGGATTGGACTTGTGCAGGATGGCCCGGGCCAGCAGCATGCCCACGGCCTTGCCTCCGATGAGGCCCGTGCCGATCACGCGCTTGCTGATCTCGAGCACATCCGAGACGTCAAAGAAACGCTCAGCCAGTTCGAGAACCCGCTCTTCGCGCGAAACGACCATGCGAAGCAGGCGCGGAAACATCTCGGGGGGCGGCGCGCTGATGCCGCTGTTCAGCGCTTCCTCCGCCTGCAGAAAGGCGCGGTTCCACACATCGAGCCGGTAAATGGCGGATTCCAGGGCCGAATGCGGCGTGGAGGTCAGGACCTGGGCGATCACATGGCTGTCGCGCACGGGGCGGAACCCATGGTCTTCCCAGGCGTGCAGCATGTGCATCGTGGGCGTGTATCGTTGCGTCACCTTGAGCGGCCGGACATAGATCTTGCCTTCGTAGCCGTACACGTCCAGCAGCAATTGCGTGGTGTTCCGGATGGGATTGACGGCATGCGAGGAGTGGTAATTCCGGAGCAGGCCGAAATAGGTGATCGTCTCGAGGTCGAAGAGATAGGGGCAGGTCAGCTTGAAGAAATTGCCCAGCATTTGATCGCTGAACCAGTCCGCGGCCAGGTCGGACAGGCAGTCGAACACGTAGAAGGCGCCGCGGCCCGCGCGCTCGATCGTCGCGTGAATGTGCTCCAGGAAGGGTTCGAATCCGTCCTGGGGATCCAGTTCGTGCCATTCCGCGCCGATTTCCCGGGAGAGCAGCGGTTCGTGGCGGGCGAAGCGGAAGTAGATGAGCTTGCGCCCTTTCTCGACGGCACACTCGCAGAACGGCGTCACGAACGCCTGGTAATCCTCGATATGCTCGACCTGCCAGACCACATTGTCGCCGGGCAGGAGTCCCCGGAGCAGTTGATCGAGTTCAGGCAACCCGGAACTGAGGTCGGACATCAACGACACGGCCGCTTCTCCTCTGTTGCGTCAAACGTCAAGGGGCCTGGCCTTGTGACCGGCCAGGCCCCTTCACTATATCCGATTATGGGAGCGCTTAAACCAAACCCTGATCGAGCATGGCGTCGGCGACCTTCTGGAAACCGGCGATGTTCGCGCCGATCACGTAATTGCCGGGGCGGCCGTACTCTTCGGCGGTGGTCCACGCTGCGGTATGGATCGCCTTCATGATGTCGCGCAGACGTCGGTCCACTTCTTCGCGGGTCCAGGCCACGTGCTGGGCGTTCTGGGCCATTTCGAGACCGGAGGTGGCCACGCCGCCCGCGTTCGCAGCCTTGCCCGGGCCATAGAGCACGCTGTTTTCAAGGAAGATGTCCACGCCGCCCGGTTCGGTCGGCATGTTCGCGCCTTCGGCCACGACGAAGCAGCCGTTCTCGACGAGCTTCGCAGCGTCTTCCGCGGTGACTTCATTTTGCGTGGCGCTGGGGAAGGCGCAGTCGCACTTGACGCCCCAGGGATTCGCGCCGGCGCGGAATTCCACGCCCTTGAACTTGTCCGCGTATTCCTTGATCCGGCCGCGGCGCACGTTCTTCAGTTCGAGGACAAAGGCCAGCTTCTCGTCGTCGATGCCGGCCGGATCGTAGATCGTGCCGCTTGAATCGGAGAGCGTGACGGCCTTCGCACCCAACTGATTCAGCTTCTCGACGGTGTATTGGGCGACGTTGCCCGAGCCGGACACGGTGCAAATCTTGCCTTCGATGCTGTCGCCGCGGGTGGCCAGCATGTTCTCGGCAAAGTAGACGGCGCCGTATCCCGTCGCTTCCGGACGAATCAGCGAGCCGCCCCAGTTCAGGGCCTTGCCCGTGAGCACGCCCGTGAATTCATTGCGCAGCTTCTTGTACATGCCGAAGAGGTAGCCGATCTCGCGGCCGCCGACGCCGATGTCGCCCGCGGGCACGTCGGTGTCCGGGCCGATGTGGCGGAACAGCTCAGCCATGAACGACTGGCAGAAACGCATGACTTCGGAGTCCGACTTGCCCTTCGGATCGAAATCGGTGCCGCCCTTGCCGCCGCCCATGGGGAGCGTGGTCAGCGAGTTCTTGAAGATCTGCTCGAAGGCCAGGAACTTCAGGATGCCGAGGTACACTGTGGGATGGAAGCGCAGCCCGCCCTTGTAGGGGCCAATCGCGCTGTTGAACTGGATGCGGAAGCCGCGGTTGACGTGGATCTTTCCCTTGTCGTCCTGCCAGGGGACGCGGAACATGATCACGCGCTCCGGCTCTACGAGCCGCTCGAGAATCCGGTTCTCTTGATATTCGGGGTGACGTTCCAGCGCGGGAGCCAACGACTCGAGCACTTCGCGCACCGCCTGCAGAAATTCCGGTTCGCCCGGATTCCGGCGTTCGACGAGTTCAAGCACTTCGCTTACATAAGACACGACCGATTTCCTCCATAGTTAGGGCCAAAATTCCCCAATGCCATAATGTGATTGCCACGCCGCCAGGTTCGCTGTATGCGGAATAGACCAGCCGGTTCCGACAAGTGTACCCATTTCGCGGGGCCGTGTCAACAAAACGGGGAATGCAGGGATTCGCTCATTGTTTTGGCACCTGTCAAGGCGAGCCCCGTGAGCGGCAACCGGAAACCCGATTCCAATAGAACCGGAATAATTGCCGGTACTATTGACACGGCCGGACGCGCATGCTACTGTCTTCTCCTCATGAACGACGACAGGGGCGTCCGGCCCGCCGGGGACGAGGACGCCCGGAGGAGCATCCCCTGGATATCAAGACACGCCGGAAGATGACTGCGATTCTGCGCACGTTGCAGCAGGCGCCCAAGCCGTTGGGCAGCCAGCGCATCGCCGAGGGCCTGGCCGCATCGGGTTTCGATCTGACGGAGCGGACCGTGCGCAATTATCTGGCGCAGGCCGATGCGCTGGGCTGGACGGAGAACCTGGGCCGGCGCGGCCGCAAACTGACGCGGCAGGGCCTGCAGGAGCTGGAGAGCGCGCTGGTTGTGGATAAGGTGGGCTTTGTGTCCACGCGGGTGGACACGCTGTCCTATCAGATGGATTTTGATTTGCCGGCGCGCCGGGGCAGGGTAATCCTGAACATCTCCACGCTGAACCAGCGCGAACTGCGTCCGGCGATCGCCAGGCTCGGCGAAGCCTACGGCGCGAAGATCAGCATGGGACGGCTCGTGGGCCTGGCCGGACCGGGCGAAGAGCTGGGCGGGATTCGCGTTCCGAAAGGAAGTGTGGCCATTGCCACGGTTTGCAGCGTGAGCATCAACGGGATCTTCCTGCGCAACAAGATCGCGACGACATCCCGTTTTGGGGGCCTGGTCCAGTTGGAGAAGGGGCAGCCCCGGCGCTTCACGCAGATCATCACGTACGATGGCTCATCGCTTGATCCCCTGGAAGTGTTCATCCGGGGACACATGACGAGCGTCGGCCAGGCCGCGCAAACGGGCTACGGGGTGGTGGGTGCGAGTTTTCGCGAGGTGCCGGTCATCGCGCTCGACGAAGTGCGCAGGCTCGCCCAGCTTTCGGAGAAGGCCGGTGTGGGCGGCGTGATGCTGATCGGCACGCCCAATCAGCCCCTGCTCGACATTCCCGTGGCGCAGGGCCGCGCCGGGCTCGTCGTATGCGGCGGACTGAATCCGGTTGCCGCGGTAGTCGAATCCGGCATTTCCGTCACGAGCACCGCCATGAGCACGCTTTGCGACTTCAGCGAGCTGTTCGAGTACGCCGAGCTGCGCGCGGTCGCCGCGAAGAAGGGCCTGCTCTGAATTCGCAGGACGACGGCGCCTTGCGTCCGTATGTTGCAGCGCCCATAATGAGGCGAAATCCATTCAATGGGCGCATGACATGTTCTATGTGAACCGCAGTAGCTATCTCGACGCCGCCTCAGGCAAGGGCCGAAAAGGCATGCCATCTGCCGGAAGCGAAACGCCGGCGTACGAGGCTGAACCCTGGCAGCGGCTCGAAAAGACGATTCGCTTGATGCCCGCCTGCAATCACTTTGTGATTCCGGGAAGTGAACGGGCTTCGCTGGATGAGTTCCTGGAACCGCTGCTCCTGAACAAGCCGGAGGAGTCGTCGCGGGGACTTCTTGAAGGTGTGCGCCGGTTGCTGGGGGTTTCGGAAGAGCGCATCACGCCCGGGCAAGCGGAGGACGTGCGCAGACGCTATGCTGCGTTCTGCGGGACGCACACGAGCGAGGAATACTATCATCATGTCGGGGGAATTGCCGGCGTGCACACGCTTGGGTTGCTCGGCAACGCGGAGGAGGGCAAGGAACCGGGCGCGGAGCCGGGACGCCTGCGTTACGTCGCATCGCTCGATTCCATCGTGCGCATGCCGCGCGAAAACGAAGTGCCGGCGGAGCAATCGATGCCCCGGCGTTTCTCTGATCTTGTGGAGCGTGTCACGCGCCGGGTACATGCATGTCAGGCGTCGCCAGGAATCATGGGCATTCATCTGAACCTCGGCGCGTGGCGTTCTCTTGAGGTGCGCGAAGTCGATGAGGCGGCCGCATATCGCGCGTACGAAACGGCGCGCCCCTCGGAATCCGACCGGGCAATTGTGGAAGATTTCCTTGTGGTGCACGTGCTGCGTGTTTGCGGAGGCATCGGCCTCCCGGTCCAGATCCGCAGCGGCACCACGGATGATGCGGGCGGCAACCTGCTCGGAGGGAATCCCGCGCTGCTGCGGGCGGCGCTGGCCGCCGCTGCAGCCGCGAAAACGCGCATCATCCTGACGGGGGGCGGCTATCCCTACACGCGCGAAGCAGGGTTGATCGCCCGGCGGGAGGGCTGCTGGATTGACCTCTCGTTCCAGAGCCTGCAGTTCACGCCGCGCGTGCTGGCGATGCAATTGCGGGAATGGCTCGAATTGGCGGGCCCGGGCAAGATCCTCTTCGGCACGGGCCGGGGCGGACTCGGCGTGATCGCGGGCATGTGGTGCGTGCGGCGGGCGCTGGCCCTGACGTTGGGCGACATGATGTCGGAGGGCCTGTGTTCGGAGCACGATGCGTTGGAAACGGCACGAGACGTTCTCGAGGGCAATGCCGCGCGGGTCTACGGCCTTACTGCACCGGCGTGAAGATTGTGCTGACGGCCTGCTGCAGGTTGTTCGCGAGCACGTGGCGATCGCGGGCCGAGACAGGTTCCGGCGCAAAGCGGACGGTGAACTCGTGCCACGGGAGCGACAACAACCTCAGCAAATGCCACAGGAAAGATCGCTCCGGTCCCCACGCTTCGAGTTCGGAGTCGGGGATCTTGCCGTCCGGGGTCCGATAATACGGGTCCGGACCGAAGAGAGCGATGCGCGAGGCCGGTGGATACCCTTCCGGCGTGCGGCACGTGATGCTCGCGTAATGCACCGGCGTTTCCGTGAGCACCGCCGATTCGAGCAGTGCAGGACGGAAACGGCGAACCGTTTTGCCCGGCGATACAATGCCTTCGGGCGCCATCAGCAGGCTGCGGCCCTTGCGTATGTGTTCGGTCATCAGGTTCACCGTGCGGGCAATGTCGTCCCGGGTGCGGCGGACAAAGACCGGGTTCAGTCCTTTCATGAGCCGGCCAAGGACGGGGATCTTTTCGTCTTCCGCCTGAACCACGCATACCGCATCGACCAGCGAGTTCATCACGAAGTAGTCCGCCCAGGTGATATGGTTGGCCACCAGAAAGTACGGTTGTGCCGGCACCTCGCCTTCGACTTTGATGCGAATGCCCGTGATCCGCAATACCCCCCGGATCCAGAGTTTCGAAAGCCGTTTGCAGACATGCTGCATGCGGCACGTTGCGAAGGGGCGCAAGAGGCTCGCGGAAACGGCCAGCGTCCAACACAGGGCAATCCATCCCACCGCGAGCAACATGCGCCGAAGCGCACGGGGCGGCCCCGCAACATACCACTGATACGCACGCTTTGATTGACGCATTTACTCTTTCCTGCCCGCTGAAGTATTCTCGATGCTGCTGAACACTACCGGTGGCACGCTTATTCGTTTCAGGAGGGACACTATGCATTCGCCGGCTGCAATCCAGCTTTTCCTGTTTCTCGCGGGGTGCGCCACTACGCAAATTGCGCAGGCTGTAGATACTGCGCCGCCAATTGCCGAATTCGCCCCCGACGCAAGCCTTTCCCGCCTCAAATGCGGTGCGCAGGAAATCACCTTTCACGCGGCCACGGCCCTCGATCAGTGCCGTCCCGCGGGCGAACCCGTTGTCGAACAGCGCGGAGACGGTGTCGAAATCACGCGGCGCTGGACCGGCGATCACGAAACGTCGGCGCAGGTGCATGAGGTCATTGTGCCCGCGGCGGACAGTCTGCGTTGGGAGATTGCGATTACGGGCGAAGGCGCCCCCTGGAGCACCGCCATTGAAACGCGCCTGGCCTGGCCAGACGCGCCGGATCTCCAATACTGGACCGCGTGGTCGGATCCTGAACAGAGCAATGAAGGATGGCACGACCCGCTGGTGCTCCGCAGTCTCGAGAACCGGACGTTCTTCTACGGCGCGCCCAGATTTGACGAGAAGAAACCGCGCGCGGGGTATTGTCCCGTCGAGGGAAACACGTTCTGCATGCCGCTCGTGACCCTGGTGGATCGCGGCCGGAATCTGGGCTTGACAGTGGCGCTGTCGCCCGAGGATGCGATGCTCGATCTGGAATTGTCCTGCACGAAGCAGGGCGAGTTCGTGTTCCGCCGGTTCAACCACCGCATTGCGCCGGGGAAGGCCATTCGTTTCGCCCTCGACTTCGTCTGCCACGCGGCGGATTGGCGTGGCGGGCTCGATTGGATGACGCGTCGTTATCCCGGTTATTTCAATCCGGTGAACCCGGAGGGATTCGAGATCGCGGGGTGCGGGGCGTACTCGACGTACGAAGGCGAACTCGATGTGGCGAAGCTGCAACGCATGGGGTTTCGCGTGAACTGGAAAGCCAGTTACGACTTTCCGTACATGGGCATGTTTGTGCCGCCCGTCGCCGATGAGGAAGCCTATCCGCGTTTCGAACAGCCCAAGCGGCCGCAGACGTCCATCCGGGAGATGGCGGCGTACTCGGAGAAGATGCGCGCCTCGGGCTTTCACGTGCTCAATTACTTCAACGTGACCGAGTTCGGCAGCAACATCCAGGGCCCGGACGCGGCGCGCAAGGACGTCGCGCCGGCGGACGCATGGAAGAACGCGAACGATTTCCTGCACACGCAAATCGCGGACGGCGCGCTGTACGACGAC